>DASVUF010000335.1:0-15714 GCA_036387195.1 Pyrinomonadaceae bacterium | reverse complement strand
GTGTAGCCAGTCCATAGCGTGTCCGGCGGCGCCCCCGGGAGGCCGCCCCCCGAATCAGCTCCAGCGGAAGTACAGCACGGTCGCCGTCAGCACGACGTTGAAGATGGCGACCGGCAGCAGGAACTTCCAGCCGAAGCTCATCAGCTGGTCGAAGCGGAAGCGCGGCAGCGTCCCGCGCAGCCAGATGTAGAGGAACAGGAAGAACGTCACCTTCAGCAGGAACCACACGACGCCGAGCCACGGGAAGACGTCCACGAACGGCCCCTGCCAGCCGCCGAGGAAGAGCGTCGTGGCGAGCATCGAGACCGTGAACATGTTGACGTACTCGGCCATGAAGAAGAGCGCGAACTTCAGCGCCGAGTACTCGGTGTGGAAGCCCGCGACCAGCTCCGTCTCGGCCTCGGGCAGGTCGAACGGCACGCGGTTCGTCTCGGCGATGGCCGAGATGAGGTACGTGACGAAGCCGATGACCTGCGGCGCGCGCGTCACGTCCCAAATGTTCCAGCGCATCCCGTACCACCCGCCCTGCTGCTCGACGATGGAGTAGAGGTCGAGCGTCCCGGACATCAGCACCACGCCGACGAGCGAGAGGCCGAGCGACAGCTCGTAGGAGATCATCTGCGCCGCCGCGCGCAGGCTGCCCATCAGGCTGTACTTCGAGTTCGACGCCCAGCCCGCCAGCGCCACGCCGTAGACGCCGACCGACGTGATGCCCAGGACGTAGAGCAGCGCGATGTCGAAGCGCGCGACGACGAGGTGGAAGTCGCCGACGAACGGGAGCCAGACGCGCGGCCCGAACGGGTAGACGATGATGGGCATCAGCGCCGCCGTGATGGCGATGACGGGCGCGAGGAAGTAGACGAAGCGCGTCGAGGCCGAGGGCGTGATCTCCTCCTTGAAGATGAACTTCAGGAGGTCCGCGAACGGCTGGAACAGCCCGCCCGGCCCCACGCGGTTCGGCCCCAGACGCCCCTGTATGAACCCGAGCACGCGCCGCTCGGCCAGCACCGTGTAGGCCACTATCATCAGCACCACGATGAAGCCGACGTTGATGCCGACGAGCTGCCCGACGGTGCGCGCCCATTCGGCGCCGATTTGGTTTGCAAGCCAGTCCATAAGATTTAAGTGCCGAGCGCCGGGGGCCGGGCGGGGGCGAGTTGTTCACTCGGCCCTCGGCGCCCGGCCCCCGGCGCTTCCTGGTCAGTCTCCTGCCGCCGACGCGCGGCGCAGCGAGGGGTCAACCGTTATCTGGTAGAGCGGCGAGATGAGCACCGTCTCCGGCTCGGGGTTGCCGGCGGCGAGCAGGTGGAACTGCGGGACCTTGCTCGTCAGCACGCCGAGCTTGAAGAGTTCGTGGCCGACGGGCGGCGTGCCGGCCGTCTTCTCGCCCGTCTCGTCGAGCGCGGCGACCGCGTCGCGCAGGTGGCCGACGAGCGCCGCGCCGCCGCCGCCCGGCGTCTGCGCGTGCCTGACCTGCACGGGGCGCGTCTCGTCCTTCAGCAGCGGGTAGCGCAGCCCCTCGTAGGCCGGGACGCCGCGCGCTATCTCCGAAAAGATGCTGCTCGAAGACATCTGGAAGCCGAGGTCGCGCCCCATCGCCGCGGCGAGCTGCGAGGTGATGGCCCAGTCGGGCTTCGACTGGTGGACGGGCGGGATTGACTGGCGCACGCGCTGGACGAGCCCGCCGTTGTTGGTGAACGTCCCGTCCACCTCCGCGAACGAGGCGGCGGGGAAGACGACGTCGGCCGCCAGCGCCGTCTCGGTCAGGAAAAGCTCCTGCACGACGAGCAGGTCGAGCCTTGAGAGCGCCCCCTCGCGCCCCTCGAAGTGCGCGGGCAGGAAGCTCCCGGCGACGTAGAGCGCGCGCACTTCGCCGCCGGCCGCGTCGAGGATTTCGAGCGGGTTCAGGGCGCCCGACATCAGGCCGAGGTCGTGGACGCCGACGCTGTTGTTGAAGAGCGGCAGCGGGTGGAAGAGGAAGCGCCGCCCCTCGCCCTCGCCGAAGGCGGCGGGGATGCGCGCGAGCGCGGCCTGCGCCTCGGCGCCCAGCTCGCCGCCGAACATGACGACCACGTCGCCCGCCGTCTCGCTGATGAGCTGGCTGGCGCGCGCGAGTTCGTCGGCCTCGACGCCGAGCTTGCGCGCCGCCGCGGCGGCGTCGCCCGGCGAGGCGAGCGCGAGCACGGCCGCGTCCTCCGAGCCGGCGCGGACGTGTATGAACTGCGCGGCCTGCTGGCGGAGCCGTATCTCGCGGCTGTTGACGATGACGAGCTTCGCGCCGTCGTTGCGCACGGCCTGCCGGACGGCGCGCCCCGTCAGGGGCTGCAACTCCTCGGGCTCGCCGCCGATGAGCAGGATCGTCCTGGCGCGGCGGATGTCGCGGTGCGTGGCGATGGGCGCCGAGAGGTTCTCGAAGAAGGGGACGAGCGAGAAGGCTTCGGCCGCGGTGTACTTGTCCGTGCCGAGGACTTCGCGCGCGAACTTGAGCATGGCCCAGTTCGACTCGTTGGTCAGGCGGGGGCTGCCCACGACGCCGACCGCGCCGCCGCCGTGCTCGGCGACGACCGCCTTCATCCTCTCCGACGCGAAGCGGACGGCCTCCTCCCACGTCGCTGGGACGAGCCGGCCGCCCTTCTTGTAGCGGACGAGCGGCGTGCGCAGGCGCTCCTCGTGGTTGACGAACGGGTGCGCGAAGCGCCCCTTGATGCAGAGGAACTCGCCGTTGTGCCCGTTGACGTAGCGGTCGCGCGCCACGACGCGCATCACCTCGCCGCGCCGCGCGCCGACCGAGAGCTGGCAGCCGTCGGAGCAGAAGCTACAGGTCGAGGTCGTGCGCGAAAGCTCCCACGGGCGGGTCTGGTGGCGGTAGGTCGCGTCCAGGAGCGTGCCCGTCGGGCAGACCTCGATGCAGTTGCCGCACTGCGAGCAGTTGAGCCAGCCGCCGTAGGTGCCGATGACGGTGTGCGCGCCGCGCCCGCCGGCCTCGATGGCGTCCTCGCCCATCCACTCGTCGCAGACGCGCGTGCAGCGCTTGCACAGGATGCAGCGCTGCGGGTCGTTGGCGACTATCGGGCTGAGGAACTTCTCGGGCGCGTAGTTCTTCCGCTCGGTGAAGCGCTCTTCGAGGTTGCCCCAGTCGAAGACCATCTCCTGCAACTCGCACTCGCCGCCGCGGTCGCAGACGGGGCAGTCGAGCGGGTGGTTGGCGAGCAAAAACTCGACCATGCCGCGCTGCGCCTTCTCGATCTCCTCGGACTGCGTGGTGACGACCATGCCGTCGGTGCAGGTGATGGTGCAGGAGGTCTGGAGCTTCGGCATCTTCTCGATGCGCACGAGGCACATCCGGCACGAAGCCTGGAGGGCGAGGTCTGCGTAGTAGCAGAAGGACGGGATGGCGTGCCCGTTCTCGCGGCACACGTCTATCAGGCGCGCGCCCTTCTCGACCTGCACGTCCTGCCCGTTGATTGTGACTTTGACTAATTCTGCCGGCATTTGATTAAACCAGTACCGCTTTCAAATTTCGGTTCACCTGACCGTCACTTCCAGCGTGTAGGCGGCGGTGGCGTCGGTGCCTATCTGGATAAGGTAGTCGCCCGACTCGGGCAGCTCGCCCGTCCAGTCCGTGACGCCGTCGGCGCCTTCGAGCGTCCCCGAGGGGGACTGCACGGTGAAGCTCGTCCTCCTGCCGGTGGCGAGGTGGACGCTCATCCTCTGGCCGGCGCCCGCGCGTAGCGTGTACTCGTGCGAGGTGCAGAGCCGGACGGTGTCCCTGATGACGGCCGTCGTGCGGCCGCGGCCGAACCTGACGCGCTTGGGAATGACGCGGTCTGTGCCGCGGCACTGCGCGGCGGGGGAGTTCGCCGCGACGCCCGCGGGCGCCGCGGCGCCGGCGGCGCAGCAGGCGACCGCGATGCTTAAGAGGAGTCTTCTCATCTTCAACGTTCCTGTCCTTGGCTTCAGACTCGCCCGGGCCTTCAGGCCGTCGGCAGCCCGTCCCTGACGTGGCCGCCGCCGCCGCCCGCGACCTTGCGGCGGAAGTCTTCGGGGAACTTCTTGATGGCCGACTGGATGGGCCACGACGCGGCGTCGCCGAGCGGGCAGAAAGACTTGCCCTCGATGTTGTCCACGATGTCGAGCAGCAGTTGGGCGTCGTCGGGGCGGCCCTCGCCGGCCTCGATGCGCTTGAAGACCTTGACGAGCCAGTCGGTGCCCTCGCGGCAGGGCGTGCACCAGCCGCAGGACTCGTGCTTGTAGAACTCGGTCAGGTTCTTCGTGGACTCGAAGACGTCCACCGTCTCGTCCATCACGATGAAGCCGCCCGAGCCGACCATCGAGCCGGCGGCGACCAGCCCCTCGTAGTCCATCCGCACGTCTTTGCCCTCGATGTCCGAGGCCGGCATGATGTAGACCGAGGAGCCGCCGGGGATGACCGCCTTCAGCTTCCGGCCGCCGAGCATCCCGCCGCAGTCCTCGTGGATGAACTTCTCCATGTCGTCGTAGCCCATCGGCAGCTCGTAGACGCCGGGGCGGTTGACGTGCCCCGAGACGCTCCACAGCTTCGTCCCGCCGCTCTTCTCGGTGCCGAGCTTCTGCCACGCCTCGCCGCCCATCAGGATGATGTCGGGCACGGCCGTCAGCGTCTCGACGTTGTTGACGACCGTCGGGCAGCCGTAGAGGCCGGCGACCGCGGGGAAGGGCGGCTTCATGCGCGGGTGCCCGCGCAGACCTTCGAGCGAGTTCAGCAGCGCCGTCTCCTCGCCGCAGATGTAGGCGCCCGCGCCCGTGTGCGTGTAGACCTCGCAGCTGAAGTCCGTGCCCAGAATCCGCTCGCCGAGGAGGCCGGCCGCGCGCGCCTCTTCGAGCGCGCGGTCCATGATTTCAATCAGGTAGCGGTACTCGCCGCGCGTGTAGATGTAGTTCGTGCGCGCGCCGAGGGCGTAGGCCGCGATGAGCATGCCCTCGATGAGCATGTGCGGGTCGCGCTCCATCAGGTAGCGGTCTTTGAAGGTGCCCGGCTCCGACTCGTCGGCGTTGCAGACGACGTACTTCGGCTTGGGCGAGTCTTTGGGCACGAAGCCCCACTTCATCCCGGTCGGGAAGCCCGCGCCGCCGCGCCCGCGCAGCGCCGACTTCTTGACCTCCGCGATGACGTCGTCCGGCGACATGCCGTTCAGGACGCGCCGCAGCGCCTCGTACCCGCCATTGCGGCGGTACACGTCGAGCGACGCGGAGTTCTCCAGAAGCACCCGCCTCAGTTGCAAAGGCTCGCAGCCAATCGCCCCGATGAACATAATCTTTCGCCTGCGGACTCTCTCAGCGGACGCCGTTCGACAGCTCGCCGCGCTGGCACTTGTCTATGATCTCGTCAACCTTCTCGGCCGTCAGGTTCTCGTAGTAGTCGAAGCCGATCTGCATCATCGGCGCGGTGCCGCACGAGCCGAGACACTCGACCTCGGAGAGCGAGAACCGGCCGTCGTCGGTCGTCTGCCCCGGCTTGATGCCGAGCCGCTCCGCGCAGCGCGCGGTGAGTTGGCCCGCGCCCATGATCTTGCACGAGAGCGTCTTGCAGACCTGGAGGTGATACCTGCCGACCGGCTCGGTGTTGATCATCGAGTAGAAGGTCGCGACCTCCCAGATGTCGGTGATGCGCACCCCCAGCCGGTCGGCCAGGTAGGCGACGCCCGGCGGGTCGAGCCAGCCGCCGCGCTCGCGCTGGACGATGAACATCAGCGGCAGGATGGCCGAGCGCCTGACGGGGTACTTGGCCAGGTGCCGTTCTATCTCGGCCTCGACCTCCGCGGAGAAGACCGCCATCTCCTCGGGGACTTTGGCCTCCTGCGGCAGAGGGTTGTTCGGTGTGAACTGCTGGGACATAAGAAGCTCT
Source organism: Pyrinomonadaceae bacterium (assembly GCA_036387195.1). Lineage (GTDB taxonomy): Bacteria > Acidobacteriota > Blastocatellia > Pyrinomonadales > Pyrinomonadaceae > QHXN01. The sequence continues at coordinate 9,830 of DASVUF010000335.1, read as the reverse complement.
TGGCTGCCGGCCCTGCGTCGAGCGGCCGGCGGCCGAAAGGCGTTCGGCTTTCGGCGAAAGACCCGGGGCCGAAAGACGGCGGCCTGCGGTTTACCTGTCAATCTCCCCGAGCACGATGTCGAGCGAGCCGATGACGGCGACGACGTCGGCGACCATCTCGCCCTCGGCCATGACGGGCAGCGCCGAGAGGTTGACGAATGACGGCCCGCGCACGTGGACGCGGACGGGCTTCGGCCCGCCGTCCGACTTGACGTAGACGCCCAGCTCGCCCTTCGAGCCCTCGATGGGGTGGTAGACCTCGCCGGCGGGCACGTTGAAGCCCTCGGCGACGATCAGGAAGTGGTGGATGAGCGCGTCCATGTGCGTCTTCATGGCCTCGCGCTCGGGCAGCACGACCTTGGGCGCGTCGGCCTTGATGGGGCCGGGGCGCAGGCGTTCGAGCGCCTGCCGGATGATCTTGTTCGACTCGAGCATCTCGCGCATCCGCACCATGTAGCGCGACCAGACGTCGCAGCCGTGCTCGACGGGCACCTCGAAGTCGTAAGTCTCGTAGCCCGAGTAAGGGTTGGCGCGCCGTATGTCGAGCGGGACGCCGCTGCCGCGCAGCGGCGGGCCGGTCAGCCCCCAGTCAATCGCGTCCTCGGCCGAGATGACGCCGACGCCCTTCGTCCGGTTCTGGAAGATGCGGTTGCCCGACAAAAGGTCGTGCCACTCGTCAACGGCCTTGGGGAAGTCGTCCGTGAACTGGCGCGCGCGCCGCTCGAAGCCGGCGGGCAAGTCCATCATCAGGCCGCCGATGCGGAAGTACGAGGGCGTCATGCGCTCGCCCGAGGCGGCCTCGATGAGGTTGAGAATCTTCTCGCGCTGGCGGAAGGCGTAGAAGAAGACGGTCATCGCGCCGATGTCGAGCGCGTGCGTCCCCAGCCAGACCATGTGCGAGGCGATGCGCTGGAACTCGCACATCATCACGCGGATGACCTGCGCGCGCTCGGGAATCTCGAGCCCGAGCAGCTTCTCGACCGCCATGCAGTAGGCGAGGTTGTTGCCGAGCGGGTTGAGGTAGTCCATGCGGTCGGTGATGACGATGCCCTGCTGGTACTTCTTGTACTCGAAGAGCTTCTCCATCCCCGTGTGCAGGTAGCCGATGTCGGGCACGCACTTGACGACCATCTCGCCGTCGAGGACGAGTTCCAGCCGCAGCACGCCGTGCGTGGACGGGTGCTGCGGCCCGAACGAGATGGTCATCTGCGTGTCGAGCGGGCGGTCTATCACCTCGTAGGCCGGCGGATTCGTCGTAAATGCGCTCATGCTTGCGTCTTCCCTGTAAGTCGCGGGGCGCGCGGCCCCCTTCTACTGCTCGGGCTCGAAGTCGTAAGTCAGCGTGCCGGAGACTCTGGCCGGCTCGCCGCCTTCGAGCGTCGGCGCGAAGCGCGCCTGCCGGGCCGCGGCGACCGCCGCCGCGCGCAGCAGCGGGTGGCCCGAGACGGCCGCCGCCGAGACGACGTGACCCGTCTCGTCAACGGTCACACGCACCGTCACCGTCCCGGAGGCGCGCGCGGCCTTCGCCAGCGGCGGGTACGGCGGCAGCGGCCTGCTGACCGCCTTCGCGTCGAGCGCGCCGGCCGAGACGGTCGGCCCGTCCGAGGGCGGGGGAGTCTCCGCGGCCTCGCCCTCGTCCACGGCCACCGCGTCGTCGGCGTCCTCCTCGACGTCCACGGGCGGGCTCGCCGGCGGCTGGTCGGGGCGGCGGTCGAGCAGCGAGAGCGTCTCGCCGCCGGCGACCGAGAGGTCGAGCCTCTCGTACATCCACGCGCCCTCGGGGTTGACCGCCCTGACGAAGAGCGTCCCCGAGTTCTTCGGGCCCGACAGCGGAATCTCGAAGTCGGCGGCCCCGCCGGCCGCGTCGTAACTGACGCTGCCCTTGACGAGCCAGCCGTCCCTGACCGGCTCGCCGAGCCGCCCGACCGCCGCCGGGTGCGACTGCGCTATCTTGAGCGCGCCCTGGTAGACCTCCGACGACTTCAGCGCCGACATCGCGGCGAACAGCAGGCCGGCGACGGCCACGACGGCGGCCAGTATCAGGCTCAGGCAGCCGGCCGGGACGATGACCTTCCAGTACCGCCCCCAGCAGCCCTTCGGCCGCCCGGGCGACGGCTGCTGGAAAGAGCCGCCGAACTGCGCTGGGTTCGGGTTCATCATCCCGCTCGCGGCGGCCTCAAGTCCGTCAGGTCAGGCTGTACGGCTCGTAGCCGCGCAGCGGGAAGTCTTTGCGCAGCGCGTGCCCCTGCCAGTCGTCCGGGAGCAGGATGCGGCGCAGGTCGGGGTGCCCGTCGAAGACGACGCCGAACATGTCGAAAGTCTCGCGCTCGTGCCAGTTGGCGGTGCGCCAGACGCCCGTCACCGTCGGGACGCGCACGTCCTCCTGGTCGAGCAGCACCTTCAGGCGCAGGCGGTGGAAGCGCTTCGTCGAGAAGAGGTGGTAGTTGACCTCGAAGCGCGGCTCCTCCTCGGGCCCGCGGTCTGCGCCGTTCAGGTCCGAGAGCATGTCGAACTCGAAGCCGGGCGCGGTCTTCAGGTGCGCGCAGAGGGCGGCGACGTGCTCGCGCGGCGTGACCAGCGTCACCTCGCCGAACGCCTCGACGACGTCCGCGACCCAGCCCTCGTTGTCGCGCCTGAGCGCCGCAATCAGCTCGGGCGGCGGCACGGGGTAGGACGCGGCCCTGCGCGACCCGGCGGCGATCTCTTTCTCTCGCTCGATGTCTTGAGACATAAGAAAAGTGATAAGTGGCGGGCGGCGTGGCGGGCGCCTTTTCCCGGCGCCCGCCCCGCCGCCGCCGAGCCTAGCTCGACCTGCGGCGCTCGTGCCGCGACGCGATGGTGTAGGGGCGCGAGGGCGTCTCCTGCGCGGCCGCCTCGTTGGTGGCCGAGACGCCGACGGCCGGGAGCGTGCCCGGCGGGACGGCCTCGTAAGCCTCCTCGGGCGGCACGTCGTCGCGGTCGCGCAGCGTCTCCTTCATCACCTTGTCCTGGAGCATCAGGATGGCGTGAATCAGCATTTCGGGGCGGGGCGGACAGCGCGGGATGTAGACGTCCACAGGCACTATCTTGTCCACGCCCTGGACGATGGCGTAGTTGTCGAAGACGCCGCCCGACGTGGCGCACGCGCCCATCGAGATGACCCACTTCGGCTCGGGCATCTGGTCGTAGATGCGGCGCAGCACCGGCGCCATCTTCCGCGACACGCGCCCCGAGACGATCATCACGTCCGCCTGTCTGGGGCTCGCGCGGAAGACCTCCGAGCCGAAGCGCGCCAGGTCGTGGCGCGAGTCCGTGGTCGCCATCATCTCGATGGCGCAGCAGGCGAGCCCGAAGGTCGCCGGCCAGAGCGAAGACTTGCGCGCCCAGTTGACCAGCGAGTCGAGCCGCGTGGTGATGACGTCGGGCAGCGCCTCGGCGATGAAATTCTCTAGACCCATAACGGAAAACCCCTTGCTTTCAGGCCGCGCGCGCCGGCCGCGCCGCCGCCTGGCTCGACGCGCGCTCGCGCGACTCCCTGAGCCGCAGGGCGCGCGCCTCGGCCTCGGCCTCCACGCGCGCGCGCGAGCCCCACTCGAACAGCCCCTTCTTCAGGATGTAGACGTAGCCGACCAGCAGCAGGACGACGAACGTCATCATCTCGACGTAGATGAGCGTCCCGAGCCCGTGGGTCGCGACGAAGTCGCGGAAGACGACCGCCCACGGCAGCAGGAAGATCAGCTCGATGTCGAAGAGAATGAAGATCATCGCCACGAGGTAGAACTTGACGGAGAAGCGCTCGCGCGCGGAGCCCACGGGGTCCTTGCCGCACTCGTAGGGCATCGTCTTCGTCCGCGTCGCCTTGTGCTGGCCGACGAGTTGCGAGAGGGCGATGTTGCCGACGGCGAAGCCGAAGGCCACCAGGAACATGAGCGCGATGGGCAGGTAGTCGGCCAGATTGAACACACTATCCTCCCGTCAGCTTCCGCTGAAAAGGCGACCCCCGGAGCGGCCGTTCTTTACTTTGAGAATCATGGTACAAGGGCAATCCTAGTCCAGCCGGCGGGGCCTGTCAAGCCACGTCCGCCAGCGCCCAAAGCCCCGTTTTGCAAGGAGATTGACCCGCTTCCGGCCGCTGTGCTAAGTTGAGTTCGCCCCCGCCGGGGAGGCGGCTTTCCCGGCCCAAACCGCGTCATTTATTCAACTTCGGCCCGAGCGCTTGATTACCGGATTCAACACCGACGTACCGTACGGAGGGGTCACCTACCACGTCCAGACGGAGGACAAGGGGCTCGACTCGCCGCTCATCCTCTCGCTCGTCTACGTCGGCGGGGCCATCATCGCCAGCAAGCGCACGCCTTACGAAGACCTCATCAGCAAGGGCTTTGACGAGAAAGTCCTGACCGAACGCCTCCAGCGCCAGCACAAGCTCATCATCGCCGCCATCAAGAACGGGCGCGTCGAAGACCTCAAGCGCATGGGCGGCGCGGGCGGCGCCGCGCCCGGCCCCGAGCCCGAGCCGCAGGCGGGGGGCGTCGCCGCCGCCGCGCCCGCGGCCAAAGTCTCCGGCGGCCAGAGGCGGAAGAAGTCAGAGCCCACCCCGCCGCCCGCCACAGTCCCGCCCGCCGCGCCCGCCGAGGAGACGCCGAGCAGCCCCGCGCAGGCCGCGCCGCCCCGCCCTGCGGAAGAGGCGCCGAGCCGCGCCGCGGACTCGGCGGCGAGCCGGCAGGCGCAGGAGGTGATTACGCTCCCCGCGCCGGCGGCGCCGCCGCCGACGCACGCGCCGAAGACCAGACCCGGGCAGGAGGCGAAACCCCCGCAGGAGGCGAGGCCCGCGCCGGCGGCGACGACCGCGCCCGCGCCGAGTCCCGCGCCGGCGGCGGCCGAGGACGACGCGCCCATCTTCGTCGAGCCGCTCCTCGTCGAGCCGCTGCCGGAAGAGGACGTCCCGGCGCGCGGGCGCGCGTCGCAGTCCGAGCCGGAAATCGTCATCCTCACCACGCTCGCCGACGAAATCAACGCGCTCGGCGGCCTGCCCCCGCGCCCCTTCCAGAAGCCGCCCGAGCCGCCGCCCGCGCCGCCCGTGGTCGAGGTCGTCCCGGCCGCGCCCGCGCCGCTGTTGACGGCCGAGGTGCTGGAGGCGGCGCACCAGGACTCCGACGAAATCTACATGACCCTGCTCGACGACGAGGGCGATTTCCGCGCAGGCCAGTTGGCGACCGTCAAGGTCTACGTCGGCCGCGGCGCGTACGGCCGACGGCCGGAGCCCGACGCCTCCGTGACGGTCAAAGTCCTCGGCACGTCGTTCCGGCCGCTCATCCTGACGGCGACGACCGACGCGCAGGGCGTCGGCGTCGTGCGCGCGCTCCTCCCGCGTTTCACCTCCGGGCGCGCGGCCATCATCATCCGCGCCTCGAAGGGCGACGAGGCGGCCGAGCTGCGCCGCATCATCCACCAGTGAAGGGGGAGCCCGTGCGCATCGAAGTCAACGGCGAGCCGAAAGAGGTCGAGGAGGGCGCGACGCTCCAGTCGCTCGTCGAGGAGCTGCGGCTCGCGCCCGAGCGGCTCGCCGTCGAGCACAACCGCGAGGTCGCCCGGCGCGCCGACTGGCCCGCGCTCAGGCTCGCGGACGGCGACCGCGTCGAGATAGTCCACTTCGTCGGCGGCGGCTGACTTCGGTTTCGGCCCTCACGGGTGTAAATTGTGCGCGAGCCCGCCCAACGGACTAAGCGGCGCGCGGCCATCCTTATAGAAAGAGCACTCATACAATAATGTCCACAGCAGTAGAGACGGCGAGGGAGACGTTCGAGGTGGCGGGGCGCGTCTTCTCTTCGCGCCTGATTGTCGGGACGGGGAAGTACCGCAGCTTCGGGGAGATGAAGGCGGCGCACCGCGCTTCGGGCGCGGAGATGGTGACGGTCGCCGTCCGCCGCGTGCCACTGGACCGCCGGACGGAGTCGTTCCTCGACCACCTCGACCCGAGCCTCGTCGTCCTGCCCAACACGGCCGGCTGCTACACCGCCGAAGAGGCCGTGCGCACGGCGCGGCTCGCGCGCGAGGCTTTGCAGACCGACCTCATCAAGCTCGAAGTCATCGGCGACCAGACGACGCTGTTTCCGGACAACGAGCAGACGCTCGAAGCGGCGCGCACGCTCGTCCGCGAGGGCTTCCAGGTGCTGCCCTACTTCTCGGACGACCTCATCATGGCGAAGAAGCTGCTCGACGCCGGCTGCGCGGCCGTGATGCCTCTGGCCGCGCCCATCGGGTCGGGGCTCGGCGTGCAGAACCCGGCGAACCTCCGCATCATGCGCGAGCAGCTTCCCGACGCGACCATCATCGTGGACGCGGGCGTCGGCACGGCGAGCGACGCGGCCGTGGCGATGGAGCTTGGCGTGGACGCCGTCCTGATGAACACGGCGATTGCGGAGGCCGAGGACGCGCCGCGGATGGCTACGGCCATGCGCCTGGCGGTCGAGGCCGGGCGGCTGGCCTACCTCGCGGGGCGGATGCCCAGGCGCCTCTACGCCAGCGCGTCGAGCCCTCTGACGGGCGTGGTGCGCTGAAGGCCGGCGGGGGAGAAAGTCCCGCGGGCGCGTCGGCGTGCGGCGTTGCGGGCGCGGCGTTTAAAATTAGCGAGTCGAACGGCGGGAGAGTTCGCTCCGGACGGGAGCCGGGCTCTCCCGCCGTCGTCTGCGCGGCGGCGCAGAGGCGGGCGGGCGCGGAGGAGTTGCGCGGGTCGGGGGCGGCGGCCGTGAAATCCGCGGCGTTGTTGTCGGTGTCGTCGCAGCCGTCGCCGTCTCTGAAGGCGGCGCGCGTCGCGCTCGGCGCGGGGGCGGGCGCCGACTCGGAGCAGTTGGCCGATGCGCCGTAGCCCACAAGGTCAGCGAGCGCCGCCGACGCCGGGCACGCGCCCGAGAGCGCCGTGACGTTCCTGACGAGCGCCACCTTGCCGGCCGTCGCGCTCATGGCAGTGGAGCCGGCGGCGTCGGGCGCGGGGAGCGGGCCGACGCCGTTGGCGTTGCCCGCCTGCTGCACGAGGTAGCGCCGGCCGGGCGCGAGCGTGAAGGCGGCGAGCGGCGTCACCTGCCACGCGCCCGTCCCGGTCGCCGCCGCGTACTGCACAGACCAGCCCGCGAGCGAGACGGGCTCGGCGCCGCGGTTGAAAAGCTCGACGTAGTCGTTCCTGAAGGTCGAGCAGTTGGCCGTCGCGCACCCCGCGCCGCCGTAGACCTGACTGATGACGACCGACGCCGGCACCGGAACCGGACTCGGACTCGGCGCAGGCGTTGGCGAAGGAGTCGGCCCGGGCGTCGGCACAGGCGAAGGCGTCGGCGAAGGTGTCGGCAAAGGCGTCGGCGAAGGTGTCGGTGACGGAGTCGGCGTCGGTGAAGGTGTGGGAGTAGGCGCCGGCGTCGGAGTGGGCGTCGGCGTCGGTGTCGGCGCAGGAGTCGGGGTTGGAGTCGGGGTTGGAGTCGGAGTGGGTTTTGGAGTCGGGGAAGGGAGCGGGGTAGGCGTAGGAGTTGGCGAAGGCGAAGGCGTGGGCGAAGGCGAGGGCGTCGGGGTTGGGGTCGGGTTGACGGTGACGCCGGCGAAGCCTTCGAGGCCGCCCGCGCGCGCGTAGAGGGAGACGGCGCCCGGCGCCTGCGCGCTGGCGCGGGCCGTAAGACCTTCGGCGGGCGCGACGGTCAGGCGCTTCGCGTCGCCGGTCGCCCATGCGAAGGAGACGAGCGTGACCTCAATCTCGTCCCCGCCGTCGAGCGCGAAGGCGCGCGCGGCGAAGTCTTGCGCGCCGCCCGCTTCGAGCGCGGCCGTCGCGGGCGTCACCTCGACGCGCGTGAGCCGCGGCGAGCCGAAGGGCGTCCCGTCCGCGCGCCGGCCGGGCGTGTAGACGCGCCCCGCCGAGCCGGCCGCGCCCGCGTGCGGCGCGAACTCTCCGCCCTCGGTCGCCGCGCCCGCGTCCGGCGAGCGCGTGAGAGACTGGTCCCTCGGCGCGGCGACGCCGCCCGCGCCGTACGCGAGCGAGGCGACGACGACCGCGCGCCCCGCCGCGAGCGGCAGCCTCAGGGTCAGCGCGTCGCCCGCGTCGTTCAGGCTGAGCGACCCGGTCTTGAAGACCTGCGCCCCCGCGAACGCGAAGGCGTCGGCGGGCGGCGAGCCGCCGCCGAAGACGAGCGCCGCGCGCCCCGCGCCGAGCGTGGAGCCGTCCGCGAAGGTGAAGCGGACGCCTGTCGCGTCGGAGATTTGCAGACCCGACAACTCGACCGGCTCGGCCGAGGCGTTGACCAGCTCGACGAACTCGTCGTCGTCGGCGCTGCGCACGCCGTCCCGGTTGGCGTCGCCCTCGACCTCTGGCGTCGAGGCGTCGTCGGGGGGCACGTCCGCCAGCGCCTCGTTGATGACGAGCGGCAGGCGCGCGCCCAACTCCGCGCGGCCGGACGCCTCGCCGCCGCGGCCGTCCGAAACGGCGGCGGTTATCCGCGCCGCGCCGACGCCGACGACTTTGAGCGCGCCCGCGTCGTCAACGACGGCCACGGCCGGGTCGCTCGAACTCCAGACGAAACGCGCGTCGGCGACGGGCCGCCCCTCCTCGTCGAAGGCCGCGGCCGACAGTCGCGCCGACGCGCCGCGGTTCAACTCAAGCGCCGCCGGCGAGACTTCGACGCGCGCGACCTTCGGCGGCGGCCTGCGCACGAGGAGCGTCGCGGCCTCGCCGACGACGACGCGCGCGCCGTCGCCCGCCGTCGCCGTGACCTTCGTCTCGCCCGGGCTCAAGCCCCTGAGCGTGACCGTGGCCGCGCCGGACGACTCGTCGGCCGTCAAGGACTCGACGGCGGCCACGCCCGCGTCGCCCGACTCGAAATCGAACCTCGCGCCCTTCAGCGCCCGCCCGAACTGGTCGAACGCGCGCGCGTCGAAGCTCGCCGACTCGCCGGCGAAGACGCTCTGCTCCGCGGGCGCGAGCGTGACGCGCGCCAGGCGGCCCGCGCGTTCGAGGAAGAAGGAGCCGTCCGCGCGCCTGCCGGGCGAGAACCTGTCCGGGGCGCCGACGGCGGCGTGCGGCGCGAACGCGCCCGTGACGTCGGGCCAGCGCGTCGCCGACTGGTTGAAAGAGTCGCCGCCGAGGCCGTCGCCGTCCGCGCCGTACGAGAACTGCGTGACGAGGTCGCCCGCGGCGTCGCGTACGAGAATCGTCATCCCCGAATTGCTCAGCGAGAGCGAGCCGGCCGAAGCCTTGACGACGGGCGCGCCGCCGAAGAAGGCGTCTTCCGCGTCGGGGCTCCCGCCGCCGAAGACGACGAGCGCCTCGCCCGGCGGCAGTCGAGCGCCCTGCGGGAACGTGTGCCGCACGCTCTCCGTCGAGCCGTTCAGAGCGCGCGTCCGCAGCGTCCAGCCCGAGAGGTCGAGCGGCTCCTGCCAGCCGTTGACCAACTCCGCGAACTCGTCCTCCGCGCCGGCGCGCAGGCCGTCGTGGTTTGCGTCCCCGGCCGGCCCGTCCGGCGGGTCGGCCAGCGCCTCGTTGACGACGAGCGTGCGCTCGACGACGCGCACCGACGCCTCCGCGAAGACGTCGCCCACGCCGACCCTCAACAGCGTCTCGCCCGCTGCCAGCCCCGACGCCACGCCCGCGGCGCTGACGGCCGCGACGCCCGCGCCCGTGACCGCGAAGGTCGCGGCCGGGCTCTCAACCTCGTCGCCGAGCGAGTCGAACGCGCGCGCCCTGAAGCGCCTCTCGCCGCCGACCGGGAGGACGGCCGAGGCCGGCGAGACTTCCACGCGCGCGGCGCGCGGCGGCGGGCCGCCCGCGGTCAGCGCGA
>DASVUF010000334.1:0-3426 GCA_036387195.1 Pyrinomonadaceae bacterium | reverse complement strand
CGGCCGAGCGCAGCAGCTCGGCCGCGCCCGCGTAGTCGCGCGCCTCGAAGCGCATGCGCGCGCGCAGCAGTTGCGCGAGCGAGCCCGTGCGCGTCCCCTTGAACTGTTCGGCGAGCTGCGCGACGGCCGGCTCGGCGGGCGCGACGCCGCCGCGTGTGAGCAGGCGCAGGCGCTCGTAGGCGGCCGGCTCGTCGGCGCGCGCCGTCTGCCGCGTGCGGCAGCTCGCGACCGAGAGCGGCAGCGCCGAGGCGAGCGCCAGCGCGCCGCACAGCGCGAGCGCGAAGGTCGCGCGGCGGTTCCAAAGCTTGTCGGTGGTCAGGCTCATACTTCCTCGTTTGATGACTCGGGACGCGCGCGCGGTTGACACCGCGCAGACTTTTCGGGGGTCGCTGATTATAACCGCCCGAAGAAGGCAAAAGGCAAAGGCCGGCCGCCGCGCGCGCCGCGAGGGGCGAAGCGCGAAGAACCGGGCGCGAAAGAAAGCAGGGCGAAAGGCGGTGGGAGGCGGGCGAAAGGAAGTAGACGGAAGACGAAAGGAGAAAGGACGAAAGGAAGCAGGAGAAAGTAAGTAGACGGAAGGCGAAAGGAAGCAGGAGAAAGGATGAAGGGCGAGAGGATGAAGGGCGAGAGGATGAAGGGCGAAAGGAGAAAGGAGGACGAGAGCCGCGCTGGCTTTCGTCCTCCTTCGGCTTTGCCTTCGGCCTTTTGCCTTGGGTCGCCTTCGGCGTCGCGTCAGGCCCCGACGGTCGCGCCGGGGTAGTCTGCGCCGAGCTTGTTGCGGTCGCCCTCGGCGAGCATGTTGACGAGTTCGTGGTCGAAGTAGTCGTAGCGGCTCGCCACCTCGGGGCGGACGCGCTTGTCGTACATCTGGCGCGAGCGGTCGATGTCTTCGCGCAGGCGCTCGTAGAGGTCCGAGGCGTCGCGCCCCTCGCGCACCTTCTGCTCGTTGTAGAGCTTGATTTCGGAGACGAGCAGGCGTGCGAAGCGGCGCGCCTCGTTGTGGTAGCGCTTCTCCTCTTCGGCCACCTCGACGGGGAAGTCCATGTCCATCGAGCCGTAGCGGCGCGCGCTGCCGAGCGGCGAGACGGGCTGCGCGGGCGGCTCGGGCTCGGGCGCGGGCGGCGGCGTCGAGAACGACTCGGGGTGCGAGAACTCGGACGGCGCGCCGAAGGACGAGGCCGCCGCGGGCGGCGTCGAGAAGGAGGCGGGCGTCGAGAAGGAGGCGGGCGTCTGCTCGGGCGCGTCGGGCGGCGGCCCGTAGGCGCGCGCCGGCTCGCGCTCCGCCTCGGCCGAGATGGGCGGCGCCTTGAAGCTGGAGGATTCGGACTCGAAGCCCGAAGGCTGAGATTCGAAACTCGAAGGCTGCGGCTCGAAGCCCGAAGGCTGCGCCTGGAAGCCGGAGGGCTGCGGCTCGAAGCCGGTCGAACGGGTGTCGAAGCGTGTGGGCTGCGGCTGCGGCTCGAAGGACTGCGCCCCGAAGGATTGGGGCGCGGGCTCTTCGCGGCGCGCGGGCTCGGCGGCGGGGCGCGGCGGCGGCGGCGCGGCGGCGGGGCGGGCGGCCGCGCCCTCGCTCGCGGTCTGGCGGCGCGCGCCCTGAAGCTCGACCGCCATGCCGGCGACGCGCACCAGCGTCTCGATGGCTTCGAGGTTGAGGGCGTCGGCGTCCTGGCCGGCGGTGTCCGCGTAGAGCACGGCGACGGCCTTCTCGCGCGCGACCAGCGGGACGGCGACCATGCGGTGCGGCGGCTCGCCGCCGAAGTGCTGGTAGATGGCGTGGTCCTGCGCGTGCGAGCCGGGCTCGCCCGCCCACGTCGAGCGCGTGCGCGCCGCCTCGCCGAGCAGCGTGTCGGACTGGAGCGGCAGCGACAGCTCGCGCACGGCGTCGTCGCCCACCGTGCCGGCGAGGCCGCGCGCGCGCCAGCCCGTCGCGCGCTCGCCCTTCAGGACGAAGAAGGCGACGCGCGGCGCGAAGGCGGCGGCGCGGTTGACCAGCGTGTTGAGTATCTCGGACTGAGTGTGCTGGGCGTCCAGCTCGTCAACCGCGGCCTTGATGAGCGCGATGTCGGAGGAGGCGCGCGCCCGCGTGGACTCGGCCGCGGCCGCCTCGATGCCGAGGTTGCGGGCGTTGCGCAGGTGCTCGGCGACGGCGACGGCCAGCGGCGCGTCGCCCTCGGCGGCGGGCGCGTCCAACCGCTCGCCCATGCGCGCGAGCGCCTCGTTGAGCTGCGCGCGCAGGCGCTCCAGCTCCTCCTTCAGGCCGCCGGCGCGCTGCGCGACGTAAGCCTCCACGTCTGCGCGCAAGCTCTTTTCCAAGTCAGCGCTGGACACGTTCACTGTCTCCTTTGTGGGCGTGTTGGGGTCGGCGCAGGGTCGAGGCGCCGCGGTGGCCGGCTTCAAGAGGGGGGCGAGTCCGGGCGCCGGCGCCGGCCGGGCTTGCTTGGCCGCGGCCCGCGGCGTCCGCCGAAAACGCCCGGGCCGACGGGCTAATTCGATTATGGACGCCGCGGCCAAACAGTGTCAAGAGAGTCGTTTTTCGCCGTTTCGGATTTGCGATTTTCGGTTTTCGATTTATCATCTGTGGCCGAACGAGTGAGGCCGGGGCGCGGCTTCGGCCGCCCGGCGCGAACCTGGCAGTTGAAATTCCCGACGATGCCCGACAGCATTCTCATCGCCGACGACTACGACGACAACCGGGAACTCCTGCGCCTGATGCTGGAGACCGAAGGCTACCTCATCCGCGAGGCGCGCAACGGGCGCGAGGCGCTCGACGCCGCGCGCGAAGAGGCGCCGGCCGTCGCGCTGATTGACCTCTCGATGCCGGCGCTCGACGGCTGGGGGCTGCTGGCGGAGCTGCGCGCCGACGAGCGGACGCGCGCCGTCCCCTGCGTCGCCGTGACCGCCTTCGCCGCCAACCAGGACCGCGTCCGCGCGCTCGAAGCCGGCTTCGACGCCTACATCTCCAAGCCCTTCCGCGCCAGGGAGCTGATAGAACTGGTCAACAGCTTCGCGCGCCGCGGCGGCAAGGGCGGCGCCGGGGCGGGCGACGGCGGCCCGACCGGCGCGGGCCAACCCTCCTGAAGACTCTTCCGACGGTTTAAAGAAGTGGCCGAGAGCGACAGACCGGAAGCGGAAGAGGCGCCCGCGGCGGGCGTCATCCTCGTCGCCTTCGAGAAGCTCTTCTCGGGCGGGCGCGGCGTGCGGCGCTTCCGGCAGTCGGGGCTGCGCCACGTCGAGCTGCCGCACGACTGCGCGCTCGTCGAGCAGAACCCGCGCAAGTCGAGCGAGTGGGCCGAGCTGGCGCGCGCCGGCCGCCGCGTCGCGTGGGTCATGCGCGACGGCCGATACCTCGCCCGCGTCGTTGACGGCGAAGTCACCTTCCTCTGAAGCGGCGGGCGGCCGGACGGCGGTCGGTAGAAAGAAGGGCGG
>DASVUF010000333.1:0-4179 GCA_036387195.1 Pyrinomonadaceae bacterium | reverse complement strand
GAAGACTTAAGTCTTCGAGCCGCGTCCCCGCGTTTCTGCCGGTCAACCTTCGCGGGCGCTCAGGCCTGCTGTGCGCACCAGTCGGCGATGATGAGGCGGCCGTTCTGCTTGCGCGCGAAGTCTTTGAGCTGCGCCAGCTCGGCGGCGTAGACGCGCTTGAGGTACTTCGTCGCCATCATCCGCTCGACGAGGCCGCGCAGGCCCGCGGGGCCGCCCATCCGCGTCGAGATGGTCACGCGCGAGCGCCGACCGTCGGGCTCGACCGTGAAGGTCGTCACCACGTCGGCGCCGCCAAGGACCTCTTCCCGCAGCACGCGCCCCGGCTCGGGCTCCGTGACGGCGGCGCGCGACTCGTGCGTCCGGCCGAAGGCGCGCATCCCGAAACGGATGACCGTGCCGTCGCCGCGGCCGCCGCGCTCGACCGAGAGCGACGTGAAATACTTCCGCGGAAGGATGCGCGGGTGCCCGTCGTGGTAGTCTGCCAGAATCGCGTAGACGACTTCGGCCGGCGCTTCCACCGTCGCCGACGCCGTGACCGTGTAGTGCTTTCGCATAAGAGCCTCCCCGTGGCATTCGCGCCACACCTGTAACGCGTGATTCGCGGCCGAACGGGCTCACGCGCGCGGCGACTTTTTACGAAACTTCGGGGCGGCGGCCGGCCGCCGGAGGGCGAGCAGCAGATGACCGACGAACAGTTGACAAGGGAGCTGGAGGAGGCGACCCGGGGGCTGACCTTCATGTCAGAGTCCGACTACCCCTTCGAGGTCTTCAGGTGGGAGGCCGCGCCGACGCCCGACGCCCTGCGCGCGCTGGCCGGCGCCGACCCGGGCGCGGGCGTCGAGACGCAGACCGCCGGCCAGTTCTTCCGCGCCGCGGCCTCCGAGCCCGACTGGAAGGGCGCGGAGGAGCGCGCGCTCGCGCGCAGGTTCCAGAAGCTCCAACGCCTGCTCGAAGAGAATCTCGCCGACCTGAAGGTCTACCGCGTCGGCTCCGTCAACCTCGCGGTCTTCGTCGCCGGCCGCGCGCCTTCCGGCAGTTGGCTCGGCGTCTCGACCCGCGCCGTCGAGACTTAAGCCCGCGGCTCGGGCCGCGCCGGCGCGCCCGCCGCCTCGCCCGCGTCGGGCGCGGGGCGTGGAAGCTCGATGGTGAAGGTCGAGCCCTCGTCGGGCGTCGAGCGGACGCCGACTTCGCCGCCGTGCGCGCGCGCGAGGTGCTTGACGATGGCGAGGCCCAGCCCCGTCCCGCCCAGCTCGCGCGAGCGCGCGCGGTCCACGCGGTAGAAGCGCTCGAAGATGCGCGGCAGGTGTTCGGCCGGGATGCCCTCGCCCGTGTCCGAGACGCTGATTCGGTCGCGCCCGCCCCGCTCGTGCCTCACCGCGACCGAGCCGCCGCGCCGGCTGTACTTGATGGCGTTGTCCACGAGGTTGAGGAGCATCTGCTCCAGCCGCCGCGGGTCGGCGCGGACGGACGCGCCGGCCGGGACTTCGTTGACGAGGGCGACGCCGCAGTCCTCCGCCTTCGCCGCGAGCGCGCCGAACGTCTCCCGCACCGCGGCGCGCAGGTTGACCTCGCGCGGCTCGATGCGCGTCCCGCCCGACTCGATGGCCGACAGCTCCATGATGTCTTCGATGAGCGTGCGCATGCGCGCGGCGTTGCGCGCGATGACGGCGAGGAAGCGGCGCGCCGTATCCGCCTCGTCGAGAGCGCCATCCTGCAACGTCTCGACGAAGGTGACGATGGCCGTCAGCGGCGTCCGCAACTCGTGGCTCACGTTCGAGAGGAACTCCTGACGGACGCGTTCGAGCCGCTCAAGCTCCGTGATGTCGAAGAAGACGCCGACCGCGCCGCGCACGTCGCTGCCGTAGACGACCTCGCGCTGCCGGAGCGGCGCGACGTGCAGGTCGTAGACGCGGCGCGTCTCGCCGAAGCCCAGCTCGACCTTGACCTCGGCGCGCTCGCCGCGCGCGACGGCCGCGGCGAAGGCCGAGTAGACCGAAGGGCTGCGCGTCAGGTCGCTCAGGCGGTTGGGGCTGACGGCCGCCGCGCCGCCCGAGCGGAAGGCCGCGCGCGCGGAGTTGTTGAGCGCCGCCACGCGCATGGCGCTGTCAATGATGACGACGGCCTCGCGCATGCTGTCCATCGTCACCTCCAGCAGCGCCGCGGCCGGCGCCACGCCCGCCGCGACCGCCGGCGTGACGTTCGGCGTCGCCCCCTCGAACTCCTCCCCCTGCGCGCCCGCGCCCGCGCCGCGCTCGTCGAGCCCGAGGTCGCGCGCCGTGAAGGCCCACGCGAAGACGCGCGCGGCCGCCGCGCCCAACAGCGCCGCCGCCAGCGCGACGCGCGCCGCGTAGGCGTCCGACTTGTAGAACACGAACCACGCCGTCAGGAGCAGGGCGGCCGAGGCGAGCGCGATGACGGCGCGGAGTCTCATAGCGTAGGGGCGTGCGGCCGGGCGGCCGGCGGCGGCATTTAAACCTAGCAGCCGCGGCGCAGGGCTGTCACGCCCCCGGCGGGCTCCGGCCCTTCGGCCCGGCCGCCCTGAGCAGGAACAGGCGGCGGCTGACGGGGTGCGCGAGGTTGCGCCAGCGCGAGAGCGGGCGCTCCGCGACGACCTCGAAGCCGGCCGACTCGAAGACGGCGCGCCAGTCGTCGGCGAGCCTGAAGCGGCAGGGGCCCGTCCGCGCGCGCCATGCGCGGTCGTGGGCGGCGCACGCGGCGCGGTCCAGCGCCGACTCGGGCACGTCCTCGTAGACGACCGCCAGCCCGCCCGCGCGCAGCACGCGCCGGACTTCGCCGAGGAAGGCGCGCTGGTTCCGCGCGTGGTGCAGCACGTAGCAGAGCAGCGCCGCGTCGAAAGAGCGCGCGGGGGCGGGGAGGCGCTCGCCGTCGAAGCGGGCGTAGTCAATCGGGGCGTCAACCTTCGGCCGGACGTCAACCCCCTGGACGCGCGCGCCGAGGAGGGCCGACAAATGGTGCGCGATGAAGCCCGCGCCGCAGCCGACGTCGAGCACGCGCGAGCCCGGCGGCAGGAGGCGCGCTATCTCGGCCGCCATGTCGTACGAGCGCCCGACCTGCCGCCGCCTGCGCTCGCGCCGCACGCGCCTGCGGACGCCGGCGGCCGCCGCCTCGGCCGCGTCAACGAGCGGGTTCATCAAGACCTGCGCGCAACTGAGCAGGACGCGCTCCGGGCAGGGCCACCCGGCGAGTCCGTAGCCGCGCGCGTCGCGCTGCGTGAAAGAGGTCGCGTCTGACATGGTTCGCTCCTGAGGTCGCCTTCGAGACTCGCCCCTCTGTGGTGGCAAGCCGCGGGCCGCGCGCCCCCGGGGCCGCCGCCGGCCGAAAACTAAAGCCCGCGCCGTCCGAAGTCCTCCCGCCGCGCCGACAGTTGAACTAGGCGCCGCCGACGCTTGAAAGACGAATGCTGCGCGGGGCGCGGCCGGCCGACTTTACTCATACTTAATTCAAAAGCCCGCACGTTAATTCCGACGTTTGGAGTCGCGTCCGGGCAGTCCCACTTTCGCCATTCGCGGCCGCGCTCCGTCTCGTCACAACCCCCCGGGCGTTCGCACCAAAGTTCCCGCAGGTCGTCACATTCGGCGAACGTGCGCCGACCCCGTCCCGTAAAGTGCGTGTGACTGCGGCGCACGACAGCCGACCGAGCCCGGCGCCGCGCGAAACCCTCGAACACACCGAAAGGAATTACTGATGAAGAAGACCATGACCCGCATCGCCACCGCGCTCCTCCTCGGCCTGCTCTGCGTCTCGCCGGCGTTCGCCAAGGTGAAGAGCCGCGTCGTCACCATCGGCCAGGACTTCGCCGTCGGCGGGACGGTCGTCAAGGCCGGCACCTACCGCTTCAGCTTCGACGACGAGAAGAACGAGTTGAGCGTCGTTGACCGCAAGACCAGGGAAGTCATCGCCAAGGCCGACGCGCGCGCCGAAGCGCGCCCCGACGGCAAGCACCCCATGGACATCAAGCTCGTTGACGGCGGCGGCTCGAAGACGCTCGCCAGCGTCTCCTTCGACGGCGAGAACCAGTCCTACGTCCTCGCGGGCTCGACGGCCGCCCGCTAGCCGCGCCCGCGCCGAAGACCCCTACGCGCGCGGTCTGAATTATTCTGCACGCTCGGTCGCAGAGCCGGGGAAGTCCACCGCCACAAGAGACGCGGGGGCGGGGGC
>DASVUF010000332.1:0-26381 GCA_036387195.1 Pyrinomonadaceae bacterium | reverse complement strand
CCCCCCCCCCCCCCCCCCCCCCGGCTCCGCCTTACTTGAACTTGAACAGCGCCGTGTGCTGCGTGCCGTCGTTGAGCTTGACGTTGAGCAGGCGGCAGGTGTTGGCCCACGACTTCTCGGTCTTCCAGTTGTACTGGTACTTGTCGGAAGCCGCGTCGTAGGTCAGCGTGTTGCCGCCGGCCGCGTCGGTCCCTTCGAGGTCCGAGAGCGGCGCGTTCGAGTCGCAGTTGATGGGCTGCGAGGCCGGGAAGCCCGCCGCCATGACGCCCAGCCCGCGGTTGCCGTTGAGGCTGAACTTGATGGGGATGGTCTGGCCGGCCTTCACGCTGTTGAAGGTCGGCAGGTTCGCCACCGGCGAGAAGAAGCCGGTGAACCTGTAGATGACGACCACCGTGCGCGTCGCCGTCGCCGTGTTGCCCGAGGGGTCGGTCGCCGCGTAGGTCAGCGTGTAAGTCCCGACCGCCGCCGTGTTGACCGCGCCCGCCGTCGTGACGGGCAGCGCGCCCGCGCAGGAGTCGGCCGCCGCGGCCCCGGCGTCCGCGTACGGGTCGCCCTGGACGACCGTCACGGGGTTCGCGCCCAGCACCGTGACCGTCGGCGCCGTCGTGTCCACCACGTTGACCGCGCGGGTTCTGGTGGTGGTGTTGCCCTTCGAGTCGGACGACGTGTAGGTGACGGCGTAGCTGCCCGGCGCGTCCACGTTCACGTTGTGCGAGGACGAGACGGGGCGCGCGCCGTCGCAGGCGTCGGAGGCCGAGGCGCCCGGGTCGGCGAACGACGTGTGGCACTCGACCACGAGCGGGTCGGCGCCCGCCGGCGTGATGGCGGGGCCCGTCTGGTCGGTGACGGTGACGGCCTGCGTGGCGGTCGCCGCGTTGCCGGCGGCGTCCGTCGCCGTCCACGTCACGGTCGTCGTCCCGACGGGGAAGACGGCCGGGGCGTTGTTCGTCACCGTGACCGAGCAGTTGTCGGCCGTCTGCGGCGCGCCGAGCGCGACGTTCGAGGCCGAGCAGGACGCGGCGTCCGTGCCGGCCGCGACGGCGGGCGGCGCGCTGATGGTCGGCGCCGTCTCGTCAACGACCGTGAAGGTCGTCGCGCCCGTGCGGGAGTTGCCGGCCGCGTCGGTCGCCGTGATGGTGACGGTGTGGACGCCGGGGCCCACAGGCGTCCCGGCGGCCGGCGTCTGCGTCACGACGAGCGACGAGAGCGGCGTGCAGTTGTCGTAGGCCGTGGACTGCTCGGGCGCGCCCTCGACGAGCGTGATGACGTCGGGGACGGCCGCCTGGCAGCTCGCGCCGAGCGTGACGGTCGTCGGGGCGGGCGCGTTCACGGTCGGCGGCGTGTCCTCGACGATGGTGATGGTCTGCGTGTCGGTGGCGACGTTGCCGGCCGCGTCGGTCGCGCGCCACGTGATGGTCGTCGAGCCGACGGGGAAGAAGTTGCCCGCCGGGACGCCCGTGCGCGAGACGGAGACGGCGCAGCCGCCGTCGGCCGCCTCGGCCGCGCCGAAGGACGCCTCGCTCACGACGAGGCCGCACGCGCCGCCCGACTCGCCGGTCGAGAGCGTCACGTCGGCCGGGGCCGTGATGGTCGGCGCCGTGGTGTCGTTGACGCCGACGTTGACCGTCTGCGTGCACGAAACCCTGCGGCCGGCGACGTCGGTCGCCGTCCACGTCACGGTGGTCGCGCCGGCCGGGAAGGGCTCGTCGAGCGCCTTGCCGTCGTTGCGCTCGGCCGAGACTTCGACGCCCTCGCCGGTCGCCGCCGGCTGGCCGAGGTCGGAGGCCGCGATGGTCGTCTCGCAGCCGTCGGCGACGGTCGAGTAGCTGGCCGGGCAGGAGATGGTCGGCCCGCCCGCCCCGATGACGGTCACGGTGAAGCTGCACGCGCCGCCGTTCGCCGAGGTCGAGCTGACCAGCGTCGTGCCGACGGGGAAGAAGGAGCCGGAGGCCGGGCTCGACGTGACGGCGCCGCATTCGCCCGAAGGCTCGGCGGCGGCGAAGCTGACGAGCGCACCCGGGACGGGGTCGGCGCCGCCCGGCCCGTCGGGGTCCTGGGTCGTGTCGGCCGTGACGGTGACATCCTCCGGGCACGCCAGCGCGCACTCGTCGGAGGACGACGTCGCGCCGATGACCGTCGCGTAGGCGGTCGAGGCGTTGTCGGAGGGGCGCGGGTCGGTCGTGGCGCTCGACACGCTCGACGTGCTGGTGACGACGGTGTAGTCGGCCGTGCCCGACGGCACGCTGTAGGCGACCGCGAAGACGGCGACCCCGCCCGCGGGCAGCGTCTCGATGGCGCAGGGCGTGTTCCCGCCCGCGCCCGTGCAGTCGAAGACGGGGCCGGACAACTGCGCGGCGAGGATGAAGGCCGGCGCCGAGGCCGAGGCCGTGGAGAGCGTCGGGGCGCCGATGTTCAGCGTGACGTTCTGCGCGGCGTCCGGGCCGCGGTTGACCACCGACACGAAGTAGTTGATGGCGCCGCCGGCGCCGACCACGGCGCTGCCGCCCTCGGCCAGTTGGAAGACCGAGAGGTTGGCCGCGGCGTTGTTCGGGTCCCTGACGGTGAAGGCGGCCGCCGCCCTGACCGAGCCGTCGGAGGTCGAGATGAGGTTGACAGACCAGCCGCCGCGGCGGTCGAACCCCTCGTCCGAGACCGCGTTCATCGGGATGGTGAACAGGACGGAGTCGTTGGCGTTCGTCACGTCGGCCTGCGCCGGGACGTCGGGGCTGAAGACGAGCCCGACGGTGTTGACCCACGCGACGCGGCGCAGCGGGAAGTTGTAGGTCGGCGCGCCGGTGTACCGGGCGCAGACCGTCTCGCCGAGGTTGAAGACGGACTTCGGCGTCGCGCAGTCGGCCGCGTAGGTTTGGACGTTCTCGGGGCCGGGCGCGGTCTGCGGCAGGAGCGCCGGGAAGAGCGCGCCCGCGTAGGGCGAGAGCACGCCCGCGTAGGTGGAGAGGGCGCCTGCGGCCAGCGCCTCCGATGACGGCGCGGCGCGCCTTTCGGCGCGCGCGGCCGGGGCGGCCTTCGCGGCGGCGGGCGCCTCTCGGCGCGCGGACGTCGCCGGGGCGTCGGCGCGGCGCGGCGCGGCGCGCCAGGCCGAGGCCGAGGGGGCGGTCAGCGTCGCGCAGGCCACGGCGGCTAAGACGACGAGGCCGCAGAACGCGCCGCGGAGCGGGCGTGTGCTTAGTCCGGCGCGGGATTTGCGGCGCGCGCGGGCTCGGTTGGCTACCGGCGGGGAGTTGTTAAAGGCTCCGCGGGAATCCATGGGGCACCTCACTTTCGGGTCAAGACCTGCAAGGGGATTTGGGAAGCGGCGGTCGTGCGCGGAGCGCGAGGCAGGCCGGGGCGCGCCGCTCAAGTGGGGACGCCGCCCCGGCGGGGCGGCGTTCGAGACTGCGGGCGTCTGGCGACCCGCGCCGCCGCCGCGTCCGGCTTGTGGCCTTCGGCGGCGGCGGCGCGGGTCGAGACAGTCGCCGTCTTACAACTGCGTCAGGTTCGGGAGAACCGGCGCGTTATTCACGGTGTTGCCGTCAATGTAGTTGTTGCCCCACGACTTGACGTTGCCGGTCAGGCTGGTCGAGTTGCCGTAGATGGCGGTCTGCGAGATGCGCACGATGTTGGGCGCGGCCCCGCCGATGACGCCGGTCGGGTTGTTGCTGATGGAGCAGTTCTGGAGCGTGGCCTCGCCGCCGCCGACCGTCGCCGTGACGTTGACGCCCGCGGTGCTGTTGGAGTGGAAGGTGCCGCCGCGGACGGTGGCGCGGCTGCGGTTGCCGAGCGTCAGGCCGTTGCCGCAGTTGCCGACGTGAACGTCGGTCAGCGACGCGACGACGACCTGCGAGGCGTGGGTCAGCAGGATGCCGTCGGTGACGGCGTTCCTGACCGAGACGTTCTTGATGTAGACCTCGGTGGCCGAGGCCGTGGTCGTGTTGATCTCGATGCCCTGCCCGGTGACGCCGTCGATCACGCAGTTCTCGATGTGGATGGCGTTGCCCGCGATCATGCGGATGCCGTCGGTGCCGCTGCTGGCGCCGTTGATGTTGAGGCCGTCGAGGCGCACGGTCTTGCGCACGTCGGCCGCGTCGGTGATGTTGACGAGCACGCCCTGCGGCGCGAGCGCCGAGAGGATCGAGCCGTAGCCCTGGCCGTTGCCGCCGCCGCTGATGGTGATGGACTTGGTGATGGTGATGGTGCCGAAGCCGCCCGGGTCGAGCGTGCTGATCTCGCCGTCCTTGGCGGTCTTCGAGATGGCGCCGGCGTAGGTCTTGCAGGGCGCGGTGCGCGAGCACGGGTTGACGTCGTCGCCGACGCCCGAGACCCAAGTGCGCGTGGCCTGCGCCTGCGCGGCCGAGAAGCCTACCAGGGTGAAAACGAGGACTGCCAATGCGTTGAAGGCGAAACGGAACTTGCTCATGGGGATATCTCCTTAATCGGGTTTGGGGTCCAGTCTCGAAGGCGGAAGGCGCTTGCGGCCGGGGCTCGGCGACTGCGACCGGGTTAACAGGCTGGTTTCATTCGGGCGGCGTCGCCCCGCGCGCCGGCGCGCGGGGGACGGAAGCGTCGGCTTAAAAGGTTACGGGTTGACGGCGATGTCGCCGGAGGCGCGGCTCGCGTTGAAGAACTCGTAGGAGGCGAGCGTGAAGGTCTTCGCGCCGGCGGGCGCCTCCTCGCGCGGCATCCAGTAGCCCTCGTCGTCCTTGCGCTCGGCGTCGGTGGCGAGCCACCGCAGGCCGACGCCCGGGTCCTCCTTCAGCTCGGCGTCCGACGGCGTCCACGCGCGCTTCTCCGTCCGGTAGAAGCCCCACGTCACGTAGTCGGGGACCTTCAGGTTGTCGCCGTTGTCCACGACCGTCAGCAGCACGCGCAGGCCGACGAGTTCGAGCATGCTCGAATCCCTGACGACGCCGCTCATGACGGCCTGATTCCTGTCGACGACCAGGTCGTCGAGGACGGCCTTGACGTAGAAGCCCTTGACCGTGCCGGTCTGCGTGCGGTCGCCCACGCCGTCCACGTCCTGGAAGGTGACGGGCGCCTCGTCGCTCAGGTAAAGCTCGCCGGTCGCGCTGCCGTCCGCCTGCGTGCGCGCGTTGAAGTCCAGGTACTTCATGTAAGAGTCGTCCACGGTGAACTGGTAGAGCCCGCTGGAAGACTGGGCGGCGGCCGCGGGCGTGAGCGCCAGGCACAGTAGTAACAGTGTCAGAATTGACGCGGGCGAAGTGATTTTCATGGGAACTCCTTGTACTCGGTGTGACTGGAATCTGTCGCGGGGGTTCGGCCGGCGGGGCGGAGTCGTCTGGTGCATTGAAAGCTTTGTCAAAATCTCGGGGGCGTCGGGAACCGGGCGGCGCGGGCGGGGACGCGCGCGCGTTTGTCGGTTGTTACAGCAAGGGAAAGCTTACAGGTGTGGCAGCCACCGAAAGTTTCTTAGCGAGGTTCCCTGCTTGCAGACTATCTGTCGTCAGAAGCGCGCAAGGTTGTATGCCAATTTCGCCGACTTGTCAACGTTAAATTTTCATCTCGCCGGCCCGCGCCGCAAAATCCCCGGCGGCTTGCGTCCTTGCAACTTTTTGCGCAGCCGCCGGCGGCCCCGCGGCGGCGTCCGACGCGCGTCGAATAAGAGGGGGGCGGGGGCGTGGCCCGCCGGGAGGGGCGAAAGCGAAAGTTCGGGCGGGGCGCGGCGGGCCGCCCCCGCAAGCGGTTAGAGCGACGGGGGCTTTTATGCTAAATTGCCCCGCGCCGTCAGCGTAAAATTTCGCCCGCCCGCGAGGGAAGCTTCCGCCGCCCGAAACGCCGGACAAGAGTAGAGAGAGATGTCAACCGAGACGCCGCCGCCCGCACCGTGCCTCTCCGTCGTCGTGCCCGCCTACAACGAGGGGGCGACGCTCGCGCAGGTCGTCGAGAAGCTGCTGGCGCTGCCGCGGCTGCTCGAAGTGGTCGTCGTGGACGACTGCTCGACCGACGCGACGCCCGAGGTGGCGCGCCGGCTGGCGGAGGCGCACCCCGAGCGCGTGCGCGTCGCGCGCCACGAGCGCAACCGCGGGAAGACGGCGGCGCTGCGGACGGGCTTCGCGCTGACGCGGGGCGAGGTGGTCATCGTGCAGGACGCCGACCTCGAATATGACCCGGCTGAGATACCGCTCGTCATCCTGCCGATACTCAACGACCGCGCTGACGTCGTCTACGGCTCGCGCTTCCTCGTGCGGCGCGCGACGCGCGTGCTCTACTTCTACCACTACCTCGGCAACAAGTTCCTGACCTTCCTCTCGAACGTGCTGACGAACCTCAACATGACCGACATCGAGACCGGCTACAAGGCGTTCCGCGGCGAGGTCATCCGCAACATGCGCATCACTTCGAGCGGGTTCGGCTTCGAGGTCGAGGTGACGGCGAAGGTGGCGAAGCTCGGGTGCGCCGTCTACGAGGTGCCCATCAGCTACTACGGCCGCACCTACGACGAGGGGAAGAAGATAGGTCTGCGCGACGGCCTGCAGGCCCTCTGGCTCATCCTCCGCTTCAACCTCTTCTGCCCGCTGCGCTCGTCGTTCACGCGGCTGCCCGAGCTGCGGCAGGTCGAGCGCCACCGCTTCCCCGCCGCGCCCGACGCGCAGACCTATGGCTGAGGCGCTCTCGTACGCGGGCCGCGACCTGGAGTCCATGTCGTTCGCCCGCAACTACCACCGCTGGATACTCGACCTCTTCGCGCCGCGCCTCGGCCGCCGCATCGTCGAAGTCGGCGCCGGCTCGGGCTCCTTCTCCGAGCTGCTGCTGGAGAGGAGCCCCGAGTCGCTCGCGCTCGTCGAGCCCTCGCCCGAGATGCACGGCCGCCTCGTCGAGAACCTGCGCGGCGCCGCGCGCGCGACGCGCGTCAGCTTCCACAACGACACGTTCGCGCGGGTCGCGCGGCGGCTGGCCGAGCGTGAGCGGCCCGACTCGGTCATCTACGTCAACGTGCTCGAACACGTCGAAGACGACGAGGCCGAGCTGCGCGTCGTGCGCGAGACGCTCGGGCCGGGCGGCCGCCTCTTCGTCTTCGTGCCGGCGTTCGAGTGGCTCTACGGCAGCTTCGACCGGCAGGTGGGCCACCGCCGGCGCTACACGCGGCGCGGGCTGGCGGAGAAGTGCCGGCGGGCGGGGCTCGAAGTGGTCGAGGCGGTCTACTTCGACGCGGCGGGCGTGCTGCCGTGGTGGCTGAAGTACCGCGTGCTGCGCTCGGAGGAGATGGAGCCGGCGGCCGTGCGCTTCTACGACCGCTTCTGCGTGCCCGTGCTGCGGCGCGTCGAGGCGCTCGTCCCGCCGCCCGTGGGCAAGAACGTGCTGCTCGTCGCGGAGAAGCCGCGCCGGGGCGGGGCGGAAGGGCGGGGCGCGTGAGGCGCGGGCCGTCGCTCTTCGTCCTGCTCGCGGCCGCGGCGCTACAGGCGAGGATGCTGCTGCTCGTCAGGCGCTACGCCGTCAACGTCCTCTACTACGACCAGTGGAACTACTACGCGCCGCTGTTCGACGGCGGGACGGCGTGGGACTTCTTCAGCTTCCAGAACGGCCCCGTCCGGCAGGGCGTGGGCTTCCTGGCCTACAAGCCCCTGGCGGAGCTGACGGCGTGGGACGCGCGCGCCGAAGGCTACGCGTCGTGCGCCGTCGTCTTCGCCGCGCTGCTCGTCGCGCTGCTGCTCAGGCGGCGGCTGTTCGGGCCGCTGAGGTGGTGGGACGCGGTCATCCCGGCCGTCTTCCTCAACCCCACGCTGACGGGCGCGTACACGTACATCCCGAACCCTTCGCACGGGCCGTTCCCCGTGCTGCTCGTCATGCTCTACTGCCTCGCGTGGTGCTGGCGGAGCCGGCTGCGCTACGCGGCCGTGGCGCTGCTCAACTTCCTGCTCGTCTACACGACGTTCGGGCTGCTCGTCGGCTTCATCACGCCGCCGCTGCTCCTGCTCGACGCGCGGCGCGCGTGGCGCGTGGGCGGCGCCGGCCCCGGCCCGGCGCGCGCGGCGCTGGCGCCGCTGCTCGCGCTGGGCGCGTCGCTCCTGTCGCTGGGCGCGTTCTTCGTCGGCTACAGGTCTGACCCGGCGGCGGCCTGCTTCCACTTCCCGCACGAGCGCCCGCTCGACTACTTCGGGTTCGCGGGGATGATGTTCGCCTCGTTCTGGCGCGCGGGCGGGGCGGGGCGGCTCGCGCCGCTGCTGGGCGCGCCGCTCGTGCTGCTGACGGCGGCGGTGTGCGCGCGCCGCGCGGCGCTGCTGCTGCTGCGTGACCGCGGCCCCGCCCGCGAAAGAGATGACGCCCGCGCGGGCGTCGTCATCGTGACGCTGGCGGGCTTCAGCGTCCTCTTCGCGGCGGGCGCGGCGGTGGGGCGCGTCTGCGTCGGGCTGAGTGAGGCCACGTCGGCGCGCTACATGCCCTACGTCATCCCGGCCGCGCTCGCGCTATACTTCGAGCTGCTGACTTTGAAGGAGGGCGCGCGCGGGCGCGCGGCGGGGCTGGCGGCGTTCGCGGCGGGCGCGGCTTTGATGACGGCGCCGCTGCTGGGCGGCGGCGCGGCGGCGCTCGAAGAGGCGCGGCGCGGCAAGGAGGAGTGGCGGCGCTGCTACCTTGAGACGGAGAGCGTCGGGGGCTGCGACGCGCGCTCGGGCTTCACCATCTACGAGACGGCCGCCGGCCCCGACGACTCGGTCGAGCGGCGGCTCGACTACCTGAAGCGGCGCCGCCTGAGTCTTTACGCGGGCGACTGACATCCTGAACTTTACTACGGTGACTGCATGATGAAACTTTTCGTAACCGGGGGCGCGGGCTTTATCGGCTCGGCCTTCGTCCGGCTCCTGCTCGAAGAACTGCCCGGCTGCCGCGTCGTCAACTTCGACGCGCTGACCTACGCCGGGAACCCCGACAACCTGAAGGGGCTCCACGAAGACCGCCACCGCTTCGTCCGCGGCGACATCTGCGACAGGGAGGCCGTCCTCGCGGCGCTCGAAGAGGGGACGGACTACCTCGTCAACTTCGCCGCCGAGTCGCACGTTGACCGCAGCATCCACTCGGCCAACGAGTTCATCCGCACCAACGTCATGGGGACGCAGGCGCTGCTCGACGCGGCGCGCGAGCGCGGGGTCGGGCGCTTCGTGCAGGTCTCGACGGACGAGGTGATGGGGAGCCTGCCCGAGCGCGACGACGCCTTCTTCACCGAGGAGTCGCCGTTCGAGCCCAACAGCCCCTACTCGGCGTCGAAGGCGGCGGCCGAGCACCTGTGCCGCGCCGCGCGCCACACGCACGGGCTCGACGTGGTGACGACCCGCTGCGGCAACAACTACGGCCCGCGCCAGTTCCCCGAAAAGTTCCTGCCGCTGATGCTCTCGAACGCGATGCGCGACGAGCCCATCCCCGTCTACGGCGACGGCCGCAACGTGCGTGACTGGATTTACGTCGAAGACCACTGCCGCGCCATCCTCGCCGTGATGCAGAAGGGGCGCGCCGGCGAGGTCTACAACGTCGGCGCGCGCAACGAGCGGCGCAACCTCGAAGTCGCCGAGTCCGTCCTCAACGCTCTGGCCAAGCCGCCCACGCTCCTCAAGTTCGTCAAAGACCGCCCCGGCCACGACCGCCGCTACGCCATCGACCCGGCCAAGATAGAACGTGAACTCGGCTGGCGGCCGCGCGAGACGTGGGAGACGGGGCTAGCCAAGACCATCCGCTGGTACGCGGAGAACGCCGACTGGGTCGCGCGCACGCGCAGCGGCGCCTACAGGGACTACTACGAGAAGCAGTACGGGGCGATTTAGGGGGCGGGGCCGCGGGCGGCGGGCGGCGCGGACGAGCGCGGCGGCGCGGCCGCTTGCGCGCCGGCCGGCCGGCTGCTAAAGGTTTCCCTGCCGGCTGACGGCCGCTGACCACCGTTCGCCGTCTGAAATCTGTCTGCTGTCTGCTGTTGTCTACTTGATTCTATGCGAGTCTTAATCACCGGGGCCGGCGGGATGGTCGGCGGGGTGCTGGCGGCGCAGTGCCGCGCGCGCGGCGACGAGGTCTTCGCCTTCGACCGCGAGGGGCTGGACGTGGCGGACGAGCGCGCGGTGCGCGAGGCCGTCGCGGGGCTGAAGCCCGAGGCCGTCATCAACTGCGCGGCGTGGACGGACGTGGACGCGTGCGAGCTTGACCCGCAGCGCGCCTTCCTCGTCAACTCGCAGGGCGTCGAGGCGCTGGCGACGGCGAGCCGCGCGGCCGGCGCCTCCTTCGTCACCGTCTCGACCGACTACGTCTTCGACGGCCGGCGCGAGGGCCACTTCTACACGCAGCGCGACGACCCGCACCCCCTGAGCGCCTACGGCGCGGCCAAGCTCGAAGGCGAGCGGCGCGCGCAGGTGGCCTCGGCGCGCACGTCGGTCGTGCGCACGGGCTGGGTCTTCGGCGCCGGCGGGCGCAACTTCCTCGCCACCGCCGCGGAGCGCGCGCGGCGCGGCGAGCGCCTGAAGGCCATCTCGGACTCCTACGGCACGCCGACCTACGCGCCCGACCTCGCGGCGCGGCTGCGCGAGCTGGCCGAGCTGGATTTGCCGGGCGTCTACCACGTCGTCAACGCTGGCGAAGGCGCGAGCTACGAGGGCTTCGCGCGCGCGGCAGCGGCCGCGGCCGGCGTCCCCGGCGCCGAAGTCGAGGGCGTCCCCATGGACTCGCTCAAGCGGCCCGCCCCGCGCCCGCGCAACTCGCGCCTGCGCTGCCTGCTCTCCGAGGCCGTCGGCCTCAAGCCGCTCCGCGACTGGCGCGACGCGCTCGCCGAGTTCGCGGGGGTGAATCGGTAGACGGCGGCGGGCGGCGGGCGGCTTCTCCGGCGGGCGGCGGGCGGCGGAGAAGTCGCCGCCCCGCCCCGCGAATTTTTCCGCCGACCGAGGGGTTTTCCGCCGCCCGACGGCCGCCGTCCGACGCCCGCCTCCTACCTCCTCCCGGTTTGCCTCGCGGCGTGTCTCTGCTATGATTACGCGTTCGGAAAGAGCCCGCTCAGTGGGGTTTAGTGTTTCTCCGCCCCGGATTCAGGAAGAGATTTAGGAACTATGATGTCGCAAGATAACCGCCTCCTGCCGCTCTCCAGCGAGACGCTCGACCGCCCGCTGCGCGACCTCGCGGCGCCCCCGGCCGCCGTCGTGACGCCCCTCGCGGCCGGCTCGACCGAGCCGGCGCACCTGCGCGAGTACCTCGCCGTAGTGCTCAAGCGCAAGTGGCTCATCCTCAGCCTGATGGTCGTCGTCACCTCGCTCGTCGCCATCCAGATGTACCGCCTGCCGTCGGTCTACGAGGCCGCCACCCAGATTCAGATAGAGCAGCGCGGCCGGAGCGTCCTGGAGACGGGGCGCGGCGGCAACTTCGTCATCCGCGCCAACGACCCCAACTACTGGAACACGCAGCTCCAGAAGCTCAAGACGCAGAAGCTGGCGCGCCAGGTCATCATGCGGCTCGACCTCCAGAACAACCCGAACTTCCTCGGCTCGTACCGCGGCACCGGCGTCATCGCCGGCCTGCGCCGCGTCGTCACCGGGGGCAAGGCCAAGGAGGCGCCGAAGCCGGAGGCGGCCGTCCCCGTCGTCACCGACGCCGACGTCAGCTCCGAGCAGCTCACGCCCGAGATGGCGCTGAAGCTCGAACCCTACGAGGACACGCTGCGCGACAACCTGACCATCGAGCCGGTCGACCGCACCAACCTCGTCAACATCCGCTTCACGCACACCGACCCGCAGATAGCCTCGAACGTCGTCAACACGCTGGCCGCCGTCTTCCGCGAGAACGACATCCTCGACGAGACGGCCGGCGCGGAGCGCGCCAACACGCTGCTCGGCAACCAGATAGTCGAGTTGCAGGCGCAGATCAAGCGCGACCAGGACGCGCGGCTCGCCTACATGCGCGGCCACAACCTGCCGCTCGGCAACAAGCCGGCGCAGAACCTGACCGAGGTGCGGCTGACGACCTACAGCTCGCAGCTCCAGGCGGCCGAGGCCGACCGCAAGGACAAGGAGGCCGCCTACAACGCGGCGCTCAAGACGCTCAACAGCGCCGACGTCTGGTCCATCGCCGAGGTGCAGAAGAACGACAACATCAACAAGCTGCGCGCGCGCATCTCGGAGCTGGAGGAGCAGCGCGCCGCGCTGATGGTCAACTACACGCCGGAGTGGCCCGCGGTCAAGAAGATTGACGAGCAGCTCAAGAAGCTCCAGGGCGACCTCGACAAGCAGCCCGCGCAGGTCATCGCCCGCATGAAGGGCGACTACGAGGCGGCGCGCGACAAGGAGGCCAAGCTGCGCTCCTCCTACTTCGCCGAGCAGGGCACGGCCAACGCGCAGTCCACCTCCGAGATGGGGCTCTCCGACCTCTCGCAGCGCATCGAGACGAACAAGCAGCTCTACCAGACCTACCTCCAGCGCCAGCGCGAGTTGCAGGTCACCGCCAGCGACCGCACCAACAACGTCTCGACCGTCGAGGAGGCGCGCACGCCGCGCGAGCCCATCGGGCCGCCCCGCATGCGCAACATCATCATCGCCTTCCTGCTCTCCCTGGGCGTCGGCGTCGGCCTCGCCTTCCTGCTCGACTACCTCGACGACACGCTCAAGTCGGTCGAGGACGTAGACCGCCACCTGCACCTGCCGACGCTCGCGCTCATCCCGGCGCCGCGCGAGGCGCGCCGGTTCATCAGCCGCGGCGCGCCCGACCCGGCGCCGACCGGCGTCACCGCGCTCGCGCTCATCGACGACGTGCGCTCGCCCGTGGCCGAGGCCTACCGCCACCTGCGCACCTCGCTGCTGCTCTCGTCCGCCGGCCAGCCGCCCAAGACCGTGCTCGTCACGTCGAGCCAGCCTTCGGAGGGCAAGACGACCACGGTCGTCAACATCGCCACGATGCTGGCGCAGACGGGGGCGGACGTGCTCGTCCTCGACTGCGACCTGCGCCGCCCCCGCGTCCACGCGCACTTCGGGCTGCCGAACACGCGCGGCGTGACCAACTACCTGTCGGGCGACTCGAACGTCTCCGAGCTGGTGCAGACCTACGACAAGCTGCCCAACCTGAAGGTCATCTCCTCGGGCCCCGTCCCGCCGAACGCGGCGGAGCTGCTCGGCTCCGAGGAGATGCGCAAGCTCCTCTACGTGCTCGGCGAGAACTTCACGCACATCGTGATCGACTCGCCGCCGGCCATCTCGTTCACCGACGCCTCCATCCTCTCGACGATGGTGGACGGCGTGATGCTCGTCGTCCACGGCGGCCGCTCGTCGCGCGCGGTCGTGCGCCGCGCCAAGCAGCAGTTGCAGGACGTCGGCGCGCACATCTTCGGCATCGTCCTCAACAACGTGAAGATGGAGGGGACCGACTACTACTACTACTCGGGCTACTACTCGGGCTACTACTCCAGCGACGAGGAGGCCGCGCCCGAGGGGGCCGAGGCGGCGGCCGCCGCCGGCTCGAACGGCCACGGCGGCGGCGCGCGCTGATGGCGGGCGAGTTCGCGCGCGTCGCGCCCGACGTCGAGCTGGGGCGCGACGTCCGGATTTACGGCTTCGTCAACCTCTACGGCTGCCGCGTCGGCGACGAGACGCGCATCGGGACCTTCGTCGAGATACAGAAGGGCGCGAGCGTGGGCGCGCGCTGCAAGATTTCGAGCCACACCTTCGTCTGCGAGGGCGTGACGATTGAGGACGAGGTCTTCGTCGGCCACGGCGTCATGTTCACCAACGACCGCCTGCCGCGCGCCACGCGCCCCGACGGGTCGCCGCAGACCGAGGCCGACTGGAAGCTCGAACCGACGGTCGTCCGCCGCGGCGCCTCCATCGGCAGCAACGCCACCATCCTCTGCGGGGTAGAGATAGGCGAGCGCGCCGTCGTCGGCGCCGGCGCGGTGGTGACGAGGAGCGTCCCCGCCGGCGCGGTCGTCGCCGGCAACCCTGCGAGAGTTCTCAGACTGATGAGCGACGAGTGAGAAGAGGAGCCGCGGGCGGCCGGCCGCCGGCCATTAGCCGTCACGTCCCGTCCCCCGGGACGGGTCCGGGCTAAGAGTTGACGGCCGGCCCCCGGCGGCCTTTTTTTATGCCAGTTCCCTTCGTAGACCTACAGGCGCAGTACCGCACCATCAAGGCCGAGGTTGACGCGGCCGTCCAGCGCGTGCTCGACACGTCGGCCTTCATCCTCGGGCGCGAGGTCGAGGCGTTCGAGCGCGACTTCGCCGAGTACGTCGGCGCGCGCGAGTGCGTCGGCGTCTCGAACGGCACGGCGGCCATCCACCTGGCGCTGATGGCGTGCGGCGTCGGCCCCGGCGACGAGGTCATCGTCCCGGCCAACACCTTCTTCGCCACGCCCGAGGCCGTCTCGGCCGCCGGCGCCACGCCCGTCTTCGTGGACTGCGACCCCGTCACCTACAACATCGCGCCCGAGAAGATAGAGGCCGCCGTCACGGAGCGCACGCGCGCCGTCATCCCCGTCCACCTCTACGGCCAGCCGGCCGACGTGGACGCCGTGAGCGCGGTCGCCCTGCGCCACAACCTCTTCGTCGTCGAGGACGCGGCGCAGGCGCACGGCGCGCGCTACAAGGGGCGGCGCGCCGGCTCGCTCGCCCGCGCCGCCTGTTTCAGCTTCTACCCCGGCAAGAACCTCGGCGCGTACGGCGAGGGCGGCGCGGTGACGACCGACGACCCGGAGGTCGCGCGCCGCGTCAGGCTGCTGCGCGACCACGGCTCGGAGGTCAAGTACCGCCACGAGGTCGTCGGCTACAACCTCCGGCTCGAAGGCATCCAGGGCGCGGTGCTCGGCGTCAAGCTCAGACACCTCGACGGCTGGAACGAGCTGCGCCGCCAGCACGCCGCGCGCTACCGCGAGCTGCTCGGCCCGCTCGAAGACGCCGGCGCGCTCACGCTCCCGCGCGAGGCCGCCTACGCCGAGCACGTCTACCACCTCTTCGTCATCCAGACCTCGGCGCGCGACGCCCTGCAACGCTACCTGTCGAGCGCGGGCGTGCAGACGGGGATTCACTACCCCGTGCCGGCGCACCTGCAGCCGGCCTACGCCGCGCTCGGCCGCCGCGAGGGCGACTTCCCCGAGGCCGAGCGCCAGGCGCGGCGCGTGCTCTCGCTCCCGATGTTCGCCGAGCTGACCGGGCGGCAGCTGGCCTACGTCGCGCACGCCATCGAGGACTTCTGCGCCGAGTCGGCCAGGGCCGCCGGCAAATGACCTCCGGCTTCTACACGAGATGAGCATCACGGTCGGTGTCGTCGGCTGCGGCTACTGGGGGCCGAACCTGATTCGCAACTTCGCCGAGAACGAGGCGGCGGAGCTGCGCTGGGTCTGCGACAAGGACGCGCGCCACCTCTCGAAGGTCGCGCGGCGCTACCCGGCGGCGCGCGCCGCCGCCGACTACGGGGAGCTGCTCGCCGACCCGCGCCTCGACGCCGTCGTCGTCGCCACGCCCGTCTCGACGCACTTCGACTTCGCGCGCCGCGCGCTCGAAGCCGGCAAGCACGTCCTCGTCGAGAAGCCCTTCACCGCCACCTCGCGCGAGGCCGAGGAGCTGATAGCGCTGGCCGGGCGGCGCGGGCTGACGCTGATGGTGGACCACACCTTCATCTACACGGGCGCGGTCAGGAAGATCAAGGAGATGGTGGCCGGCGGCGAGGTGGGCGACCTGCTCTACTTCGACTCGGTGCGCATCAACCTCGGCCTCTTCCAGCGCGACATCAACGTCGTGTGGGATTTGGCGCCGCACGACTTCTCCATCATGGACTACGTGGTCGGGCGCGGGGCCACGGAGCTGCTGGCGACCGGCAGCAGCCACATCCAGCCCGGCATCGAGAACACGGCCTACGTCCAGCTGCGCTTCGGCGACTCGCTCATCGCCAACTTCCACTTCAACTGGCTCTCGCCCGTCAAGATTCGCCGCACGCTCATCGCCGGCAGCCGCCGCATGGTCGTCTACGACGACATCGAGCCGACCGAGAAGGTCAAGGTCTACGACAGCGGCGTGACGCGCAACGCGGCGGCGGCGGACGAGGAGGAGGCGTACAGGACGCTCGTCAGCTACCGCACGGGCGACGTCTGGGCGCCGAAGCTCGACACGACCGAGGCGCTGCGCTACGTCTGCGCCGAGTTCCTCGACGCGGTGCGCGGCGCGCGCCCCGCGCTCTCAGACGGCGCGGCGGGGCTGCGCGTCGTACGCCTCCTCGAAGCCGCCCAGCAGTCCATCAACGACGGCGGGCGCTGGATAAAAATCAAGGCGTGACGGGCGGCGGGTGATGAGGGGCCGCCGGCTCTTAGCTTTTAGCTGTTAGCTGCCAGCCGACGGCCTTCTTACCGCTCGCCACCCGACGCACGCCGCAGGCGCCTGCGACCGCGACGAAGATGCAAGTACCTCTACTCGACCTGAAACAGCAGCACGCTGCGCTGCGCGAGGAGTTGCGCGAGGCGGTCGGGCGCGTGCTCGACTCGCAGCAGTTCATACTCGGCGAGGAGGTGCGCCTGCTCGAAGAGGAGCTGGCGGCCTACACCGGCGCGGCGCACGCCGTCGGGTGCGGGTCGGGCTCGGACGCGCTGCTCCTGGCGCTGCTCGCGCTCGACGCCGGCCCGGGTTCGGAGGTCGTCACGACGCCCTTCACCTTCTTCGCCACCGCCGGCGCCATCGCCCGCGCCGGCGCGCGCCCCGTCTTCGCCGACATCGAGCCGCGCACCTACAACATAGACCCCGAGAAGATGGAGGCCGCCGTCACCGCGCGCACGCGCGCGCTGATGCCCGTCCACCTCTACGGCCAGTGCGCCGAGATGGCGGAGGTCATGCGCGTCGCGGGGCGGCGCGGCCTCCCCGTCGTCGAGGACGCGGCGCAGGCCATCGGCGCGCGGGACGAGGCGGGGCGAGCGGGCTCGGTGGGCGCGGCCGGGTGCGTCAGCTTCTACCCGACGAAGAACCTCGGCGCGGCGGGCGAGGCGGGGCTCGTGACGACGGGCGACGCCGGGCTGGCCGAGCGCCTGCGCCGCCTGCGCGTCCACGGCGGCGCGACCGAGTACCACCACGACGAGGTCGGCTTCAACAGCCGCCTCGACGCGCTCCAGGCGGCCGTGCTGCGCGTCAAGTTCCCGCGCCTCGACGCCTGGTCGGACGCGCGCCGCGAGCGCGCCGACGCCTACACGCGCCTGCTCTCCGAGGCCGGGCTCGACGAGTTCGTCACGCCGCCCTACGTGCGCCCCGGCGCGCGCCACATCTTCCACCAGTACGTCGTCCGCGTCCCGGCGGCGCGGCGCGACGCGCTGCTCGCGCACCTGAAGGCCGCCGGCGTCGGCACGAAGGTCTACTACCCGGTCCCGCTCCACCTACAGCCCTGCTTCGCCTACCTCGGCCACAAGGAGGGCGACTTCCCCGAGTCCGAGCGCGCCGCGCGCGAGACGCTCGCGCTGCCCGTCTACCCCGAGCTGACGCGCGCGCAGCAGGAGCACGTCGTCGAGGCCGTCCGCCGCTTCTTCCTCGCCTGACGCGTTTGCCGGCCGCCGGCGCGCGCCGCTATCCTCGGCGGATGATTGGTCGCCCTGCCCGCGTCGCCGCCAACTACGCGCTCATCGCGCTCGGCATCCTCTCCGCCACCTTCGGCCTGGAAGGCTTCCTGCTGCCGAGCCGCTTCATTGACGGCGGGGTGACGGGCGTCTCCATGCTCCTCTCGAACGTGACGGGGGCGCCGCTGGCGCTGCTCATCCCGCTCATCAACCTGCCGTTCATCGCGCTCGGCTACCGGCAGGTCGGGCGCGGCTTCGCCCTCAAGAGCGCGTTCGCCATCGGCGGCCTCGCCCTCTGCCTCGCCTTCGTCCACATGCCGGAGGTGACGCACGACAAGCTGCTGGCGGCGGTCTTCGGCGGCTTCTTCATCGGCGCCGGCATCGGGCTCGCCATCCGCGGCGGGGCGGTGCTCGACGGCACGGAGGTCGCGGCGCTGCTCGTCAGCAAGCGCAGCTCGCTGCTGCGCGTCGGCGACGTCATCCTCATCCTCAACCTCTTCATCTTCTCGGCCGCCGCCTTCCTGCTCGGCGTCGAGGCCGCGCTCTACTCGATGCTCACCTACTTCGCCGCGTCGCGCACGATAGACTTTCTGCTCCACGGCATCGAGGAGTACACGGCGCTCGTCGTCGTCTCGGAGCGAAGCGAGGAGATTCGGCAGGCCGTCATCCGCGACCTGGGGCGCGGCGTGACCGTCTACCGCGGGCGGCGCGGCCTGACCGACGCCGAGCAGGACATCCTCCTCTGCGTCGTCACCCGTTTGGAGATAGGCCGCGTCCGCGCGCTCGTCAGGGAGCACGACCCGGCGGCCTTCGTCCTCGTCCACCCGCTCTCGGACGTCCACGGCGGCGTCACCAGGAGGTCGGCGCTCCCCCACTGACGGCCGCCGCGCGCCGGCGCGTGTTATACTCGCGCCCGTCCGCGGCCGTGGGGCCCGCGGGCGCCCTTTTTGCGACCGCGGCCGACACAGATGACAGAAGAGCACACGACAGACGCCCTGACGGGGACGGTGAAGGGGCCGGGCGAGCGCCCGCACGAGTACCTGTTCATCACGGCCGACTGCGCGCGCGCGCGCATCGGCGAGTTCGTCTACTACACGGCGCGCGACCAGTCGGTTGAGCGCCGCATCATCGGCAACGTCACCGAGCGCCGACTGGTGCGCAACCTCCCCGACACCTTCCTCTCCGACCCCGAGACGCCGCCCGCGGTCGTCTCGTCCCTCATCGGCCTCGACGGCGAGGGCTGCGAGCTGTACGAGATCACGGTCGAGACCATCGGCTACTTCCACCCCGGCCTCGGCGACTTCGTCAACCCGCGCATCCCGCCGCGGCCGGGCGACCCGGTCTTCCTCGCCTCCTCGGCCACGCTCTCCGACTGCCTCTCGCCCCGCCACGCGGGCGAGGTCGGCTCGGCGCACGTCGGCAGCCTCCTGACGCGCGAGGCGAACGAGGTGCCGGTCGTGCTCTCCATCAAGGACGTGGTCTCGACGCACCTCGCCATCCTCGCCTCGACGGGGTCGGGCAAGTCCTACACGGCGGGCGTGCTGGTCGAGGAGCTGATGCGGCCCTACAACCGCGCCGCCGTCCTCGTCGTAGACCCGCACGGCGAGTACGACACGCTGCGCTCCATCGAGGACGACCCGCGCTTCGGCGGCGAGGCGGACGGCTACCGCCCCGAGGTCAAGGTCTTCACGCACGAGCGCGTCAAGGTGCGCTTCTCGTCGCTCACCGAGGCCGACGTCAAGTACCTGCTGCCCGAGGGGACTTCGGAGAAGATGCTCCACTTCCTCTCGCAGGCGTTCCGGCAGTTGTCGGCCACGCGGCGCGGCGAGCTGTGGGGCTACCACGACCTGCGCGACGAGGTGAAGGCGCAGAAGTACGAGGGCTCGGACCGCGGCGACTCCGGCAACGCCAGCTCCATCGAGGGGCTGCTGTGGCGCCTCGACTCGCGCTTCGACCGCCCCAACTCCCTGTTCTCCGACCACGAGCACATCCCGCTCGCCGAGATGTTCCGCCCCGGCCGCTGCACCGTCCTCCAGCTCTCCGACATCGAGCAGAACGAGCAGCAGGTCGTCGTCGCCACGCTGCTGCGGCGCGTCAACAAGGCGCGCATGGCGACCGTCCGCGGCGAGTCGCAGAAGGACACCGACAGCCACCTGCCCTACCCCGTCTTCACGCTCCTCGAAGAGGCGCACCGCTTCGCGCCCGCCGGCCAGACGGTCGTCTCGACCAACATCCTCAAGCAGATTCTCTCCGAGGGGCGCAAGTTCGGCGTCGGCATCGGGCTCATCACGCAGCGCCCCGGCAAGCTCGACCAGGACGTGCTCTCGCAGTGCATGACGCAGGTCATCATGCGCATCGTCAACCCCGTGGACCAGGACACGGTCGCCAAGTCGGTCGAGGGGGCCGGCCGCCAGCTCCTCGCCGAGCTGCCCGCGCTCACCAAGGGGCAGGCCGTCATCTCCGGCGTCGGCGTCAACACCCCCGTCATGTGCCGCGTCCGCGAGCGCATCACCAAACACGGCGGCGAGACCTTCGACGCCCCGACCGAGTGGGCGCGCTGGCACGAGCCCGAGGAGCGCGGCCGCCGCGAACAGGACGAAGCCGTCCTCGCCGCCCCGCCGCAGAAGCCCAGGAAGGTCGAGCGCGTCCGCGGCTTCCAGATTTAATCAATCGTGTTCGCGGAAGAGGCGAGCGCCGGCCACCCGGCGCAAGCTCATGCCCTGAGCCCCCCGCCCGGCGCCGCGGGCGGTCCCTCATTTAAGACTTCTTCGAGTTGACGGCGGATTAAGTCCCACGCGGCGGCGAGGTGCGTCTCGGCCGTGAGGACGTTGCCGACGGCGACGCGCAGCGCGAGCCGGCCGTGGAGGCGCGTGTGCGTGAGGTAGGCTTCGCCCGTGTCGTTGACGCGCGCGAGGAGCCGCTCGTTGAAGGCGTCGGCGTCGCCGCCCTCGCGGCGGGCGCGGAAGCAGACGACGGCCATCTCGACGGGGGCCAGAAGCTCGAAGCGCGCGTCCCGTTCGACCCAGGAGGCGAAGAGCAGGGCGAGGCGGCGCGACTCGCGGACGCGCGCGGCCAACCCCTCGCGGCCGAAGGCGCGGATGACGAACCACGCCTTCAGCGCGCGGAAGCGTCGGCCGAGCTGGATGCCGTAGTCCATGTAGTTCTCGGCCGCCCCGGCGGCGCGCTCGGCGTCGCCGCGCAGGTACTCGGGCACGAGCGAGAAGACGCGGCGCAAGGACTCCGGGCGGCGGACGTAGAGCGCGCTGAAGTCGAGCGGCACGTAGAGCCACTTGTGCGGGTTGAAGACCACAGAGTCGGCGCGCCCCACCCCGCGCATCACCCAACGCCCCTCTTCCAGCAGCGCCATCGCCCCGCCGTAGGCCGCGTCAACGTGCAGCCACACGCCGCGCTCGCGGCACACGCCCGCCACCTCCTCCACCGGGTCAACGCTCGTCGCCGAAGTCGTCCCGACCGTGGCGACGACGGCGAGCGGCCGGCGCCCCGCGCGCGCGTCCTCGTCGAGCGCGGCGCGCAGCGCCCCGACCTCCATCCTGTACGCGCCGTCGGTGGCGACGCGCCTGACGTTCTCCTCGCCGAGGCCGAGCATGATGGCCGCCTTCTCGACCGAGCTGTGCGCCTGGTCGGAGGCGTAGACGACGAGCGCGGGCACGTCGCGGCGGCCGGCGAGCCCGGCGCGCCGCACGTCGTAGCCCAACTCTTCGCGCGCGGCCGCGAGCGCGTGGACGAGCGCGACCGACGCCGTGTCGTAGACGACGCCGCGGAACTCCTCCGGCAGCCCGAGCATCTGGCGCACCCAGTCGAGCACGACCGTCTCAAGCTCGGTCGCGGCGGGCGAGGTCTGCCACGTCATGGCCGAGACGTTGAGCGCGGCCGCCAGCACCTCGCCGAGGATGCCGGGCGCGGTCGTCGTCGTCGAGAAGTAGCCGAGGAAGGACGGGTGCCCCCAGTGCAGGATGCCGGGCATGACGACGCGCTCGAAGTCGCGCAGGACTTCGTCCATCGGCTCGGCGCGCTCGGGCGGGGACTCGGGGAGCGCCGCGGCCACGGCGCCGGGCGGCCCGGCCGGCGCGACGCGGCGCGACCCGATGCCCGCGCGGTAGTCCGCTATCCAGTCGGCCGCCTCGTGCAACAGGCGGCGGAACTCTTCGTCCGGCAGGTCGCCGAGGTCCGGGGTCGGGGTTCGCTCTGGCAAGGTTTCGTCGTCCTCGGCGCGGCGCGTGAACGCCGGCGGCGGCGCGGCCTCAGGGCTCGGCGCGCCCGGCCGCGACCCAGTCGCGCCCCGTGCCCTTGGAGAGCAGCTTGTCGCCGAACGGGTAGCCGCCGCGCGCGACGCGCCAGTAGAAGGCCCAGTAGGTGCTGAGCGTCCGCTCGGCGACCCACAGCGGCGCGTAGGCGCAGACCCACGCCGGGAAGAAGCGGCGCGCGCCGTCGCCCAGGCCGCGCGCCGCCAGCAGCGCCGAGCCCGCCGCCACGCACGCCGCCGAGGCGAGCGCCCCGCGCCAGCCCGAAGCCAGCCACGCGCCCGCGAGCGCGAACGGCAGCGCGGCGAAGAAGAAGGTCTTGGCGCGCATCACGAAATCCTCGTACGCCTGACGCGGGCGCTGCTCGACCCACTTGCGGAAGGAAGGCGGGCGCTTGAGCAGGAAGAAGTCGCGCGCGTAAGCGATGCGCGCGCCGCGCGCGCGGAAGTGGCGCACTATCTCCTCGTTGTCGAAGAGCACGTCGCCGTCGTAGTGGCCGACGCGCGCCATCGCGTCGCGCCGCACGCCGAGCGTGCCGGGGTAGTCGCCCTCCCTGAGCCACGCGCGGTTGATGAGCATGCGCGCCGCCTCCGTGCGCGCCCACGGGGGGAGCGGGCTCAGGTAGTTCTGCGGCCGAACCATCTCGTACTCGCCGAGCAGCCGCGACATGCGCCGCACGTCCGCCGGCGTGTAGCGTATGTCGTCGTCGGCGAGGATGACGCGCTCGTGCGCGGCCAGCGCCATGCCCGTGTGGACGCCGTTGACCTTGCCGTTGAGGTACTTGTACTGCGGGTCCACGGGCGCGTGGCGGCACGCGCCGCGCCACGCCCCGGCGTGCGCCGCGAAGACCTCGCGCGGCGAGCCGTCAACCACCAGCACCTCGCAGCCCGACTCCGCCAGCAGGCGGAAGTAGCGCGCGAAGCCCTCGGCCTCGCGCGCGTCGAAGCGCACGCGCCTGATGGTCAGGAGATACGTGCAGGGCTCCGCGCCGCCCCCGCCTTCCACGTCGCTCGTCTTCCCTTCTCTCTTCATGTGGTGTCCCGCCCGCGGGGCCTCTGTCGCGCTCCCCTGAAGGCTCGCGCGCGCCGCCCAATGTACAGAAACGGACGCCGCCGCCCGCGCCGTGTAAACTTATTAGAAACACTCTGCCACGTAATCTATACAAAATCTTTCTATTTTGCGTGTGTGCGCTACCGGGCGGATTTTTCGCGCCGCGGCCTCCGAGGGGGACTTCGGCGCACGCGGGTTTAAGAAGCGAGGGGCATGTCACAGGCAGTCAGGCCGAACCCTTTCGGCGAAGGCGGTTCCGGCAGCGCTTACGCGGCGTGGCGCGGCGGCAAGCTCGTCCACCCGCTCGACCCGGCGCGCGCCCCCTCGCCGCAGGCCGCGCGCGTCCACGCGGACTTCCGCGCGCACGTCCTCGACCCCGGATTCTCGTGCGTCGGCGCGCGCGCCGCCGTCAGGAACAACACCTACCGCTTCGGCCTGTACGACGAGCTGGGCGCGGCCGCGACGACCGCCGCGCTGGCCTACGACCTCTGCGAGTACGCGCGCGAGCGGCCCGCGTTCGAGACGGACTTCGCGACCTACGTCGCCTGCTTCGCCGCGCCCGCGCCGGCGGACGAGGCGGAGTGGGAGCGGCTGCTCTGGTCACAGCTACAGGGCCTGCACGACCTCGACCACGGACTCCACGCGTGGGACCCGACGGTGAGCAGCGACCCGGAAGACCCGGCCTTCTCGTTCAGCTTCGCGGGCACGGCCTTCTTCGTCGTCGGCCTGCACCCGGCCAGCTCGCGGCTCGCGCGCCGCTTCGCCTGGCCGACGCTCGTCTTCAACGCGCACGAGCAGTTCGAGCGGCTGCGCGAGCGCAACGAGTTCGCGCGCGTCCGCGAGGCCGTCCGCGCGCGCGACTACCGGCTGCAAGGCTCGCTCAACCCGAACCTGAGCGACTACGGCGAGCACAGCGAGGCGCGGCAGTACTCCGGGCGCGCCGTCGAGGACGGCTGGCGCTGCCCCTTCCGCCCGCGCGGCGGCGGCGGCGCGGGCGAAGAGGGGTGACGGGGCGCGGCCGCCCGGCCCGCGCGAGGCGCACACTTTGACCGAACGCTACCACCTGGAGCCGCAGACCGGCGTGGGCTTCCTGCTCGCGCGCGGGCGCCTGCTGAAGATCATAGACCCGCGCGGCGAGCAGGTCTCGGACCTGACGGCCTTCGCGCAGGAGGACAAGGCCGAGTGGCTCTCCTCCGGGCGCACGATTGACTACGCCAACACCATCTACCTGACCGCCGGCCACGTCCTCTACTCGAACCGCAGCCGGCCGATGTTCACCATCGTCGAGGACACGGTCGGCCGCCACGACTTCCTGCTGACGCCGTGCAGCCGCGAGACTTTCAAACTCCTCTACGACTTCCACGAATACCACCCGAGCTGCTTCGAGAACCTCTCGAAGAACCTCGCGCCCTTCGGCGTCGAGCCCGACGCGATACCGACGACCTTCAACGCCTTCATGAACGTCGTCGTCCTCCCGACGGGCGAGCTGCGCATTGACCCGCCGCCCTCGCGCGCCGGCGACCACCTCACCCTGCGCGCCGAGATGGACCTCATCGTCGGCGTCACCGCCTGCTCGGCCGAGAAGTCGAACAACTACAGCTTCAAGCCCATCGAAGTCGAAATCCACTGAGCCGGCCGCCCCGCACGCGAAACGGGATTGACGCGGGGCGCGCCTCTGGCTTATCGTTCCGTGCCACAGCGAGGCCGGGCCGCCGCGGGAGCTTTACCGCGAAGCCCCCGTCTCTTACCCGCCCGGCCGCGTCCTTTTCCTTTTCGGAACGAACGCCAAACCTTTTCAAGAGGAGGGACTGTCCCATGCTCCACGCACCCACGCGCCCACGGGCGACACGACTTCCGACGCTCCTCGCGCTCTGCGCGCTCGCGCTCCTGGCGCCCGCCGCGGCCGCCGCCCAGGCCGGCGCGGCGGCCGACAAGCCCCGGGAGGAGCCCCCCTTCAGCGCCTACAAGGGCGTCCGCATCGGCATGACGGCCGACGAGGCGCGCAAGCTCCTCGGCAGCCCGACCGAGAAGGACGACAAGCAGGATGTCTACGCCTTCGACGAGCAGGAGTCATGCGAGGTCTACTACGACGCGGCCAAAAAAGTCTCGGCCGTCAAGGTCACCTTCCTCGGCGGAAAGGCGACGGCGCCCACGGCGCGGGCCGTCCTCGGCGACGAGCCCCAGGCCAACCAGGACGGCTCGGTCTACAAGCTGGTGCGCTTCCCGAAGGCCGGCTTCTGGGTCTCCTACACGCGCACGTCGAGCGACGCGCCGATGACCATCATCGCCATCCAGAAGATTCAGCAGTAGCCGCGGCGCGGGGCGGCGCGAGAGTCGGCCCGCGCCGAACCCGGGGCGACCCGCCGCCCGAGACAGCAGACGCGCCGCGGGGCCGCGACCGCCCGCGGCGCGTTGTTGCTTTTCCCACGCCGGGTGCTAAGATACCTCCGACTTAAAAACGCCCCTTTTTCAACGAGCGCGCGCCGCCCCACGTCCCACGAGGGGTGTGCGGCCGAGCCCCTTCGGCGGTTCCGCGAGGCGGGGGCCCACCGCGCCCAGACAAGAGGACGAACATGGCGGATCAGAACGACCCCGCGCGGCGCGGCGAGTGGCGCATCTCGGCGCTCCTCGCCTCGCGGCGCGACGAGATTCTCAACCTCTGGATCAAAGAGCGGCTCGAGGCCGACGAGTTCCGCGACGAGCTTATCTCGAAGAAGGACCTGCGCGAGCAGTCGCGTCAGGTGCTGGACATGCTCGTGCAGGCCGTCCACGATTCGGGCGGCTCAGACTTCGACCACCCGGCCTTCGACGACCTGCGCCACTACCTCAACGAGATTTCGCACATGCGCGCCGTCAAGGGCTACACGCCGCTTGAGAACGCGACCTACATCCTCAGCCTGCGCAACGTCGTCAGCCCGCTGCTCGCCGAGGAGCTGGAGGGGAACGCCGAGGCCGTCGTCTCGGAGATGAACTACTTCACGCGGCTCCTCGACAAGCTGGGGCTCGTGATGGTCGAGAACTTCATCCGCTCGCGCGAGGAGATCATCCGCCAGCAGCGCGCCGACATGCTGGAACTCTCGACGCCGGTCATCAAGGTCTGGGACAAGATTCTGACGCTCCCCATCATCGGCACGCTCGACTCGCGCCGCGCGCAGATGATGATGGAGGCGCTGCTGCAGAAGGTGGTCGAGACGGGCTCGACCATCGCCATCCTCGACATCACGGGCGTGCGGACGATGGACACGCTCGTCGCCAACCACCTCATCAAGACGGTGACGGCGGCGCGGCTGATGGGCGCGCGCTGCATCCTGACGGGCGTCTCGCCCGCCATCGCGCAGACGATGGTGCAGCTCGGCATCGACCTGACCCAGATCACCACGCGCGCCCAGATGTCGGACGGCATCAAGCTGGCGCTGGAGATGATCGGCCGCACGGTCGTCCCCACCAAGGCGCTCGCGCGGCTCCAGAACGGCCAGAACGGCGACGGCTCGCAGAAGACCGCCAAGCAGCAGGCCGAGCAGCTCATCACCTCGGGCGGAGAGAAGAAACAGGAGGGGTAGGCGCCGTGCGCCGTGCGCCGGG
>DASVUF010000331.1:0-6337 GCA_036387195.1 Pyrinomonadaceae bacterium | reverse complement strand
GCCGAAGTAGAACTCGCCGAACTCGCGGTGCACCTCGCGCACCAACTCGGTCGGCGTCCGCCCCGAGGCGGCGACCGCTTCGAGGAGCAGGAGCGAGTTGAGGATGCCGTCGCGCTCGGGCAGGTGGCCGCGCACGCCGATGCCGCCCGACTCCTCCGCGCCGATGAGGATGTCGTCGCGCAGCATCAGGTCGGCGATGTACTTGAAGCCGATGGGCGTCTCGTAGAGTTTGAGGCCGTGGGCGGCGGCGATGCGCTTGAGCAGGACCGACTGCGAGAAGGTGCGGACGACGCCGCCCGCCATCCGGCGCGCGCGCGCGAGGTGGAGCAGGACGACGGGCACGACCTCGTGCATCGTCATCGTCTCGCCCGCCTCGTTGACGGCGCCGAGGCGGTCGGCGTCGCCGTCGGTGGCGAGCCCGACGAGCGCGCGGCGCTCGCGCACGCGCTCCTTGAGCGGCGCGAGGTTGCGGTCAATCGGCTCGGGCGCCACGCCGCCGAAGAGCGTGTCGCGCCCGGCGCGAATCGTCTCGACGCCGAGCCGGCCGCCCTTCAGAAAGCCCTCGACCCAGCGCCCGCCCGCGCCGTGCATCGGGTCGACGACCACGCGCGCGCGCAGGG
This sequence comes from Pyrinomonadaceae bacterium, assembly GCA_036387195.1. Classification (GTDB taxonomy): domain Bacteria; phylum Acidobacteriota; class Blastocatellia; order Pyrinomonadales; family Pyrinomonadaceae; genus QHXN01. Next base: position 5,717 of record DASVUF010000331.1, on the reverse strand, counting down.
CGCGCAGCCTGTCCAAATCCACGCACGAGGCGACCTGCGCGCGGTAGCTCTCGGCCTGCGCCCCGAGCTGCCCGAAGGCTTCGGCCGGCAGCGCGGCGCGCTGCGGCGGCGCGGCGTCCACGAGCGACTCGACGGCGACGGTCGTCTCGGCCGTCGCGCTCCCGCCCCACGGGGCCTTTATCTTGAAGCCGTTGAAGTGCCCAGGGTTGTGCGAGGCCGTGATGACGACGCCGCCGGCCGCGCCGCGCTCGCGCACCGCCCACGAGACGAGCGGCGTGGGCGCGTCCGTGTCGAAGAGGGCGACCGAGACGCCGTTGCCGGCGAGGACTTCGGCGGCGCGCGCCGCGAAGCGTTCGGAGAGGAAGCGGCGGTCGTGGCCGACGACGACCTCGGGGCGCGCGCGCGTCTCGCCGCCGCGGGGGTGTTCGCGGGCGGGCGCGCCGTCCCCCTCGCGCGCGGCCGCGCCGCCTTCTTCGGGGGCGCGCGCGGGCCGCCACGTGACGAACGCGGCGTAGGCCTGCGCGACGCGCTCGACGTTCTCGAAGGTGAACTCGTCGGCGATGACGGCGCGCCAGCCGTCGGTGCCGAAGCGGATGGGCGCGCGGCGCTCGCCGCCTCGGGTCACAGCGCGCCCCCGGCCTGCGTGTAGTCGGTGAGGCTGGTCTTGTCGCCGAGCACCGAGCCGGCCCAGACCACGGCCGAGCGGCCGATGTGGCAGCCGCGCCCGACGACCGCGTTCGAGACCTGCGCGCCCGAGCCGACGCGCGTGTGCGGCCAGATGACCGAGTTGACGATTTGCGCCTTCTCCTCGACGTGGACGCCCTCGCCGAGCACGGAGTTGACGACCTGCGCGCCCGGCTTGACCGTGCAGCCGTCGGCGACCAGCGAGAGGTCGTCAATCTCGGCGTGCGTGGCGATGTCGGCCTCGCCGCGCCGGTTGCCGGGCTTCACGCCGCGGACGCGCCCGGCCAGGATGTCGTGGTGGACTTGCAGGTAGCGCGAGGGCGCGCCGATGTCGAGCCAGTAGGCGCCTTCGGGGACGTGCGCGTAGAACCTCTCGCCGCGCGCCAGCAGGTCGGGGAAGAGGTCGTACTCGAACGAGTAGCCCTCGCCCGCGGGGATGAAGTCGAGCACCTTCGGGTCGAGGATGTACGCGCCGGCGTTGACGGTGGCGCCGCCGCACTCGTCCGCGCCGGGCTTCTCGGCGAAGCGCGTGACGCGGCCGTCGGCGTCCGCCTCGACGACGCCGTAGGCCGAAGGGTCTTCGACGGGCGTGAGGACGACGGTGGCGGCCGCGCCGCGCTCGTCGTGCTCGCGGACGGCGGCCTTGAGGTCGAGGTCGGTGACGATGTCGCCGTTGAGGACGACGGTCGGCTCGCGGATGAGGTCTTCGGCGAACTTGTAGGCGCCGGCCGTCCCCATCGGCTGCGGCTCGACGGTGTAGCTGAGGCGGACGCCGTAGTCCGAGCCGTCGCCGAGGTGCTGCTCGATCTTGTGGGGCTGGTAGGAGAGCGAGAGCGTGACGTCGGTGACGCCGGCGCGCCGCAGCATGTCGAGCTGGTAGAGCAGGAACGGGCGGTTGCAGACGGGGACGACCGGCTTGGGCGTGTAGACCGTCAGCGGCCTGAGCCTCGTCCCCTTGCCGCCTGCGAGAATCAGAGCTTGCATAAGTGGTTGGTCGGAGGGAGGGCGCTTGCGCTGGCCGCCCCGCTGGCCGAAATCCGACGCGCGGCAGAGTCTAGCACCGCCGAGGAAGGCTTTTCAACGGACGGCCGCGCGGGCGCAAAGGGCTTGCCTTGACACCCCTTTGAGCCAACGTATAATCGCTCTTTGGGCTAAACATTTTTCATCCGACTTTTTTGCTTAGGGCGCGCCCGCGGCGCTCGGAAGGGGAGTGTGGGAGTCATGGCCGACAGGAGAGAGGCCGTCATCATCAGCGCGGCGCGCACGCCGACGGGCAAGTTCCTCGGGGCGCTCAAGGGGTTCACCGCGCCGCAGCTCGGCGCGATGGTCGTCCGCGAGGCCGTCGGGCGCGCGGGCGTGGCGCCCGAGGACGTGGACGAGGTCATCATGGGCTGCGTCGTGCAGGCGGGCCTCGGGCAGAACCCGGCGCGGCAGGCGGCGCTGCACGGCGGCATCCCGTTCGGCGTCTCGGCCGTGACCATCAACAAGGTCTGCGGGTCGGGGCTCAAGTCGGTGATGATGGCCGCGCAGGGCGTCCAGCTCGGCGACTCCGAGATAGTCGTCGCCGGCGGCATGGAGTCCATGTCGAACGCGCCCTACCTGCTGAAGCAGGCGCGCGAGGGGCTGCGCATGGGCGACGCCAAGGTGGTGGACTCGATGATTCACGACGGCCTGTGGTGCGCCTTCGAGAACTACCACATGGGCAACACGGGCGAGGTCGTCGCCGAGCGCTACGGCGTGACGCGCGAGGAGCAGGACGAGTACGCGCTCAACTCGCACCGCAAGGCGGCGGCCGCCATCAAGGCCGGCAGGTTCAGGGACGAGATCGTCCCCGTCGAGATACCGCAGAAGAAGGGCGCGGCCGTCGTCTTCGACACCGACGAGGCCGTGCGCGAGGACACCTCGCTCGAAGCCCTGGCGAAGCTGCGCCCGGCCTTCAGGGAGAGCGGCACGGTCACGGCCGGCAACGCGCCGGGCGTCAACGACGGCGCGTCGGCGCTCGTCGTCACGTCGGAGGAGCGCGCCCGCCGGCTGGGCGTCGAGCCGATGGCGCGCGTCGCGGCGCAGGCGACCTCGGGGATTCAGCCCGAGCTGGTGATGATGGCCCCGGTCGAGGCCATCCGGAAGGTCGTGCGCAAGGCCGGCTGGTCGCTCAACGAGGTGGACCTGATAGAGCTGAACGAGGCCTTCTCGGTGCAGGCCATCGCCATCATGAGGGAGCTTGAGCTGGACCCGGCGAAGGTCAACGTCAACGGCGGGGCGGTCGCGCTCGGCCACGCCATCGGCCAGTCGGGCTCGCGCCTGCTGACGACGATGCTCTACGAGATGAAGCGCCGCGACGCCCGGCGGGGCCTCGCCGCGCTCTGCCTCGGCGGCGGCAACGCCGTGGCGCTGGCCGTCGAGCGCTAAACCCTCGGCCGCCCTGAGAAACGGAGTCCCCGAGATGACCCCCCAGGACCACAACAAGGTAATCGGCATCATGCACCTCATCTACGGCGGCTTCAACGCCCTGATGATGCTGATCTTCGTCCCCTTCTTTCTGGCCATCGGGGGCATCGCCGCCTCCGACCCGACCGCGCCGGCCGGGCTGACGGCCATCTTCGGCTTCTTCGGCGCGCTGATGCTGGCGCTGGCGCTCCTGTTCGGGCTGCCGCCGATTCTCGCCGGCTACGCGATGCTCAAGCGCAGGCGCTGGGCGAAGACGGCGGGCGTCATCGCGGCCTGCGTCGAGTCCATCAGCATGCCGTTCGGGACGGCGCTGTGCGTCTACACGCTCTGGTTCCTCCTGGGGCAGGGCGAGCAGTTCCACCGCGCCGGCGACGGCCACGCGGGCGCGTTCCGGCCGTCGCCGCAGGACTGGCGCTCGCCGCTGCCCGGCGCGAGCACGTTCGACTGGGAGGCGCAGCGCGCGCGGCGGTCGGAGCGCCAGCGCGAGTACGTCCCGCCCCCGCAGCCGCCCGACTGGCGCGGGCAGTAAACCCAACGGAGGGCAGAAGACTTGTCTGAAATCATCGGAGTCGTCGGCGCGGGCACGATGGGCAACGGCATCGCGCAGGTCGCCGCCCGCGCCGGCTACGACGTCGTGCTGCGCGACGTCAGCGAAGAGTTCCTGGGGCGCGGGATGAAGGCCATTGACGCCAGCCTCCAGCGCGACGTCGCGAAGGAGCGGCTGACGGCCGAGGAGAAGCAGTCAATCGTCGGCCGCATCCGCACGACGACCGAGCTGTCCGCGCTGGCGGGCGCGGCGTTCGTCGTCGAGGCCATCACCGAGAGCCTCGAAGCCAAGCGGTCGGTCTTCAGCGAACTGGACGCGACTTGCGGCGCTGGGACTATCCTCGCGTCGAACACCTCGTCCATCTCCATCACGAAGCTCGGCGCGGCCACGCGGCGGCCCGACCGGGTCATCGGGATGCACTTCATGAACCCCGTGCCCGTGATGAAGCTGGTCGAGGTCATCCGCGGCATCGCCACCTCGGACGAGACGTGGGCGCGCACGCGCGAGCTGTCCGAGAAGATGGGGAAGACGGCGCTGGAGTGCAACGACTCGCCGGGCTTCGTCTCGAACCGCGTGCTGATGCCGATGATTAACGAGGCCATCTTCGCGCTCTACGAGGGCGTCGCCTCGCGCGAGTCCATAGACGGCATCATGAAGCTCGGGATGAACCACCCGATGGGGCCGCTGACGCTGGCCGACTTCATCGGCCTCGACGTCTGCCTCGCCATCCTCAACGTGCTGCACACGGAGCTGGGCGACCCGAAGTACAGGCCGTGCCCGCTGCTGAAGAAGTACGTGGACGCGGGCTGGCTCGGCCGGAAGAGCGGGCGCGGCTTCTACGAGTATTAGGACCGAGTTCACCCGGGCCGGGCGGGCGCGCTTCTTCGGAAGGCGCGCGCGCGGGCGGCCCGGGCGAAGCGCCTTTATGTCTAACGTTCGCGGGAAAATCTTCTGCCAACGCTGCAAGTCGCCCAACGACCTCGGCGAGGATTTGTGCGGGCAGTGCGGGACGCGCCTGATGCTCATGGTCGAGCCCTCGGCCGCGCGCTTCGAGAGCCGCGGCGCGGGCGGCGGGATGGAGGAGCACCTCCTGGAGCGCGTCACCGCCATCGAGAACCACATCTCGCGCGTCATAGACAAGCTGGAGAGGATGGCCGAGCTGATGCTCAAGCAGTCGCGCTCGGCCTACTTCGACCACGAGCTTCTGGATACGCTCATCACGGTGCTCGGCGAGGCGGGCGTCATCAGCCCGCAGCGGCTCGCCGAGCTGTGGCGCGAGCGGCGCAAAAAGGAGCCGGGCGAGGAGGCGCGGCCGCCGCGCACGGCGACCGAGGAGTTGCGCGACGCCGTGCTGGCGCGCTACTCGGGCGGCGAGCCGGAGCTTTTCGGGCGGCTCGTCCGCGGGGGCTTCGCGGAGCTTGAGAAGGGTCGCGCCGCGGCCGCCCTGCGCGGGCTCGAACGCGCGGCGGCGCTCGCGCCCGACAACGGCCCGCTCAACCACTTCCTCGGCGCGCAGCTCTACCGCAAGGGGCGCGCCGCGCCGGCGCGCGACTACTTCGAGCGCGCGCTCGCGGCCGACCCCGAAAACGCGCGGCTGCGGCTGCTGCTCGGGCTCGCCTGCGGCGACGAGGGCGAGGCGGAGCGCGCACGCGAGCTGCTGACGGAGGCGGCGCGCGCCCTCGAACCGTCGTTCGCCGCGCACTGCGCGCTCGGGCAGTTGGCGGCCGCGGCGCAGGACTGGAAGGGCGCGCTGGCCGAGTTCAAGCTGGCGCTCGCGGCGCGACCGGGGGCGGAGGCGCAGTACCTTCTGGGGCTCGCCAACTTCCGCCTCGGGCGCGACCGCACGGCGCTCCGGCACCTGTCGAAGGCCGTCGGGCTCGACGAAAAGTACGGCTCGGCCTTCTACCTGCTCGGGCTCGTCTACACGCGGCTGGAGGAGGCGCGAGAGGCCGGGCGCGCCGTCGACGTGGCGCGCGCCAACGACGCGCGCGAGCTGCGCGGCGACCCCGACGCGCCGGCCGGCGCGGCTGACGCGACC
>DASVUF010000330.1:0-3538 GCA_036387195.1 Pyrinomonadaceae bacterium | reverse complement strand
AGCGTCGGCGCGGCCGGCGTCCGTGCGCGCGGGCTCCGCCGCCCGCCCCGCGGGCTTGGCTCCCCGACGCTCTGACCCGTCGGCCTGACGCCCCGGCTTCGCGGCCTGACGCGCGGACTCCACAGTCCGGCTCGCGGACTTCGTGGCCTGACGCGCGGACTTCGTGGCCTGACGCGCCGCCGCGCCGGCCGACTCAGAGGCTCGACGGACGGCGTCGCCGGCCGGCGTTCTGGAAGCCTGGCGCGTGACGTTGGCGGCGGATTTGGAAGCCTGCCCGGCGACCCCGCCGGCGGCGTTCGCGGCGCGGCGCGCGGCCTCGCCCGCCGAGTCGGCGGACTGCGGCGCGCGGCTCTCGGCGTCGAGCGCTTCGAGCGACGTGACCTGCGCGGCCGTCGCGCGCGCCGCGTCGCCCGTCAGGTCGCCCGCGGCCTTCGAGGCCGAGGCGCCCGCCTGCCTCAACGCGTCGGCCGCCGCGCCGCCCGTCTCCTTCGCGGCCTCGCCCTCGGCGCGCGCCATCTTCGTGTTCTCGCGCGCCGCCGTGTCGAGGGTCTTCTCGGTCGAGGGAGCGGGGCGCATCATCTCGCCGGCCGCGGGGCTGACCGCGGAGACGGCGCCCGAGGCCGTTTCGAGCGCCGCGCTCGTCAGCCCCGCGGCCGTCTCGCCCGCCTGCCCGACGACGCTCGACGCCGTGTCCACCACCCTGCTCAGGATATCGCCCGCCGTGTCGAGCAGGCCGCCCCCGCCGCCCTCTTTACGTCCGCCCTTCTTCGTCGCCATCCTCACCTCCTTGTTAGCTGTTAGCTGTTAGCTGCTGGCTGCTGGCTGTTGGCTGCTGGCTGTCGGCCGTTAGCCGCCCCCGCCGCCGGCGGGAGGGGACGGCCGGCCTCATCGGGGCGGACTCTGTTCGGCTAAAAGCTAAGAGCCGACAGCCGGCGTCCGCCCATCACATCACGCCGCTCTCGCGGAAGCGTTCGAGCTGCGTGTCGGCGAAGCGCCGCTCGCGCGCGTTGAGCAGGAACCCTGCGGCCGCCGCGCCCAGCAGCGCCCCGACGCCCGCCAGCGCGAGCAGGCCGCGGTGCGTCGTCGCCCAGAGCTGCGGGCTCGCGTCCGAGGCGCGCTCGTCGAAGCGCCCGTGCGCGCCGTGGTCGCCGGGCACGGGCTCCCAGAGGTTGTCGCGCCGCGCGGGCGAGACGGGCTCGTCCGTCTGCTGCGCGTCGTAGCCCGTCTTCGACAGCCACCAGTCGGCCACCCCCGGCGCCAGCTTGTCGCCGACGACCGCCTTCACCGTCGGCCAGCCGACGTACAGCTCGCGCCGCTCGTTGTGCGCCGCCCAGTAGACGGCGCGCGCCGCGACCTCGGGCTGGTAGATGGGCGGCACGGGCTGCGGCTCGCGCGGCATCCGCGACTTGACCCACGAGAACTGCGGCGTGTTGATGGCGGGGAGCTGCACCATCGTCACGCGCACGTTCGAGCCCTCGTGCAGAAGCTCGGCGTGCAGCGAGTCCATGAAGCCCTGGATGGCGTGCTTCGCGGCGCAGTAGGCCGACTGCAAGGGGATGCCGCGGTAGGCGAGCGCCGAGCCGACCTGCACGATACGGCCGCGGTCGCGCGCCCTCATCCGCCTCAGGGCGGCCAGCGTGCCGTAAACGTAGCCGAGGTAGGTCACCTCCGTCACGCGCCTGTACTCCTCGGGCCGCATCTCGCTCACGGGCGAGAAGACCGAGACCATCGCGTTATTGACCCACACGTCAATCGGCCCCAGCTCGCGCTCGACCGCCTCGGCCGCGCGCTCGACCGCCTCGGCGTCCGCCACGTCGAGCGGCAGCACGAGCGCGCGCCCGCCCAGGCGCTCGACCTCGCGCCGCGCCGCCTCCAGCCCGTCGCGCCCCCGCGCGACGAGGGCGACGCTCGCCCCGCGCCGCGCGAACTCGCGCGCCGTCGCCCGCCCCACGCCCGCTGACGCGCCCGTGATGACGACCACCTCCGCCCTCTTCGTCGGGTTGCCCATTCGCTCACTCCATTCGCGCGCTGTCGGCTTTCGGCCTTTGGCCCCCAGCCGAACAGAATCCGCTTTGATGACGCCGGCCGCCCTCTCCCGCGGGCGGCCCCGGCTGACGGCCGACAACTCCCGGCCGAAGTCCCTTCTTCGCCTCGGCGCGACTCCGCCTCGGCGCTACCTCGCGTCGCCCCGCGCGTTGTCTGTGACGAGCGAGTTGGGCGCGTCGAGGTGCGCGCCGTCGTCCACGCCGACGCCCAGCCGGTCAACCAGTTCGCCGCCCAGCCAGCCCGTCACGCCCGCGAGGAGGAAGGCCACGAGCGACGCCGCCAGCGCGGCCGTCGTCGGCCTGTGCGCCGCCCCGCCCGCGCCGTAGCGCAGCCACAGGCTCAGCGCGAAGAGCGCCATCACGAACAGGTTGCCGACGCCGTGCAGCAGCCCGACCGACCTGGCGCGCGTGCCCTGCGGTATGGCCAGGTAGTCTATGAGCCCGAACGGCGAGGCGACGAGCCCGCCGACCAGACCCGAGACTATCATCCAGAAGGCGACGGTCGAGAGCGTGTCGGCCGTCGAGGGCGTGTCCACGAACAGGCGGATGACGTCGAAGATGACCGACGTCGCCAGTAGCCCGAACGGGAATGGTATCAACATCTGGTGGATGGGATGTCCCAGCGCCTTGGCCCGGCTCTCCATACTTCTCCCTCCCTACTGTCCCGCGCGCCCCGGCGCACGCACGCCGGGCGAAAAATGTCCAAGGGGAATTTCCGTTTAAGATACTTGCCCCGGCGGCGGGCTGTAAAGAACTTTCCACGCCGGCGGGCGCGGCGTCCGCCGCCGGACAAAAATTGCTATACTCCCGCCGAAGTTTTTCCACCCCGGCGGTTTCGGAGGGCGGCGTCTGATGAGCAAGCACACGGCGGATGAGCCGGAGAGCAGGGAGGCGCTCCAGCGCCGCATGGAGGAGGCGCGCGAGTCCATCAGCGAGACCGTCGCCGAAATCAAGACGGTCGTCGGCCAGCAGTACGAGGAGGTGCGCGAGACGGTCGAGACTGTGCGCGAAGGGGTCGGCGAGGTGCTCGACTGGCGCGCCGAGTTCGACCGCAACCCTCTGGTCTGGGGCGCGGGCGCCGTCTCGGTCGGCATCCTCGTCGGCTTCGGCATCGCGCGCGCCTTCGGCGAGGAGGAGCGCCCGCGCGGGCGCGGGAAGCGGAAGACCGTCACCGCCGGCGAGCACGTCGTCGCCGAGCTTTCCGGCTTCGCGGAGGTCGTCCTCCCGACCATCTCCGCCAAGATAAAGGAGCTTTTCGGCCTCGACCTCGACGCATACCTCCGCGCCGCGCACGCCGAGCGCCCCGCCCCCAGGCCCCTCGCGGCCGGGCGCGCGTCGAAAAAGCGCGCGCCCGCCGCCAAGCCCGCCGCCAAGACGGCCGCGAAAAAGCGCGCGGCTAAGAAGCGGGCGAAGTAGCTCTCTCTTCAAACGCCGCGCCGGCGCCCGCGCTCGACCGCGTCCAGTAATAAAGGCGGCGCGGCCCTCGTCAACAG
>DASVUF010000329.1:0-66004 GCA_036387195.1 Pyrinomonadaceae bacterium | reverse complement strand
GTCTTCTGGTCGGTCGCGGCGATGGGGCACTCGCTGGCGCGCTCGGCCTTCGGCTTCGGCATCGCGCGCTTCTTCCTCGGCCTCGGCGAGGCCGGAAACTTCCCGGCCTCGATCAAGACGGTGGCCGAGTGGTTCCCGAAGAAGGAGCGCGCGCTCGCCACGGGCATCTTCAACGCCGGCTCGAACGTCGGCGCCATCGTCGCGCCGCTGGCCGTGCCCTGGCTCTACATACACTGGGGCTGGCAGTGGGCCTTCGTCATGACGGGGGCCATCGGCCTCGTCTGGCTCGTCTTCTGGTTCGCCTTCTACCACCGCCCCGAGGAGCACCCGAAGATCAGCCGCGAGGAGCTGGCGCACATCCAGTCAGACCCGCCCGAGCCGACGGTCAAGGTGCCTTGGCTCAGCCTGCTGCCGCACAGGCAGACGTGGGCCTTCGTCATCGCCAAGTTCGCGACCGACTCCATCTGGCGCTGGTACCTCTACCTGCTGCCGCTCTTCTTCGTACAGGTGTTCGGCCTCGACATCAAGAATTTCGGCCCGCCCTTCGTCGTCATCTACCTGATGGCCGACGTGGGCAGCATCGCCGGCGGCTGGCTCTCGTCGAGGCTCATCAAGGGCGGCCGCTCGGTCAACTTCGGGCGCAAGGTGGCGCTGCTGGTCTGCGCGCTCTGCGTGGTGCCCGTGGTGCTGGTGACGCACGTCGGCGACATGTGGGTGGCCGTGGGGCTGGTGGGGCTGGCGGCGGCGGCTCACCAGGGCTGGTCGGCGAATTTGTTCACGACCGCCTCGGACATGTTCCCGAAGCAGGCCGTGGGCTCCGTGGTGGGCTTGGGCGGGATGGCGGGCGCGCTCGGCGCGATGGCGATTCTGCTGCTGACGGGGCGGCTGCTCGGCGACAAGCCGGACGCCGCGGCCTTCGCGCCGCTCTTCATCATCGCGGCGTCGGCCTACGTCGGCTCGCTGCTCATCCTACACCTGCTCGTGCCGAGGCTTGAGCCGGCGCGCCTTGAGAGCTGAGCCGCCGTCCGAGCGCCGGGCAGTTCTTTGAAGCGTGGGGCGGGGGCGGCCCGGTTCAGTGCGCGCCGCCCGCCCCGTTGCCGTTCGAGTGGGCGTCGCCGTCGGCGGCGTCCAGCGCCTCTATCTCCCAGGCGCGCTGCGCGCGTTCGAGGTGCTCGCGCATGGCGGCGCGCGCCGCCTCCGTGTCGTGCCCGCGGATGGCGCGGTAGACGTGCCGGTGCATCTCGGCCGACTCCTTGAGGTCTGTGGCGCGCTTGACCGTCTTGATGCGCGTGTCGAAGAGGATGGTCGCCACCATGTTCATCAGCGAGGTCAGGATGCGGTTGCCCGAGGCGGCCGCCACTGTCTGGTGGAAGCGCATGTCGTGGACGAGGAACTGCTCGGGGTCGTCGAGCGAGGCGAACATCCCCGCGACCTCCTCGGCCATCGAAGCCATCTGGTCGCCCGTGGCGCGCTCGGCCGCGAGGCCGGCGACGGCCATCTCGAGCGACATGCGCGCCTCGAACATCTCGGCCGAGGTGAAGCCGTGGAGCGAGGCCATCAGCCGCAGCGGGCTGCTGTCGAGCGAGGGCGGGCCGTCGGCCTTGACGACGAAGGTGCCCGCGCCCTGCCGCGAGTGGAGCACGCCGACCGCCGCCAGCGAGCGGATGCCGGCGCGCAGCGTCGGGCGGCTGACGCCGAGCAGTTTGGCGAGGTCGCGCTCGGGCGGGAGCCGGTCGCCGGGGCGCAGCTCGCCCCTGTGAATCATCTCGCGCAGTTGGGAGATGACCTCTTCGGAGGTCGTCCCGCGCCGCTCCGGGTCAATTGTTTTGAAGATGTCGCTGTTCAAATCGGTCATACCACTTCTCCGGGGGCTGTTTTTTGTTGACCACGGCCTCGATAGTTCGGGGAGTCAGGGCAGTAATTTTCAACGGCTGGTTCGCAAAGGCTCACGCATTCTAACCGTTTTCCCTTTTTTTGTCGAGTGTTTTATTTAAAGACGCGCGGGTAAAGGTCTAACCAATTTACCGCATTGTGCGCCGCTCGCATTGATTGCGCAGAACATTTTCGATAGATTGGTCAAGAAGTTCACGGAGGGCACGTTGTTGACGTTCAAGCTGAAGGCAATTCTTTCTCTCGCCCTGCTCGCCGCCGCGGCCGCGCCCGCGGCCTACGGGCAGGCGGCGTCCGCGCCCCTTTCGGAGCGCATGGCGGCGACCGTGATGACGGTCTGGAAGGACGCGGTCAAGGAGCCGGACAGGCCGGACAAGTGGACTTACGAGCAGGGCGTGCTGCTGACGGGGATGCAGAACGTCTGGCTCAACACGGGCGACGGCCGCTACTTCGACTACATCAGGCGGGTCGTGGACCGCTACGTGGCGGACGACGGCGCGATAAAGACTTACAAGCCGGCCGACCACAACATTGACAACGTACAGCCGGGCCGCATCCTTCTGCTGCTCTACAAGGTCACGGGCCAGGAGAAGTACCGCAAGGCGGCGGCCTCCCTGCGCGAGCAGTTGAGGACGCACCCGCGCACCTCCGAGGGCGGGTTCTGGCACAAGAAGATTTACCCTTCGCAGATGTGGCTCGACGGCCTCTACATGGGCGAGCCCTTCTACGCCGAGTACGCGCGCACGTTCGGCGAGCGCGAGGCGTTCGACGACATCGCAAAGCAGTTCGTCCTGATGGAGACGCGCTCGCGCGACGCGAAGACCGGCCTGCTCTACCATGGCTGGGACGAGTCGCGTCGGCAGCGCTGGGCCGACAAGGCTACGGGGCGCTCGCCGCACTTCTGGGGGCGCGCGATGGGCTGGTACGCGATGGCGCTGGTGGACACGCTGGAGCACTTCCCCCCGGACCACGCGCGGCGCGGCGAGCTGCTGGCGATTCTCGGGCGGCTGGCGGCGGCGGTCGAGAAGGCGCAGGAGCCGAAGTCTGGGCTGTGGTGGCAGGTGCTCGACCGCGGCGGCGACAAGGGCAACTACCTTGAGGCGTCGGCCTCGGCCATGTTCGTCTACTCGCTGGCGAAGGGCGTCAAGCTCGGCTACCTGCCCGAGTCTTATTTGAAGGTGGCGCGGAAGGGCTGGGCCGGCATACGGAGCCGGTTCGTCGAGGAGGCCGAGGGCGGCGGCGTCAACTTCAAGGGCACGGTGAGCGTCGCGGGGCTGGGCGGCGACCCGTACCGCGACGGCAGCTACGAGTACTACCTGAGCGAGAAGGTCGTGACCAACGACGCGAAGGGCGTGGGCGCGTTCCTGATGGCGGCCTCCGAGATGGAGGCGGCGGGCGAGGGACGCCCCGGCCGCGGCAAGACCGTGCTGCTCGACTACTACTTCAACAACGAGATTAAGAAGGACGCGGCGGGCGCGCCCTCCGCGTGGCACTACAAGTGGGACGAGATGCCGAACCCGGGCTTCTACGTCTGGGGGCACGTCTTCCGCAACCTCGGGGCGAAGACCGCGGCGCTCGCCGAAGGCCCGACGGCGCGGAACCTGAAGGGCGCGTCCGTCTACATCATCGTTGACCCGGACACGAAGGAGGAGACGGAGAACCCGCGCTTCGTCGAGCCGGCGCACGTCAAGGCCGTGGCCGACTGGGTCAGGGCGGGCGGCGTCCTCGTCCTGATGGGCAACGACGCCGGCAACGCAGAGTTCGACCACTTCAACACGCTCGCGCGCGAGTTCGGCATCCAGTTCAACAAGGACAGCCGGAACCGCGTGCAGGGGAACAACTTCGCCGAGGGCAAAATCGCCGTCCCCGAAGGCCACCCCATCTTCAGGACGGCGCGCTCGCTCTACCTGAAGGAAGTCTCGACGCTCGCGCTCTCGAAGCCGGCCGAGGCCGTGCTGCGCGGCGAGGGGTTCGACGTGATGGCCGTGGCGCGGCGCGGGCGCGGGACGGTCTTCGCCGTCGGCGACCCGTGGCTCTATAACGAGTACGTGGACGGGCGCAAGCTCCCGGCCGAGTTCGACAACTACGAGGCCGCCAAAGACCTCTCGCGCTGGCTGCTGGAGCGGGCCCGCTAAGAGACGCCGACGCAGCGCGCGAACTCGCGCCGGCCTTTGGTCGAGGGCTTAGCCCGCGCGGCCGCCGAGGGGAGGCCGCCGCGCGCGGGCGTGCGTGCGGGGCGGGCCGTCTCGGAACTTCTGGAACTGATTGACGCCGGTTGAGGGAGGGTTAACTTGAAGATGATTTTGAAGAGCATCGGCGGGGCGGCGCGCGCCCTGGCCTTCGCCGCAGGGTGCGCGGCGGTCGCTTCGGCGCAGACGACGGCGAGCGGCTCGACGCAGGCGCGCGGGCCGAGCAGCCCTAAGCGCCCGTTCGTCGTGATGACGTCGCAGGCGGTGGCCGACGTGGAGCGCGGGCTCCACCCGGACAACAGGGTGCAGGATTTGATAGGCGGCGAGGGGATGGAGTTGCGCGTCGCCATACAGCACGAGGCCGGGCGTCCCGCGCCTTCGGCCGAGATACACGACGAGTCGGACGACGTCTACTACGTGCTCGAAGGCTCTGCGACGCTGACGCTCGGCGGCCGCCTCGAAGCGCCGAAGGAGGTCGAGCCCGGCGAGTGGCGCGGCCCGCGCATAGAGGGCGGCAAGAGCGTCGAGGTCAGGAAGGGCGACCTCGTCATCGTCCCGCGCGGCACGCCGCACATGCGCAGCACCGAGGGCAAGGACTTCGCGATGATTCTCATCAAGGTCTTCGACAAGCCTCTGCCCGCGCCCAGGCCCGCGCAGGCCCCCGCCGCCAGGCCGCAGACGCAAAAGCCCTGAGCCCGTGCGGGCGTGGGCGCGACGCACGTCAGCGCCCGCCCCGTCAGTCTTAACGCCGGAAGCGCCGCCGCACAGCAGAAAGCGCCGCCGCCCCGTGATAGGGCCGCGGCGCTTTCTTCTTTTCGAGCCGGCGCGACCGGAGCGCGGAAGCGTGTCCGCGCTCCCTCGGGGGTCGCGCTTCAGATGCTCCGCACCTGCTCCCAGGTCGAAGGCTCGACGGGGATGCCCTTCTCCATGTTCTCGCGCCTGACGGCGAGCGTTCGCTCGCCGGGGTATCTGACCTCCTCGCCCTCGGCCGCGCCGTCTTTCAAGCTCCGTATTATCTCTTCGGCGACGCCGCCGGCGCCGCGCACGTCGAAGGCGACGAAGACCTGCGAGAGCCGCGTCTCGCGCAGCGGGTCGGCGGGAATCTGGTGCGTCGCCAGACCGCCCGAGAGGAGCGCCGCCGCCAGATCGAGCAGCAGCGCCAGCCCCGAGCCCTTCCAGAAGCCGACGGGCAGCGGCCGCGCCGAGTCCTCGATGGCGCCGGGGTCGCGCGTGAGGCGTCCTTCGGCGTCGAAGCCGCCGTCCACAGGCAGCCGCTCGCCCCGCGCGCGGCGCGCGGCCAGCGCGCCGTAGGAGAACTGCGACATCGCCATGTCCAAAACGACGTGCCCGCCCGCGCGCGGCGCGGCTATCACCAGAGGGTTGTTGCCGAGCAGCGGACGCGCCGAGCCCCACGGCGGCAGGTTCGGCATCGTGTTCGTCCAGCAGAGGGCGAGCGCGCCGGCCTCGGCCGCCTGCCAGCCGTAGCTCCCGCCGCGCATCCAGTGGTTCGTGTTCCGCAGCGCGACGCACCCGACGCCGTGCAGGCGCGAAAGCTCGAGAGCGCGCGCCGTCGCCTCGAAGGCGTTCAGGTTTCCCGGCCCGCCGCCGCCGTCCCAGCGCTCGAACGCGCCGCGCGCCTCGGCGCACGCGGGGCGCGCGGCGGCGTCCACGGCGCCGCTCCCGACCATCTCCAGAAAGCGCGGGAAGCGTTCGAGGCCGTGCGTGTAGACGCCGTCGCGGTCGGTGTCGGCGAACAGCCGCGCGCAAAGCTCTGCGCGCCCCTGTCCGAAGCCGGACTTGAGCAGGGCGCGCAGCAGCGTTTGATAAAGCTCCTGGTAGCTGACTCTCAACTAGTGCGGCTCGACTAAGTAAAGGTCGCGGCCCGCGCGCTCGACGACGAGCGCGTCGGGGTCCGAGTCGTAGTCCTCGCGGCGGAACTCGCGGTGGTCCATGAAGCCGAGGTTGACGCGGCGGCAGGTGGCCTCGTCGAGCGCCGACGCCATCGTGATTTTGTAGCGCGGGACGACCTTGCCCGTCTCGTCACGCGAGCCGGCGTAGGAGACGTGCGCGAGGTGCGCGGCCACGGCGAGGTTCGAGCGCAGCTCGGTCGAGAGCGCCACCATCTCGCGCACGCGGTCAATGGGGGCGTAGCCGTACTTCTCGATCAGCAGGCCGTGCGTCTCGGAGATGGCGCGCAGGTGCGGGGCGTAGACGATGAGTTCGCCGCCCTCCTCGATAATCCCGCCGAGCTTGTAGCTGGCCTTGCCGCCGACCCACAGCTCGTCGTAGTGCTCGTCGAGCAGGGCGACGACCCGCCTGTACTTGCGGCCGGTGTAGCGGATGTGAACCTGCCGGCTGACCTCGGCGGCGCGGCGGAAGGCTTCGCGGAATTCGCCGCAGAAGAGGGCGTGCGTGCGCAGACGCTCGTCGTCGCCGCGCGTCACGACCGTGTTGAGCGAGATGACGCGCGCGGGGACGAGGTCGGCGGCGGCCTCTATCATGTGGCGCGTCGGCGTCTCGACGCGGCCGATGACCCGCTCGATGGAGGCGAGCGCGCCGAGCCAGTGCGTGGCGTGCGTCAGGTCGGGGCCGGCGACGCCGGGGAAGAAGTACTTCGCGCCGCCGGCGAAGCCCGCGACCTCGTGCGGCACGGTCGCGCCGAAGATGAGCACGGTGTCGTACCGCCCGGGCGCGAGCAGGCGGTTGAGGTTGACCCTGACGGCCTCGCCGATGAGCCCGCCGGTCAGCTCCCTGACGCGCTCGGCCGAAAGCTCGCCGAGGTCAACCAGCTCTTCGGGGCGGTTCCACTGGTGGTCGAAGATGCGGCCGAGCAGGGGGAGCGTCGCGCCGCCGGCGAGGCCGACCTTGGCGCGCTTCTCGTCCTCGGTCATGGGCATGTGCGTGCCCTGCGCGACGAGCGCGTCGAACTGCTCGGCGCCGCGCGCGGCGAGGACTTCGGCCGCGAAGGGGAAGAGGAGGTCCGTGTTGTCGTCGCGCGTCTTGTCGGGGATGATGGCGAGCACGCGCGCGCCGGGGGCGACGCTCAAAAGCGCCTGCCCGACGATGGCGCGCAACTCTGCGGGCGAAAGGTCGAGGTCGGGCGCTCCCCTCCCCACAATCGTCGGCGCGGGCCTGGTGCTCATAAAGACTCCTCCCTGCTTTTTCGGCGTGTGCTCGATACCGGGTGACGCCTCATCGCGGCTCGATTATACGCGACGGGCGTAAAGACGCCATTTACTGACACTTAACCCCGCGACTTCGAGTTTCAGCGGCGCGACACAAGGCTTCAACAACGCGGCGCCGAAGCTTTACGTCGCGCTGCAAAAGCCTTGCGCCGGGAAGCCCTGCCCGGGCGTCGCGCGTCCCGGCTCGGGGTTGGCGGGGAAGGCTTTAAGTTAACGCTGGATGCGCGCGGAGCCGCCCGCGGCGAAGGCGCGCACCTGCTCGACGGTCGCCATCGTGGTGTCGCCGGGGAAGGTCGTCAGCAGCGCGCCGTGCGCCCAGCCGAGCTTGAGCGCCTCCTCGGGCGACTCGCCCGTCAGCAGGCCGTAGAAGAAGCCCGAGGCGAAGCCGTCGCCGCCGCCGACGCGGTCAATCACGTCCAGCTCGGCCGTCGGCGAGACGTGCGTCTCGCCGTTGACCCACGCCACCGCGGCCCAGCTATGCCGGTTGGTCGTGTGCACCTCGCGCAGCGTCGTCGCCACGACCCTCACGTGCGGGTGCAACTTCACGACCTTGTCAATCATGCCGAAGAAGGCCGACGGGTCGAGCTTGGACTTGAGGGTCACGTCCTGGCCGGGAATCCCCAGCCCCTTCTGCAAGTCCTCCTCGTTGCCGACGAGCACGTCCACGTGCTCGACGATGCGCGCGACGGTGGCGACGGCGCGGCTCTCGCCGCCCGAAATCCTCCACAGCTTCTCGCGGAAGTTGAGGTCGAAGGAGGTGACGGCGCCGGCGGCCTTCGCCGCCCTCATGCCCTCGACGATCGTCTCGGCGGTCGTCTCCGACAGCGCCGCGAAGATGCCGCCCGAGTGGAACCAGCGGACGCCGCCCGCGAAGATGGCGCCCCAGTCGAAGTCGCCCGGCTTGAGTTGCGCGGCGGCCTCGTTCGAGCGGTTGTAGAAGACGACGGGCGCGCGCACGCCGTGGCCGCGGTCGCTGTAGACGGCGGCGATGTTGGGGCCGCGCACGCCGTCGTGCTCGAACCACTTGTAGAAGGGCCTGACGCCCATCGCGCGGACGCGCTCGGCCACGAGGTCGCCGATGGGGTAAGCGACCATCGCCGTCGCGACGCCCGTGTTGAGGCGGAAGCAGTCGGCGAGGTTGGCGGCGCAGTTGAACTCGCCGCCCGAGACGTGCACGTCGCAGTTCGTCGCCTTGCGGAACGGGATGACGCCGGGGTCTATGCGGTGGACGAGCGCGCCCAGGCTGACGAAGTCCAGCGCGCCCTCCTTCTTGATGTTCAGGCCGGTGCTCATTTCGATACTCCGTGATTCGATTTTTCTTAAACCCCGCCGAAGGCCGAGAAGCCGCCGTCCACGGGGACGACGACGCCGGTGACGAAGCCGGACGCGGGCGAGAGCAGCCACAGGAGCGTCCCGAGCAGGTCTTCGGGCTCGCCGAAGCGCCCCATCGGCGTGTGCGCCACGATGCTCTGGCCGCGCGCGGTCAGCCCGCCCGTCTCCCTGTCGGTCAGCAGAAAGCGGTTCTGCTCGGTCAGGAAGAAGCCGGGCGCGATGGCGTTGACGCGGATGCGCGGGCTGTACTCGGTCGCGAGGTGTACGGCCAGCCACTGCGTGAAGCTGTTGACGCCCGCCTTCGCCGCCGAGTAGCCGAGCACGCGCGTCAGCGGCCGGACGGCGCTCATCGAGGAGACGTTGAGGATGACGCCCTCGCCCTGCTCCGCCATCAGCCGGCCGAAGACCTGGCTCGGGATGATCGTGCCCAGCATGTTCAGGTCGAAGACGAAGCGCAGCGCCTCCTCCGGCAGGTCGAAGAAGGAAAGCTCCGGCTTCGTCGTCGCGCCGGGGTGGTTGCCGCCCGCGCCGTTCAGCAGGATGTCAACGCGGCCGAACTCGGCCACGACCTGCTCGGCCGCCGCGCGAAGCGACGCGGCGTCCAGCACGTCGCCCGGGACGACGACGGCGCGGCCCGGCGCGCCCAGTTCCGCGAGCGCGGCGAGCTGCGGCTCGGCCTTCTCGCGGTTGCGCGCGAGGACGGCCACGTTCGCGCCGCACCCGACGAGCGCGCGCACCATGGACTGGCCGAGCACGCCCGTCCCGCCCGTGACGACGGCCGTGCGCCCCTTGAAGTCGTACATCTTCGCCAACTCGGCTGAGTTCATCGTCCCCCCCTCACCCCGTGCTCAGTCGCCAGCGACGCCCGCGGCCGTCTCCTTGCCGACGAAGAGCGGGCGGATGTGTCGGTCGAGCAAATTCTCCGTGACGTTGCGGCCGACGACCTCCTCGTTCGCCCTGAGCATCGAGAGGTAGCGGTCGCCCATCCTGGCCGCGACCTTGTAGCCGACGTGCAGGAGCTGGCGCAGGCTGGGGTTGTAGAGCGGGTTGATCTGGTCGTGGCGGAGCGCGCCGACGAACTGCTCGGAAGTCCAGCGCCCGACCTCCTCCTTCGCGGGGAGCTTCGGGCGCTCGATGTCAATGACGGTCGCGTAGGGCGCGCAGAGGGCTTCGATGTCGTCGAGCGCCTTGCCGTAAATCTCCTTCGCCAGCGCGAGCCCTTCGCCGCCCGCCTCGGCCAGCCCGATAATCTCTTCGAGCCAGGAGGTGCCGGCGGTCTTGACGTGGATGCCGGCGCCCGTGCGCAGGAGCGCCCTGCGGATGGGCTCGTAGATGGAGAACTTGTCGCTCCCGGAGTGGACGCTCAGCTTGAGGTTCGGCGGCAGGTCGTAAGCCCCGACGGCGTGTGCGATGACGGCGATGTCCTCGTTGAACTCCTTCTCGAACTGCGCCACGTCGCCGACGTAGTCCACGCCCTTGTTGAAGCGGCCGGTGAACTTGGGCGCGATGGTCTGCGCGGGAATCCGTTCGTCGGCGATGGCGGCGAGGATGACGAGCAGCTCGGGCGGCGTCTGCGGCGAGTCCGTCTCGTCCATCGAGACTTCGGCGATGAAGGCGCCCTCGCCCTTCGCCGCGGCGACGTGGCGGTAGATGCGGCCGGCGTCCTGCACGGCCTTGAGGAACTTGCGCGCGATGCGCTCTATCTCCTCGCGCGAAGTCTCGAACGGCTCGGCGACGCCGGGAATCTCGATGCGGCCGACCAGCTCGGGGTGGCGGCCGACGAAGGCGCCGACATCCTCGTCCGAGGCGGGCTCGCCGATGGAGTCGGCCACGTCGAGCGTGTAGAAGTCGCTCGTCTCGATGAACTCGTCCACGGTGTCGAGGCGGATGTGGTCGGCGTCGACGTGGAAGGGGCCCGCCCAGCCCAACTCGCTGACGGCGGCCCGCGCGGCGGCCAGCACGCTGGCGGGCTTCGAGCCGACGATGCCGTGCTCGCGGTATGACTTGTTCCAGACCGGCGTCACCTCGACGCCGAGCGCGGCGGCCTGCTGGCAGGCGCGCAACTGCGCCTTCGCCTGGCGCGCGAACCTGTCGCCGACCCCGAATGAAAATTTCTCAAGCTTCAAAGCGTTACTCATCGCGTTCTCCTTAAACGAAAGAAAGGCCGGCGCGCCTCTGGCCGTCAGACCTTGCCCGGGACAGAAACCGTCAACTCGACCGTCAGACCCGCCGCCTCACAGCTTCACGAGGTCGCCGACGCGGACGGGCCGCCGGCGCTCGACGCTCGTGCGCGCGGCCACGCCCGTCAGGACGGACATCGCGCCGGCGCGCGAGTCGGGCAGACGCATGTGCTCGGGGACCCGCCCGCCGCGGAAGATGAGTTCGCGCAGGCGGTCGTCGCCGCCGGCGTGGCCGCCCTGGACGTGCGGCATCTCTATCTTCTCGCGCCGGCCCGTGAAATTTTTGATGAGGTGCGCCTCCGAGTCCTCTTCGACCTTCCACGGCTGGCGCTCGTAGTCGCGTATTTCGAGCCGGCCGCGCTCGCCGTTGAAGGCGAGGCGGTAGCCCTCTATCGGCATCGAGGCGTTGAGCGAGTAGTTCATCTGCACGCCGTTCGAGTACTTCACCACGGCCGACATCGTGTCGTAGATGTCCACGTCCTCGCGGAAGACGCAGCCGTCGCGGTGGTAGCCGTCCACGTCCTCGGCCTGCGCGTAGAGCTTCATCAGCCGCTCGTTCTTCGTGATGTCGAAGTAGAAGGGGCACTTCGCCTTGTGCGGGCACGGGCGGCAGTGAGTCCAGCGGTACGGGTTCGCCCTGCCGTAGACGTTCAGCTCGCCGAAGGCCATCACCTCCAAGGGGTCGGCCGCCAGCCACCAGTTCATCAAATCGAAGTGGTGCGTGGCCTTGTGCACCCACAGGCTGCCGCCGCGCGACTTCAGGCGGTGCCAGCGGCGGAAGTAGTCCGCGCCGTGGCTCGTGTCGAGGTACCAGCTGAAGTCCACGGACGTGACGGGGCCGATTTCGCCCGACTGGAGAATCTCTTTAATCTTCTGGTGCTTGGGCGCGTAGCGGTAGTTGAAGGCGACGACTATCTTGCGGTTGTTGCGCCGCTCGGCGTCGAGGACGGCCCTGACCTGCGCGGCCTCCGTGACCATCGGCTTCTCGGTGATGACGTCAATGCCGCGGTCGAGCGCCCGCGTGATGAAGTCAACGTGGGTCGCGTCCACGGTCGTCACCATCAGCAGGTCCGGGCGCGCGCGCTCGCACATCTCGTCGAAGCTCGTGAAGGTCGGGCACGAGACGCCCATCAACTGCTTCGAGGCGGCCAGCCGCTTCGGGTTCGCGTCGGCGAGGCCGACGAACTCCAGCACGTCCGAGTAGTTCTTCGCCAGGTCGGCGCCCCACATCCCCGTCCCGCGGTGGCCCGTGCCGACCATCGCGTAGCGGCGGCGCGCGCCGCGCGGCGCGGAGCCGAGCGCCGCGGGGCCGCCCAGGGCGAACGTGGCCGCGGCGGCGGCGCCGGCCGTCCTGACGAAATCTCTACGGTTGAAAATGTTCGAGTCAGACATTGTCTCTTCCGCCAGTCCCCTTGATTCTTCCCGCGCGGACTACTTGACGAAGGCGGCCAGCGCCGGCTCGACCCTGCGCAGCTCGTCGGCGACGACGCGGCCGAAGACCTCGCTGCCGCGCGCGCCGAGGTGCGTGTAGTCCATCTCCTGCCCGCCCTTGCCGTCCGACTTCATCTTGCCCAGCTCGTCGCTCGCCCTGCGCCCCATCCTGTCTACCAGGGCGATGCTCAGCGCGTGCAGGTCAATGAGCGGCGCGCGCTTCTCGGCGGCGACGCGCTTGACGGCGTCGGCGTAGGCGAAGAGGTCGGAGTCCACGCGGTCGTCCTTGCCGAACCTCCTGCGCGTGAGCGAGGTGACGAGGACGGGTTTGGCGCCGGCGGCGCGCGCCTCGTCCACGTAGCGCGCGATGTTGGCGGCGTAGGTCGTCGCGGGGTCCGTCTCGCGCTCGGGGCCTTTGCCGGGCACGTCGTTGTGGCCGAACTGAATCAGGATGTAGTCGCCCTTCTCTTCGAGCGCCTTCTTCCACCAGCCCTCGGCGGCGTAAGACCTGGAGCTGCGGCCGTTCTTCGCCATGTTGACGACCGCGACCTCCGGAGAGACGAAGCGGCGGAAGCCCGGCCCCCAGCCGTCGGACTCGCCGACGGTCGAGTCGCCGACCAGCACTATCTTGAACCTGCCGCCCGCCAGCGTCTCGCGGTCCACGAGCTTGCCGTTGACGCGGACGTTCGTCAGCGTGAGCCCCGAGACGTTCCTGACGACGGCCGGGCGCTCGACGTTGTCGAACGCGCAGTCCTTCAGCCGCAGGTCGTAGACGGGCGCGTTCTCGAAGCCCTGCACGTCGAGCGCGTGGCGGCTCTTGCCGCTCTTCAGATTCTCGACGACGAGGTTGCGGACGACGGGCGTGAATCTGCCCTTCGCGCCCTCCTCGTAGTTGAAGTCAACGGTCAGCACGGCGTGCGCCACCTGCCCGACCGTGATGTTGCGGAAGAAGATGTTTTCGAGCAGGCCGCCGCGCACGGCGTTGTTCTTGAAGCGCAGCGCGTGGTCGAGGTTCGGGCTGTCGAGCGTGCAGTCCTCGGCGAAGAGGTGGCGGACGCCGCCCGAAATCTCGCTGCCGATGGTTATGCCGCCGTGCCCGTCTTTCATCCGGCAGCCGCGGATGACGATGTTCTCCGAGGGCACGCCCAGCCGTCGGCCGTCGGCGTTGCGGCCGGACTTGACCGCGATGCAGTCGTCGCCGGTGTCGAAGGTGCAGTCCTCGATGAGCACGTCCCTGCACGACTCGGGGTCGCAGCCGTCGTTGTTGGGGCCGTGGCTGGCGATGCGCACCCCGCGGACGGTGACGTTGGCGCAGAGCACGGGGTTCAGCTCCCACATCGGCGAGTTGATGACCTGCACGCCCTCGATGAGAACGTTCTCGCAGCGGTAGGGCTGGACGAACTGCGGGCGCAGGTAGTGGCCTTCGCCGAAGACGCGCTCGCGGACGGGCGCGCCGCGCTCGGTCATCTCCTCAAGACTTTTGCGCGCCTTCGCTTGGTTGGGCGAGCCCTTCTTCCAGCCGTGGCGCTCCTGACCCTTCCAGGGCCACCAGTGTTCGTCGTCGCTGTTACCGTCGAGCGTGCCCGTCCCCGTGACGGCGATGTTCTTCTGCCCGAAGGCGTAGATGAAGGGCGAGTAGTTCATCAGCTCCATGCCCTCCCAGCGCGTGAAGACGAGCGGGAGGTACGCCTTCGGGTCCTGGCTGAATTTGACGGTCGCGCCTTCGGAGACGTGCAGGTTGACGTTCGAGAGCAGGTGAATCGGGCCCGTCAGGAAGACGCCCGCGGGGACGACGACGCGGCCGCCGCCGGCCTTGTGGCAGGCGGCGATGGCCTTGCGGAAGGCTTCGGCGCAGTCGGTCCTGCCGTCGGCGACGGCGCCGTGCTTCGTCACGTCGAAGTCGCGTTTGGGGAAGACTGGGGGCTTGATGCGCTTGAGTATTTCGGGGACGCGCGCCCAGGGGTCGCCGCCGCCCGGGGCCGCGCCGCCCGCCTGCGACGCGGCGCGCGCGAGGGCGTCGCCGCCCGTCACGTCTTTGAGGAGCAACGCGCCGGCGCCGCCGGCCAGAACCTTTTTGACGAAATCACGACGGTCGGACATGTTCTTCACTTCGCCTGCTCGTTCGGCCGGCTCTTGAGACGCTTCTGCCAGGCCGGGTAGTCCCTGTTGAGGAGCTTCAGGGGCTCCTCCGTGTACCAGCCGTAGCCGTTGCGGCGCTCGGCCTCAATCTCCATGACGCTGTAGCGGACGACGCCGTCGCGCCCCTCGAAGACGGGGCGGTCGGCGCCTATTTCGTAGAAGCGCGCCCAGAGGGGCGGCGCGTCCTTGTCGGCGACGAGCGTGCGCTCGAAGCCGCCGGGCTGCGAGGCGTCGCGCCGCTCGACCCAGCGGACGCCGCCGAGCTGCGTGGAGCGGAACCACGCGACGGCCGACTCGACGGCCTCGACGACGCGCGCGTCCGGCTGCGGGAGGCTCATCAGGAAGCGCGTGATGGCGGCGCTCTCGCGCGAGGCGAGCGAGACGGGCTCGAACTTGCGCGCGGGCGCGGGCGCGAGCGTGGCCGCGTCGTGCTGCGCGCCCCAGACCGTCTTCCGCCCCTTCGTGACGACCTGCGTGTTGAGTATGCACTCGACGCCGCGCGCGACCGCCTTCTCGGACCTGGCGCGGCGCGCGTCGTCAACGAAGTCGTAGGCCGGCTTGCGGCGCGCCACGTCGCGGAGCAGTTCGAGGACGCCGACCATCGCGTTGTCGTTGTAGGTGATGAGGGAGTAGTAGCCCTTGCGCAGCGGGAAGTACTGCGGCCAGCCGCCGTTCTCGTACTGCGCGGCGAGCAGGTAGTCTAACCCCCTGAGGAAAGCCTCGCGGTGGCGCTCCTGCTTCTGCGCGGTGTAGACGCGCGCGAGGAACTCCAGTTGGGTGAAGGTCGCGCCGTTGTCTATTGTGGCGGCCGACTCGTTCCCGACCACGGCCTTCTGCCTGACAAGCTCGGCGCGCCGCTTCTCGTCGAGCGGGGCGGCCATGTCAACGTTCTTGGGCCAGCCGCCGACCTCGCGCTGGTAGACGAGCAGGTTGTCGGCGACGCGCGCGGCCTCGGGGCCGGCGTACCACTCGGGCTTCTGCCTGAGCGCGTCGCGCCAGTTGACGGGCGCGGCGGGCTTCTCCTGCGCCCGCCGGTTCCGCGCGGGCGCGCCCGCCGCGGAGCCCGCGAGCAGAAGCGCGATGAGTGCGAGCCGTGCTGCCTTCGATTTATTCAACCGTCAAAACCCCTCGGGTGAAATAGACGCCCGCCGACTTTGATGAAGACGGGGGCGGGCCGGTTTATCCGTCCCCACTAAACGCGAGCCGCCCTCGGGCGGGTGCCCTGGGGGCGGCTCACGAAAGGGTTCGGGGCGGGCGGCGCGGCGCCCGAACGGGACGCGCGCGCCGCCCGCGTTGTCAAAGGCGCTTAGAAGGTGAACTTCGCGCCGAGCTGGACGTCGCGCGGGTTGTTGCGCTGCGACGTGACGAAGCCGAAGGCCGTGTTCGGCGCGGCCGTGGAGCCGGGGTTGAGCCCGATGCCCGAGCCGAAGTACGCGTGGTTGAAGGCGTTGATGGCCTCGGCGCGCAGTTGGAGGCGCTTGCCCTCGCCGACCTGGAAGTTCTTGGTCAGCGAGAGGTTCGCCATCGAGTACGGCTGGTTGCGCAGGTTGTCGAGCGTCGTCGGCACGTTGCGCAGGCCGAACTGGTTGAGCGTGACGAGCCGCGGGGAGCTGGGCCCGTTGACGTTGTAGATGGCCGGCATGTCGATGCCGTACTTCTGGCCGTTCCCGTTGCTGTCGCCGACGCGCGCGCGCAGCGAGCGGACGTCGCCCTCGAAGAAGAGGTTGTTGTTGAGCTGGAACGGCTCGCCGCTCTGCCACTCGTAGGTGCCGTTGAGCTGCCAGCCGCCGATGACGGCGTCGAGCACGCGGTTCATGTCCGAGCCGAACATCTTGCCGCGGCCGAGGGGCAGCACCCACGTCTCGGCGAAGGTGAAGCGGTGCGGGCGGTCGGCGATGGAGACGCGGTCCTCAAGCTCGGTGTCCGAGGGGTTCAGGTAGCTGATGCGCTCGGTCAGGCGCGAGAAGGTGTAGGTCATCGTCAGCGAGAAGTCGCGCGAGAAGCGCTTGTTCGCCTGGAGCTGGAGCGCGTTGTAGCGGTTCGTGCCGTCGTACTCCTGGACGAACAGGTTGCCGAACTGCGGGAACGGCAGCAGCGCCGTGGCGCGCGTGATGGTCGTGTTGGTGTTGAGCACGCTGCCCGTGCCGGCGAGCAGGCCGCGGAACGGGTTGTTGATGGTGGCCGTCAGGTTGGTGTTGGCCGCGTTGGCGCTCGCCTCGTCCGAGCCGAGGAACTGGCGCGGGACGAAGTTGACGTTGCGGTTGACCGCCTGGTCGTAGCCCCACGACGAGACGAAGTTGCCCTCGACGACGAACTGGCCGGGCAGCTCGCGCTGGAAGCCGACGATCATGCGCGCGAACTTCGCGTTCCTGCGCTCGACCGGGATGACGGGCGCGTCGGTGGCGCCGACCGCCGAGCCGAGGCCGGTCAGCAGGCCGAGGCTGCCGCCGAGCGTCGGCAGCAGGCTCGACTCGCCGCCGGGGAACGGGTTGGTCAGGTTGTAGAGGAACGTCGCGCCGTTGTCGGTCGTGACCGGGTTCAGCGTGTTGCCGGCGTAGCCGACCTGGAGCGGCGTCTCGACCTGGAACGGCGCCATGAAGATGCCGAAGCCGGCGCGCAGCACCGTCTTGTCGTTGAGCTGGTAGGCGGCACCGGCGCGGGGCTGCCAGTTGGTCTTGTCCGCCCGCCATGTGGCGCGGTTGTTCTCGTCGGCGAAGGTGTAGCCGCCGACGACGCGGAAGTCGGCCGGGCTGGCCAAAAACGCGCGGCTGGCCGCCGACTGGCCGTTGTAGATGGTCGTGTAGGCGGCGCGCGCCGCGTCGTTGACGGGGGCCGGCGTCGTCAGGTCGAAGCCGCGCTGGATGCGGTTGTAGCGCTCGGTCAGCCCCAGCTCCAGCTCGTAGCGGAAGCCGAGGTTGAGCGTGAGCTTCGGCGTGACGCGCCAGTCGTCCTGCACGAAGAAGCCGTGGTAGACCGACTGGACCGAGTAGGAACTCGGGTTGTCAATGACGCTCGACGAGGGCAGGCCGAGGACGAAGGCCGCCACGTCGCGCCCGTAGGCGTTGCGCGTCGCCGTGTTCGAGTTCGAGGCCGGGGCGGTGAACAGGCCGTCGAAGGTGAACTGGCCGCCCTGGTAGTTGTTGCTGATGAAGTTCTCGCGCGTGACGCGCAGGTCGTAGCCGTAGCGCGCCGTGTGGTCGCCGAGGAGCTGCGTCATCGTCGGCTGGAGCGACCCCATGTAGAAGGGGCGCTCGCGGCCGCCGCTCCAGTCGGCGCGCTGCGCGCCGAGCGTCGAGCGCGTGTTACGCGTCGCGTCCAGGTTGGTGATGATGAAGCGCGGGATGTACTGGTAGCCACGGAACGCGCCGAGGGTCGCCGCCCCGAAGCCGAGCGTGGCCGGGTCGAACTCGGCCGCCGGCCGGCGCAGTTGCGCGAAGCGGTTGAAGCTGACGCGGACGTCGAGCACCGTGCTGTTGGTCAGCGTGCTGGTGTAGTCGAGGCTGCCGCCGTCGTTGGTGCGGTCCTCGAACCCCTGCGTGATGGGGAAGCCGTTGACCACGCCGAAGGCGTTCTGCCGGTCCTCGGGGTTGAAGCTGTGGTAGTACTTCCCGAAGATGTTCTGGCGCTCGCTGATGCGGTGGTCGAAGCGCGTCAGCCACGCGCGGTAGTTCTGGACGCGGTTCTGGTTGGCGAAGAAGTTGTTCTGGAGGCCGCTCACGCCCGAGCCCGTCGTGTTCGGCAGCGGGTAGTACTGGAGCGCCGCCAGCGCCACGGGGTTGAGCAGGCTCGTCGGGATGACGTTGCAGTTCGGGAAGGCCGCGGTGACCGCGCCCGAGGTCGGGCAGCCGAACGAGCGCCGCGTCACGGTGCCGTTGGCGGCGACCGTCCGGTCGAACGGGTTGAAGATGACGACGTTGTTCGGGTCGGCGATGTTGTTGCGGTTGACGATCAGCTCCGAGAAGTCGCCCGCGCGCATCCGCGCCGTCGGGACGGTGAGGAGCTGCGGCTCGGCGATGTTGTCCTTCAGGCGCTCGTAGGTGGCGAAGAAGAATGTGCGGTCGCGGCCGTTGTAGACGCCGGGGAGCCGGACGGGGCCGCCGACGACGCCGCCGAAGCGGTGGTAGGTGCGCTCGGGGCGCTCCTGGCCGGCGCGGTTGCCGAAGAAGTTGTTGGCCGTGCGGCTGCGGTCGCGGTTGAAGTACCAGCCCGAGCCGTGGAGGTCGTTGGTGCCCGACTTGACGGCGACGTTGACGGTCGCGCCGGCCGAGTAGCCCTGCTGCGCGTCGAACTGGCTGGTCTGGACCTTGAACTCCTGCACGGCGTCCGAAGGGGGCGAGAAGCCGACGCCGCCGTCGAAGGCGTAGTTGGGCGAGCCGTCGAGCGTGATCTGGTTCGAGCCCGTCGCGCCGTTGGTGCGGAAGGCGGCCAGGTTGCCGTTCGAGGTGGGCCCGATGAACTGCGGGTTGCCGGTGTAGGAGACGCCCGGGGCGAGCGTGGCGAGCTGGTACGCCGTGCCCTCGGCCAGCGGCAGCTCGCTGATCTGCTGCGTGCTGATGGTGGTGCCCGTCGAGACAGAGCCGGTTTCGAGGACGGGCGCCGAGGCGACCGTCGTCACCGTCTCGCCGACGCCCGTGACCGAAAGCGGCACGTCGAGCGTCAGGCGGTCGGCCACGCGAATCTCGATGTTCTCGCGGGTCGAGTTGGCGAAGCCCGACGCCGTCACCGTCAGAGTGTACCGGCCGGGGTTGAGGAGCGGGAAGCTGTAATTACCTTCCTCGTTGGTCGTGACCGTGTTGGCGACGTTGGTCTCGACGTTCCTGATTTCGACGGTCGCGCCCGGCAGCGCCGCCCCGTTCGGGTCGGTGACGTTGCCCGTCAGCGAGCCGCGGAACTCCTGCGCGCCCGCCGCGACGAACGTCAGCAGGAGCAGAAGCACGGCGGCGACGCCTCGGCGTAATGCGTACTTACTCATCACTATTTCTTCCTTTTCCAGATTACTGGCCTTTGAACGGCGCCTCGGCGTGCGTTCACACTAAGGGGTCTTCTCTTTGCGCCGTCCGCCTAAAAGGCGTCTCGGGCGGCGGCTCGAATGCGGTATGTCGGTCTGACGGTCGGGGGCGCGGCGCGGCCCGAGGCTTGAACGGCCCGGGCGAAACTGTCGGCGCGCTTCAAAACAGAAACAGGCTTCGCGGCGGTGCTTTCCGAGGACATCTCGGGGCCGGTCGGTTTCCCATCCGTAGAGTCTTGATGGTTTGACCAATTAACCGGCCGTAGAATTCCTGGCGTAGCTTGCAATAAACGATTCCGAAGAAGTCACACAAAGAATGCGACGCAGATTTTCTACGGATTCGAGATTTTTGTCAAGCTGATTTAGTGACCAATCCCGAATATATTTTTTAAGGGTCTGACCAATTAACTGTAGGATACCGCAAAAGGCTATATTTTTGAGCTGTCCTTTGATGCGCGAGCCGCGCCTCGCGTTCTGCCCACGGCCGTTTGACAATAGTCGTTGTGACGACTACTATCCGGCCATGTCCTCGAAGTTGCAGGGAGAGTTAAGTCAGCGAAAGCCCTTCGGTTCGACCGAGGAGGAGGTCTACCTCAACATCCTGCGCACGTCCGAGGCGCTGACGTGGGGCGTCTCGGAGACGCTGAAGGGGGCGGAGCTGACGCCGTCGCAATACAACGTCCTGCGGATTCTGCGCGGGGCCGGCTCGGAGGGCGCGACGTGCGGGCAGATCAGCGAGCGGATGGTGACGAAAGACCCGGACATCACGCGCCTGCTCGAACGGCTCGACACGCGCGGGCTCATCACGCGCGCGCGCGACGGGCAGGACAGGCGCTACATCACCGTCAGAATCACGCCCGAAGGGCTGCGGCTGCTCGACGGCCTCGACCAGCCCATCGCCGAGTGCCACAAGCGCCAGCTCGGACACCTGGGCGAAAGACGGCTCGCCTCGCTCGGCAGGCTGCTCGAAGCGGCGCGCGAGGCCGGGCGCTGAAAATTTTTTGTCCGAACATTCGTTGTAACGATTAGTGAACATGGACGCGAACTCCGACGAGCGCCGCGGTGCGCGGACGCTAGGCCGGCTTCCCGCCGTCTTCGTCTCGCACGGCGCGCCGACGCTCGCCATCGAGGAGAACGACACGACTGAATTTCTCAAGCGGCTGGGGCTTGAGCTGGGCAGGCCGCGCGCCGTGCTCTGCGTCTCGGCGCACTGGAATACGGAGTCGCCGGCCGTGAGCGCCGCCGAAAGGCCGGAGACGATTCACGACTTCGGCGGCTTCCCCGCGGAGCTTTACCGCATACGCTACCCCGCGCCCGGCGCGCCCGCGCTCGCCGTGCGCGTCGCGGAACTGCTCGGCGCGCAAGGCGTCGGCTGCGCCGTCTCGCACGAACGCGGGCTCGACCACGGCGCGTGGGTTCCGCTCAGGCTCATCTACCCGGAGGCGGACGTGCCCGTGGCGCAACTCTCGATTCAGCCGCGGCGCGACCCCGCGCACCATTTTCGCCTCGGGCGCGCGCTCGCGCCGCTGCGCGACGAGGGCGTGCTGGTGTTGGCGACCGGCAGCGCGACGCACAACCTTTCGAGGCTTGGCCCGGACGGCGCGCCGCCCGCCTGGGCGCGCGAGTTCGAGGCATGGCTCTCGGAGACAGTAACCGGCGGTTCTCTTAGTGAACTGCTCGACTACCGCCGGCTCGCCCCCCACGCGGCGCTCGCACACCCGACCGACGAGCACCTGCTGCCGCTCTTCGTGGCGGCCGGCGCGGGCTCGGGCGGCGCGGCCGCGCACGCCGGCCGCGGCCTGCACAGGGGCTGGACGTTGGGCAGCCTGAGCATGGCCGCTTACACTTTCGGGGAAGACATTTAAGTCAGGACAAAGATAAATAAGGAGAGACTGATGGCAAATCTCGATGGATTCTACTCAACTTGGACGCCGCGACTTCTGAGCGTCCTGCGAATCGTCACCGCGTTCCTCTTCATGGCGCACGGGGCGCAGAAGCTCTTCGGCTTCCTCGCGCCGCCGGGCATGCCCTCTTTCGCACCTCTCAGTCAGATGTGGATTGGCGGCGTTCTTGAGTTCTTCGGCGGGCTGCTGCTGCTGCTGGGGCTGTTCACGCGGCCCGTGGCCTTCATCCTCTCGGGCACGATGGCGGTGGCGTACTTCCAGATGCACGCGCCGGGCGGCTTCTGGCCGCTCCAGAACAAGGGCGAACTGGCCGTGCTCTACTGCTTCGTCTTCCTCTTCTTCGCGGTCGCGGGCGGCGGCGCGTGGAGCCTCGACCGCCTCATACGGCGCGGGCGCGCGTGACCTGAGGCGCTGACGCGCGAAACCCGGCAGCGACGCCGCGTCCGCCCGGGGCGCGGTGTCGCGGGGCGCGTTCTTTCAAGTTAGACTCCGGCCGTCCGGAGTCGTATGGAGATTCAGCCTTCGCCGGTAAAGAGGTAGTACACTCGTCGCCCATAAACTCCCCCTTAAAATCTACAGAGCCTGCGGTCGCATACTCTACAGAGTTTTCTTCGCGCTTCCCGACAGATAATTTTAATTCGGGTATAAACGGGATGACGCCTTCTCGTGAGGCTTTCGATGTGCGTGTGGGAGGGGTTTGAGACGGGACTTGCCTTGAGCCGTTCAGCGAGCCGGCGCGGCGTCGCCGTGTGACTTTCTGCGCAGGTAGTGGCCGATGATGAGCGCCGTCGAGCCGCTGTAATCTTTAACCCCCGCCCTTACGCGGTTCGCGCGCAGGTAGAGGTCGTTGAACCGCTGGCTGAGCGCGCCGGCCGCGCCCGCGGCCCTGGCCCAGAAGAGCGCCGCGCGGCGCGAGTCCTCCCTGTAGCCGGGACCGAGCCGCGCGGCCAACTCCTTCGCCCTTTCGGGGGCGACCCTGTTAAGCTCCGCGAGCACTCCGAGGCCGCCGCGATAGCCAGAGTAGCGCACGAACGGGTCGCGCGAGTTGACGCAGACTAGATAAGCCACGAAGTTGGCCTCCGACTCGCGCGCCACGCCGCGCTGGTGCGCCATCTCGTGCGCCAGCGCGAAAGGCATTTGGAAGTCCGGCGCCTCCGCGTTGTAATTCGGCTCCCCCGTGAACGGGAAGTAGACGCCGCTGATTCCGAGCCGCGTCAGCAGCCCGGAAAAGTAGACCGGTTTCGGCTCCGCGAAATCGCCACGCGGCAGCAGAGCCAACTCCCGAGCCGAGGCGTAAGACTCATTTAAAAGACCGACCACCTCATCCGCCCTAAGCGTCATGCGGCCTTCCGCGTGGGCTTCGTCATAACTTTCATTCACCCCGCGGACAATCTCCTCGCCCAAGGCCGCAAGCTCGGACGCGTCGGCGCTCCTCTGTTCATAACCGAGAAGCTCGAAGAGTAACGGCCTCTGATAATTAAGCCCGAAAGCGAACAGGAAGGCCCACAACGACGCCGCGCCAACCCACACCACGAATCGCGCGCACGTCTTCAACAAACGCGCCCTGTCCCCGCGCCTCGCGAAGAGCAAGACGCACAGGCCGACCACGCCCGCCACGGCCGCCGCAAGCAGAGTTGTGAGAATGACTTCGCCGACCGAGAAACTGAACCCACGGCTGAAGGCCGACAGCGCCTTGAGCATCTGTGGATAGAACCCACGCGCGTAAAGACGCTCGATTGACCAGGGGAAGAGGGCGGCAAGGGACTGCAAAACGCCCGCCAAAAGGAGAACTCCAAAAGGTGCCCAAAAGCCGACCCCCGCCGACCTCAACGACCTCCCGACAGAAACAATCCGTCCCCCCATCCGCGACATTCTAAAGCCCTTTGAATCCCTAAACTAAGAGGATAAAAAATCGAGTCTGATAAGGTAAATAGTCTAAAACCCACAACGCGAACACAAAACGCCGCCATAAGTCGCTCTCAGAACCCGCAACCAAAACAGTGCTCACCCATCCCCCCAAGAGTCCGCAAATTAAACTTCAAAACTTAAACCTCAAAACAGTCCCAAACCTTGACGTTATCGGACTCGCATTGAGAATCTTTTACGTTTTTTGGCCGGGTCCGGACGTCAGCCAGAATAATTTGGACGTGGCCTGGACGTGTGGCTCAACCTCGGAAGGCTGGCTCTGGCTGAAGGCGTTACGGGTCGCTGAAACGTCGCCTGTAGTCCTCGCCTTCGATTACGACCGTCCGGCACATCTCGAAAAGGCGACTCCTGAGCCGCGCGCCGACTCGGGGGCCGGCGCGAGACGTTTAAGGGTCGCGCCCCTGCTCATTCAAACTCGCCTCCCCTCCCCGGCCGGCGGCCGTTACTCATCAGCGTCTCGAATTTTTCCAGGACCCGGGACGCGTCTTCGGGCAGAAGGAACCCGCCGGACGCAACGTTCATCTCCGAGAGCGTCGTCTCAATTGTTTGCCCCTTCACCTCGAACAGCGCCATGCACGCTTCGGCGAGTTCGCACGCTTCACTTTCGGAGAGCGCGCGCGGGGAGACCTGCGCCGATTCGGCCCGGCCGACTTCTGCGCCCGAAGTCCTTCGGGACTGACCGAGGAGGCCGTGACGGCGTAGAACGTCGTAGGTCTCGCGCTGTGCGACGCGGGCCGCCTTCGGCAGTCCCTTGCTCTCCAGCCACTCCCGCGTCCGCTCGTGCTCGCCGGCCGCGGCCTGTCGCGCCAGCCGTTGAAGCGCCGGCTCCAGTTCGCTCCTCAGTCGCGAAACAATCTGTTCGACGGGCGCCTCCGCGTGGCTCGCCGTCCGCGCGAAGGGTGTTTCGCGTCGAAGACCGTCGGCCGAGCTTTTCATTTGCTGTCGCGACGTCTGCCCCGGCGACGCTTCAAAAGGGGTTGGCGCGCCCGCGCCGTTTTTTGGCGCGCGGGTACTTAAATCTGTGTCTAAAACTTCTGAAACAGCGTAGCTGTCATTAAGGGGCGTTCCGTTCGGCGAAGTACGAGGGCGACCGTCCGAAGCAAGGCCGAAGGGCAAAATTTTTTCGCGCCCCGCTTCCCTCTTCCGCTTGACGGAGGCCGCGGCGCGGTTGAGGAAGATGCGTATGCCGACGCCGTTCTTGCCGGAGTAGTAGCCGATGACGCCCTGTCCGTGCATCCAGCGGAGCGCCTTGCTGGCGGTTTCGCTCGAAACGCGCAGGTGCCGGCGGAGCTGTTCCCAGGCGGTGACCCACTTCCCTTCCTGCTCCTGCCCCGTGAAACGCAGGACGCGCTCTCCCTCGCGCCACTCCGGAGGCGTCAGCAGGAGCCGCGTGTAGACCTTGCTCATCAGCGGCGTCACGCGGTCGGCCTCCGGCGACGTGATCGCCTCGGCGACGTCGTCGTCGAGCATCCTGAAGTTGGTGTTGGCCTCCGTCTCAAGGAGCGTCGTCCTGCGCAGAAATTTAGCGGCGGTGACCGCCATCACGGCTGACATCTCGTTCCCCTTTCGAGGGATGGGGCTTGACAGTTTCGGGCGGCGGTGTAAACTGTGAACCCAAATCGGGGTACACAAATCCCGCCTCGCCATCAAGCGAGTCACAAACGACCCGAAGCGTCTCCGTCGCCAAACAGTCGCGCTTCGGGCGAAACGTCAGGGGGCGCTTTCGGGCGTCCCCTCATTTTTTCGGCGTGCTAATTCCTACATCATTTTCGACGGCCTGTAAATTCCCCTGTAATATCGGTTGCAGGGGCTGCAATGATTCTTACAGGGGCTGCAATCTACGTTGCAGGGGTGTCAAAAATATACCCCTGCAATGGTAAGTGCAGGGGTCTTCAGGCACCCCTGCAATGGCGAGTGCAGGGGTGGCCCCGGAGGTTGCAGGGGTGTCCGCAGGCGACACCCCTGCAACGTAGATTGCAGGGGCTGTAACGCAGATTGCAGGGGTGTGGCGGCCCTTCTCGCCGCCCTTCTCCCGGCCGTAAAAAATATGCGTGACGTATAGACGCCTCGTATAGTAATATTCGGCGTCCGCGCGAAAGGGCCAATAAAACAATGACCGGCGAACAGATTAAGGAACTGCGTAAAAGTCTTGGCTACACGCAGGCCAGGCTGGCGGAAGAGGTCGGACTCACGCCGAACACGATTGCGCGCTACGAGCGCGACGAGTTGAAGCCTTCGCCCCCCGTGCTGAAGCTTCTCAAGCTCCTTGAGTTGAGCAAGGCCGGGAGGAAGGCCGCGTAAAGATGATCACGATCTCCATCGCCAACCAGAAAGGCGGCGTCGGCAAGAGCACGACGGCGGCCTCGGTCGCGGCCGAGTTCGCCATGCGCGGCTACGAGACGCTGCTCGTTGACGGCGACCCGCAGGCCAACGTCACCTCGCACTTCCTCGCGCCCGACCAGATCGGCACCTCAATCGCCGACGTCCTCATCGAGTCCGAGCAGCGCGAAAAGCTCCCGCTGGAGGCGGCCATCGTCACGACCGAGATGGAGCACCTCGACATCGTCCCCTCGAAGCTCCGCTTCGCGAGGTTCGAGAAGGAGCCGGCCATCGCCATCAACCGCCTGCGCTCGAAGCTCGCCCCGCTGGCCTCGACCTACGACTTCGTCTTCATAGACACGCCGCCGACGCTCGGCCAAATCCTGACGACGCCGCTGCTGGCCTCCACGCACATGGTCGTGCCCGTGGCGGCTTCGCCGCTCGCCCAGGACGGCCTCGACGACCTGATGAGCACCTTCGAGGAGGTCAGGAGCACGAACCCGGAGCTGGTGCTGCTCGGCATGGTCTGCACGATGTTCGACGGCCGGACGGCCGTCTCGGCCGAGTCCTACAGGAGCCTGAAGGAGCGCTACGGTCCAAGGGTCTTCGAGACCATCATCCACCGGAACGTGAAGCTGGAGGAGGCGCCGGCCTTCCACCAGCCCGTGCAGCTCTACGCGCCGAACTCGCGCGGCGCGCTCCTTTACTCCGAGCTGGCCGACGAAATCCTGAAGCGCCTGGGCGCGCGGAAGACGAAGGGCAAGCTTAAACTGGCCGGCGAGGAGACGCGCGCCTGATGGCAGAGCCGAAGATAAAACCGGCCAAGCGTGAGGCGGGGAAGAGCAAGTTCCGCCTGCCGGAGCGCCCCCCGCGCCCTTCGGAGGAGAACCCGCTCCGCGAGCTGCTCAAAGAGGCCAAGGCGCAGGAGGCGGCGCTTGAGTCGAAGGCCGCCCTGCCGCAGCGCCGTGACACCCCTGCAAAGAAGATTACAGGGGTAGGGAAACGGCCTGTAATTGAAGCTTCCGGCGCCCCTGCAATGTCGAGTGCAGGGGTGTCAACGTCCGCGCCGGCCGACGCGCAGGGCGAAGCATCCGAAGTCACCTTCGCCGAGTTCTCAAGACGCTGGTCCCCGATTCTGCGCTCGGGGCAGATGGGCGTCTGCCGCGCGCTCTTCGAGATGACCTACGCGGCGGGACAGGCCGAGTGCTTCACCTCGATGCCCAGGCTCGCGGAGGCCGCCGGCCTCAAAGAGCGTCAGTGCTACAACGTCGTAGGGCAACTGGAGCTTCTGGGGTTTATCGAACGCCCCGAGATTTTCAACACCTCGACGCAGAAGGGCACGATTTTCAGACTCTACATGGAGCCGCGCCCGGCGACCTCCAAGGCCGAACGCCTCTACCACATCGGCGGGGAAGGGGAGAATTAACACCCCTGCAATATCCGTTACAGGGGTAGCTCGCCTCTGCTTTTAGTCCACTGCATACTCACCTCATAAACAAACATCCCGACCTCATCGGCGTCCGCGCAAAAGTATAAATATTCCCCGTAGACCTCCCGGCGAGATTTAGCCCATTCCGAGCAACTGGATACCCCTGCAATAATGATTGCAGGGGTATCTCAAACACCCCTGCAATCACTATTGCAGGGGTGTTAAAGTCGTTGACAGGGAAGTCTGCTCCGCCGGGTCGCCTCATGGACATTCCTGAACCACTCCTGAGAGCTATACTTTGACCAGCTTCGACTGTTCTTTACGACGCTGAATCCTGCTCAGTATCGCAAGGATGGGCTCGCTTGCCTTCAACAACTCGTCAATCTCTTCGTCTGTCACGTCCTCGCGCCGAATCTCGCGGAACGCGAAACCGAGTTGTTTGATCTGCTCCCAGAACAGGTGCGTCGAATCGTAAGGGTCAAAGTCCTCCAAATCCTCGAAGTCGGCAGTAAGGTCATCGCTCGCGCTCTCTCGCGTCCCCGCCGCCGGAGTCCGTAGAAGTTCGTTAACCCGCTGCCGGAGACTCGCGCTCGAAGCCTTTGTTTGGAGGTGGGAGGAGAGTAGTTCGGCGCGGACGCTTTTTGCCTGTACGGCCGAGACTCCCAACCGCGGGGCGGCGACGCGCGCGAACTGTTCGGCTTCGAAGAGGTTTATCTCTCCCTTCTCAAGCGCCTCGACCACGTCGGAGGGGAAGTCCGGCAGGCGCAGGTAATGGTCTACGAAACTGGCGAAAGATATTCGGGCGGGTGTTTCACGGTCGAGGATGTCACTTAAGCGCGCGGACACCCTCAACAGCTCCTCGCGCCCCCACCTGCCGGGACGCCCGCGCTTCGTGTCGGTGGCCGGGTAGCGCTGCGCGTGGCGCGCGGCGCGGAGCATGCGCACCAACTCTTTATCCTTCTGAGGGATGAGGTCTGGCAGCGCCGCGCGCAGTTTCTCGATGACGGAGCGGACCGCCTCAAGCGAGGCGAGAGGGTCGGCTTTACGTTGTCGCCGTCTGGTGGCTCTCATTATCCGATAACGACTCCGGGGTCAGGCTGATGTTACACACACCCCATACTACATTTAAGATAAGCAATATTTTATTCTTTTTAAGACTGGATACACAAACGAGCCAGTTGTGTGCCCTTCGTGCTATAGTGGATTTATGGATGAGAAAACCCCGAAAACCGCCCTCGTGCCTGTCGAGGCGGACTTACAGGTCGCCTTGCGGGGCGCCGTCTCGCTGTGGGCCGCGGCGACTACGTCGGAAAGCGGGCGGCGCGCCGACCTGCTGCGGGATAAGCAGAGGATCGTCCTCTCTTTCTTCCGCCACACGGGCAAGCTTCCTTCGGAGGTCGAGCCCGCAGACGTGCAGGGCTGGCTCAGGGATTTAGAGGAGAAGGGGATTAGCCCCGGGACGGCGTACCAGCACGCGTGCCTTCTATCGTCCTTTTACTCCTGGGCGTTGAAAGACCCGGAGGTCGGGCAGCGCGTCCGCCGCAACCCCGCGCGGCTGGCGCGGCCGAAGTCGCCGAAGCCGTACCAGTCGGAGAGCGTCAAGGCGCTCTCCGACGAGGAGGTCGGGGCGCTTGTCTCGGCCTTGCGCGGGCGGGCGCAGGGGGGCGACCTGGTCGGTAAGCGCGACTACGCGCTGCTGCTGTTGTACCTGGCGACGGGGCTGAGGAGGCAGGAGGCCATCGGGCTGCGCGGGAAGGACGTCCACTTAGGCGAGAGCCTTGTGCTGGAGTACCGGGCCAAAGGGGGCGACTACCGCAGCAGGGAGGTGCGCGAACCGCAGGTGAAGGAGGCGCTGCTCGACTACCTGACGGCCGCCGGGCGGCTGCACGCGCTCAAGACGGACGCGCCGCTGTGGACGAGGCACGACAGGGCGGGGAAGCCGGGCGAGGCGCTGACCTCGCACTGCTTCGTCAAGAACCTGAAGAAGTACGCCAAAGAGGCCGGCGTCGAAGGCTTTCACCTCCACCGGACGCGCCACACCTTCGCGCGCATCGTCTCCGAAGTCACCGGAGACATCACGGCCACGCAGAACGCGCTCGACCACCAGAACCGCTCGACGACGCGTGTCTACGTCCAACGCATCGCCGTGAAGCGTGACCTATACAGTAACGAAGTCTCGAAGAGGTGGGGCGGTTAGAGTCCCGGGCGGGGGCGCTGACGGGCGCGTCCGTCAGCGGAACGGAGGCTCACGTCGAACTGCCCAACCTCATTGCCCGCCGACTCGCTCGCGGCGTGCGGCGCCAAAGGCGCGGGGCTCGAAGTCCTCTGCCAGAACCTGCCAGCGCCGACGACCCTCGTCATCGTCGGCGCGAGCGCGCGGCGTCTCCGTAAGCAGTTAAGTCGAAGGCCAGCGGACCGTGCGCATCGCCGGCCGCCTCACGCCGGGCCGCGAGACGCGCGAAAAATTTTCTTAGAACATTCCCGAGATGGGGTCGTATGAGGCTCCGTGGCGGCGCTCAGCTCTTGGAAGCGCCGCGAAGGAAACCGTCGGGTACAGAAGGAAGGAACAGCCATCATGAAAAGAATCTCCGTACAGATCGCCATCGCTCTTCTCGTCTGCGTCGCCTCCGCCGCCACCGCTTCGGCCAAGGTCAAGAGCCGCGTCCAGACCATCGGCCAGGACTTCGTCGTCGCCGGCACGTCCGTCAAGGCCGGCACCTACGACTTCCGCTTCGACGACGAGAAGAACGAGCTGAGCGTCGTTGACCGAAAGACCAAGGAGACGGTCGCCAAGGTCGAGGCGCGCGCCGAGGCGTGGTCGAAGGGCGCGAACGCCATCGGCATCCAGCTCACTGGCGCGGCCGCCCCCCTGTCGTTCGCCGGCATCGCCTTCGACGACAAGCAGATCGTCCGCGTCTCGGCCTCCGCGGCTCAGGCGCGCTAGCGCCGCCCGCCGGGCGTGACGTTCTGACCGCAAAAGTCACCGACAGCAACAGTCCTTCCAGGGAGGGCGGCCGCCGAGACGCGGCCGCCCTCCTTCGACTTTCGGCGGCAGAAAATGTTTTCCGAAGAAATGCGTTAAAGATTTGTGAAGTGACGAGGGTTTAATGCCTCCCGTCCGACGAGCTTGGGGGAGCGAGTCGGTCTCCTTAAAGGGTTAGGCGGGTCGCTTTGGGGGAGGCGGCCCGCCTTACTTTTGCGTCCCGCGGCCGCGCGCGGCGGGCGAGATTCAAAGGGCTCGCATGTCTTTCGACCCGCTCTACCTTTCGTGGCGACTGAGGCGGCTCGTCCGCCGCGCCGTCTGCCGGCGCTTCGGCCACACGTGGCGTTTCGCCGCGGGCTCCTTCTACTGCCGCGCCTGCCGCATCAGCGGGCAGGACGCCTACCGCCGGCGCGTGCGCGCGCACGGCTTCGCAGGTTAAATTGTCCGTAAACAGGAGGCGCTTCCGATGAGTTCCGACCAACAGCAATCGAACGGGCCCGACGGCCGCGACGACATCGCGCCGCCCGACCCGACGGCCGGGCAGGCGGGCGACGGCCCGACGCAGACCGGCCCCACCAACCCCGGCGCCGCCGCCGGCGAAGAAGGCGAGGGCGCAGACAAGTCCACGCAGCGCTGAACCCGCGCCGGCGGGCGGGGAGTCGAACGTGCAGTTGAAGCCGCCGAGCGTCTACGTCAGGGACACCGAGACGTCGAAGGGCCGCGGGGTCTTCGCGGCCCGCGCCTACGCCGCCGGCGAGGTCGTCGAGGAGTGCCCCGTCGTGCTGTTCAAGAAGCCGTACGAGACGCTCCACAAGGAACTCAAAAACTACGTCTTCCACTGGGACGTGCCCGAGGGCGCGGCCGCCACGCAGGCGCTCGCCCTCGGCTACGGCAGCCTCTACAACCACGCCAACCCGTCGAACCTGCGCTACCAGACCGACAGCGAGTCTCTCACCCTCCGCCTCATCGCCGTCCGGGACATCCGCCCCGACGAGGAGCTGACCATCAACTACAACGCGGACGGCGGCGCGCACGTCTCCGAGGACGAGTGGTGGTTCGAGGAGAAGGGCATCAAGCTGGTGTCCGACCGCTGAGCCGCCCGAGCCCCGCGCCCGCAGTTCTCGCCTCAGACCCTTTAGCCTCCGACACGGACTCTCTCCGCGACGCCGGCGTGGACCTTATACGCCGCCGCGCCCACCGCCCGAGAAGTCGCCGCACGCCCGACTCCGCCCGCCGCCGCGCCCCGGAAAAAGAACGTTGACACCCGGAGGGTTTCGCCGGTATATATGGCGGAACCACATATGGACGTCGCACGCATACTCCAACGCGAGCTGAAGAAGGGGAGCACCGAGATGCTCATCATGGCGCTGGTCGAAGACCGGCCGCGCCACGGCTACGAAATCGCCAAGCTCATCGGCGAGCGCTCCGACGGCGTGCTCCAGTTCCACGTCGCCTCGCTCTACCCGCTGCTCTACCGTTTGGAGCGGCGCGGCGTCATCAAGGGGCAGTGGGTCGAGAAGGCGGGCCAGCGCCGGCGGCGCTACTACCGGCTGACGGCCGAGGGGCGCAGGACGCTCGCCGCGCAGCGCAACACCTGGCAGGAGTTCTTCGCGGCGCTCGACCGCGTCGCGCGCATCACGCCCGGGCCGGAAGATGCCTGAAGACGGGAGGACAGTTTGGGCGCGGCTCGTCCGCGGGCGGCTCTCGCCGCTCGGGCTCGACGGCGCGCGCGAGGCCGAGATAGTCGAGGAGCTGGCCGAGCACCTCGAGGCCGCCTACGAGGAGTCGCTCGCGCTCGGGCGGACGGAGGAGGAGGCGCGCGCCGACGCGCTCGCGCAGTTCCCCGACTGGGGGCTTCTGGAGTGCGAGCTGAGCCGCGCCGAGCGTTCGGCGGTCGCGAACCTGGTCGCGGGGCGGAGGGCCGGGGTCGGCCCCGGGAGGGGGAACGGAGGCGTCAAGGTGTTCGAACAGTTGATGAAAGACCTTCGGTACGGCTTCCGCATGCTGCGGCGCAAGCCGGGCTTCACGGCGGTCGCCGTGCTGACGCTGGCGCTCGGCATCGGCGCCAACACGGCCATCTTCTCGGTCGTCAACGCCGTGCTGTTGCGTCCGCTGCCCTACGCGGAGCCCGGCCGTCTCGTCTCGGTCTACGAGACGCTGCCGCAGGGCGGGACGGGCTCTGTCTCCGCGCCGAACCTGTTGGACTGGCGCGCGCAGTCGGACGTCTTCACGGGCATCGCCGCGTACGAGTTCGGCGACTTCAACCTTCAGGAGGAGCAGCAGCCGGTGCGCGCCGTCGGCGTCAGGGTCACGGCGAACTTCTTCGAGGTGTTGGGCGCGACGCCGCAGGCGGGGCGCGGGTTCGTCGAGGGCGAGGACACGGCGGGGCGCGAGCGCGTCGTCGTGCTGAGCGACCGGCTCTGGCGGCGGAGCTACGGCGCGGCGCCCGACGTCGTGGGGCGCGACATCCTGCTCGGCGGCGAGAAGTATCAGGTCGTCGGCGTGATGCCGCCGTCGGTGCAGTTCCCGTCGGCGTCGGCGGAGCTTTGGGCGCCGCTCGTCTTCGGCGACGGGGAGCTGGCGAGCCGCGGGAGCCACTCCTTCTCCGTGCTCGCGCGCCTGAAGCCCGGCGTCAGCTTCGAGCAGGCGCAGGAGCAGATGAGCGTCGTCGGGCGCGCCCTCGAAAAGCAGCACCCGGCGCAGCAGGAGGGGCGCAACGTCGCGCTCGTCAGGGTCGAGGAGGAGGTCGTGCAGGGCGTGCGGCCGGCGCTGCTCATCCTGCTCGGGGCGGTCGGCTTCGTGCTGCTCATCGCCTGCACGAACGTCGCCAACCTTCTGCTGGCGCGCGCGGCCTCGCGGCGCAAGGAGGTGGCGATTCGTTCGGCGCTCGGGGCGGGGCGCTGGCGGCTGATGCGGCAGTTTTTGACGGAGAGCGTGCTGCTGGCGCTGTTGGGCGGGGCGGCCGGGCTGCTGGTGGCCGTGTGGACGCTGCGCGGGCTTTCGACGCTGGCGGCCGGGTATCTCGCGCGGCCGGACGAGGTCGGGCTCGACTGGCAGGTGCTGGCGTTCACGGCGGGGCTCTCGATTCTGACGGGCGTCGTGGCGGGGCTCGCGCCGGCGCTGCACGCCTCGCGCGCCGACGTGCAGGAGACTTTGAAGGAGAGCGGGAACGCCGGTTCGAGCGGGCGCGGGACGTGGCTGCGCGGCGGGCTGGCGGTGGCCGAGGTCGCGGCGGCGCTCGTGCTGCTGGTCGGCGCGGGGCTGCTCGTCAAGAGCTTTCTGCGGTTGCAGCGGGTCGAGACGGGGCTGCGGCCGGAGGGCGTGCTGACGATGAGGGTGTCGCTGCCTGAGGCGAGGTACGACACGCCGCAGAAGACGGCCGTCTTCTACCGCGAGGTGCTGGGGCGCGTCTCGTCGCTGCCGGGCGTCGAGGCCGCGGGCGTCATCAACATGCTGCCGTTGCAGCGCTACGGCACGAACGGCGAAATACGGGTCGAGGGGCGCGAGCCGCTGCCGCCGGGGCGCGTCCCGCTGACGGAATTCCGCACGGCGAGCGCCGGCTACTTCAAGGCGCTCGGCATACCCCTGCTCGCGGGGCGCGTCTTCGAGCCGGCCGACGAGTCGGAGGGCGCGCGCCACGTCGTCGTCAGCCGGGCGCTCGTCCGAACCTTCTTCCCCGACGGCGACGCGCTCGGCAAGCGCGTGCAGGCCGGCGGCGACTCGTGGTGGACGATTGTCGGCGTCGTCGGCGACGTCAAACAGTCGGGGCTGACCCGGCCTTCACGCCCGGAGCTTTTCTTCCCCTACACGGCCTACCGCGCCGACGGGATGACGCTGGTCGTGCGCGGCGCCGGCGACGCCTCGGAGTTGACGGGCGCCGTGCGCAGGGAGGTGCAGGCCGTAGACCCGAACCAGCCGGTCTACAACGTGCGGACGATGACGGAGGTGATTGACCTCTCCATCTCTAACCGGCGGCTGAACATGACGCTGCTGACCATCTTCGCAGGGCTCGCCACGCTGCTGGCCGTCGTCGGCATCTACAGCGTGATGTCGTACCTCGTCACGCAGCACACGCGCGAGATAGGCATCCGCGTCGCGCTGGGCGCGCGGCCGGCCAACATCCTGAAGCTCGTGCTCGGGCAGGGGCTCTGGCTGACGCTGGCGGGCGTCGGCGTGGGCGCGCTGGCCGCGTTCGGGCTGACGCGCCTGATGTCGAGCCTGCTCTACGAGGTGGAGGGGACGGACGTGACGACGTACGCGTCCGTGTCGCTGCTCCTCGTCGCGGTCGCGCTCGTCGCCTGCTACGTGCCGGCCCGGCGCGCGACGAAGGTTGACCCGCTAATCGCGCTCCGCTACGAGTGAGCCGTGCGCGCGGGGGCCGCCGCCCGGCGGCCTTCGACGGCGAGGGTCTTCCCGCGCCAACGGCTACGGGCGACTCGGCGCGCGTCTCGGAACCGCCGCGCCGGTTCAGGCGTGCGTGACGTGAAGCTGCGCGGCCGAGCCTTCGCCCGCGCGCGCGACGCGCGCGCGCGCCACGCCCGAGGCGAGCAGCGCCAGCGTCGCGAACGAGGCCACCGTCAGCGCCAGCGAGAGCGGCGTGTGGTCGTAGAACGCCCCGACCACGTAGCCCGCGAGCGCGCCGCCCGCCGTCTGCAACGCGCCCATGACCGACGAGACGAGCCCCGCCGAACGCCCGTGCGGGGCCATCGCCGCGGCCGTCGCGTTCGGCATCAAAAGCCCCTGCCCGAACATGTAGGCCATCATCGGCGCCAGCACGCCCGCCAATCCGCCGACGCCGAACCACACCGCCAGCGCCAGCGTGAGCCCCGCCGCGAAGACGACGAAGACCCCGCGCCGCAGCAGCACGAGCGACGGCGTCCGCCGCTTCAACTGCGAGCGGTTGACCGTCGCCGACACGAGGAGCGCGGCCGCCGTCAGCGCGAAGAAGTAGCCGAAGTTCTGCTCGGCGACGCCAAACACGTCCATCAGGATGAAGGGCGAGGCGGCCACGTAGGCGAACATGCCCGCGTAAGCGAAGCAGGTCGTCAGCGCGTGGCGCACGCTGTCGCCGTGCCTCAGGACCTCGCGCAGCCCGCCGTCGGGCCCGCCGTCTTCGCCCGCCTCACGTTGCAGCGCGGCCGTCTCCGGCAGGTAGCGCCAGCACAGCACGACCATCAGCGCGCCGCAGGCCGCGAGCACGAAGAAGATGGCCGGCCAGCCGAGGCGCACGAGCAGGTAGCCGCCCAGGGTCGGGGCCAGCAGCGGCGCGATAATCATCACCTGCGTCATCTGCGAGAGCACCGCCGCCCCGCGGCGCGAGTCGTAGCGGTCGCGCACGATGGCGCGCGCCACGACCGGCCCGACGCTCGCGCCCACGCCCTGCGCGAAGCGCGCGGCCAGAAGCATCGGGAGCGACGTGCTCGCCGCGCAGGCGAAGCCCGCCAGCGTGAAGAGCGCCAGCCCGGCGACCAGCACGGGCCTGCGCCCGTATCGGTCTGA
Organism: Pyrinomonadaceae bacterium; assembly: GCA_036387195.1. Lineage (GTDB taxonomy): Bacteria > Acidobacteriota > Blastocatellia > Pyrinomonadales > Pyrinomonadaceae > QHXN01. Next base: position 30,590 of record DASVUF010000329.1, on the reverse strand, counting down.
GAGCGGGCCGCAGACGACCTGCCCCAGCGCGAACCCCACGAGGAAGATGCTCAGCGTCAACTGCGCCGACGAGACGCCGACGTCGAACGCCCTCTGAAGCTGCGGCATCGCCGGCAGGCTCATGTCTATGGAGAGCGCCGTCAGCCCCGTTAGCGCGGCCAGCATGACGGTCAGCAGCCCCGGCCTCCGTTCCAATAATGTATTAAGACTCATATTCAAATGTGTCCGCGAACCTTCACGTCCGCGCGGTAAAAATAAGATGAGGGCTCGACTGAATCGAGCCCTCGTCCCCGCCGGCGACCCGCCGACTTCCCCCTTGTAAAGCCCTGAAACTGTCGGCGCAGGATGGGCGGCGCTCGCGCGCGTCCGACCCGCTTGCCGCCGGCCCGGCGCCCCTCTACTTCGGGGCGCGCGCGGCGGCCGACGACTGAATCTCAGTGCCCAATTCAGATGAACTAATTGTGCCTGAAGAAGCTCCGGCGGGCTTGGGCGATTCGGTGAATTATCTATTTGCGGATTCGGCGGCGTCGCTGGGGGCGGTGAGGGGGAGCCGCGGAAGTGTAGGAAGTTTCTTGCGAAATTGTTGTTTAGGCTATTCGGAAAGGTCTTTTTTTGGATGCAGTCGGATAGGCGGATTCGGCAAACGGGGGACGGCCGTGAGGGCTGTCGCTCGGGGCCGCTCAGGCCGCCTCGGTCTTTAAACCCGAGCCGCGGCGGGCGGCGATGAACTGCTTGGGCGTCACGCCGGCGAACTTTTTAAAGACGCGGTAGAAGTGCGTCAGGTCGCCGAAGCCGGCCTCGACCGAGGCGAAGAGGATGTCGTCGGTTTCGAGCATCAGGCGCTTGGCGTACTCGACGCGGCGCTCGGTGAGGTACTGCGTGACGGTCTTGCCCGTGCGGCGTTTGAACTGCTCGGTGTAGCTGCGGTAGGACATGTTGGCGAGGCCGGCCAGCTCCTCTATCTTTATCGGGCGGTAGAAGTTGTCGTCCAGGTACCGGAGGCTGCCCCTGAAGGCCGCCGCGCCGGGGTCCGTGGGCGACAGCTCGCGGTGCTCGGCGTAGGTTCTGGAGATGAAGACGAGCAGCTCGATGAGCTGCGCGAGGATGACGGAGTCGCTGCCCGCCTTCTGCTGCAGCTGCTCGACGAAGATGGCCTTGAGCCGGTTGCGCACTTCGAGGCGCGTGTAGTTGTCGCCGACCTTGAAGGGCTCCAGGGCGGGGAAGCTGCGGCGGAAGAGGCGCACGCTCTCGACCGCCGACGTGCAGTCGCCGAAGACGCTCTCGTAGAAGCAGAGGATGATGAGCGTCAGAGGGTGGTCGGGGTCGTCCAGCGGCCTGTGCGCCGTGTGCGCGGGGACGTAGACCATCTGGTTCTCGCGCACAGGCACGCGCTCGCCGTCGGCCTCGATGAAGCCGCGCCCCTCGCGCACGACGTAGAGGTGGTGGAAGTCCTTCGCGACCGGCTCCATCCTGAAGTCCGGGCTGTGGCGGCTCTCGAAGATGTAGACGCCGCGGTCGCCCAGGTGGACGCGGTGCGGCCTCTTGCGCCTGCGTTTCAACTGTCTCCTCCCCCACAGCCCGGTCGGGCATGACCTGCCGAACGAGGTCAGCCGCGCGGGTCGCTCTGCCGGAAGCCCGGCTCGCCGACGCCCGCGCCGCACGCCCGCGGCGCGCCCGAGTTGACGGCGGCGTCGAGCCGGTCGCGCCGGCGCGTCACCGCAGGTGCTTGTTGAAGAATTCGAGCGTGCGCGTCCACGCCAGTTTGGCGGCCGTCTCGTCGTAGCGCGGCGTCGTGTCGTTGTGGAAGCCGTGCTGCTTGCCGTCGTACATGTGCGACGCGAAAGACTTCCTGTTCGCCTTGAGCGCCGCCTCGTACGGCGCGATGCCCTCGTTGACCCGCTGGTCGTTGCCCGCGTAATGGAACAGCAGCGGCGCCGAAATCTTCGGCACGTCGTCCACGCCCGCCTGCCGGCCGTAGAAGGCGACCCCGGCGTTCAGGTCCGCGCCCAGACGCACGGCCAACTGGTTCACCATCCCGCCGCCGAAGCAGAAACCGACCGCGCCCAGCTTGCCCGTGGAGTCCGGGCGCGCCTTGAGCCACCGGGCCGCCGCGACGAAGTCCTCGGTCATCTTCTTCCCGTCCACCGTGCGAAAGGCCGCGGCGCCCTTCTCGTCGTCGCCCGGGTAGCCGCCGACCGAGGTCAGCCCGTCGGGCGCGAAGGCGGCGAACTTGGCGAGCGCGAGGCGCCGCGCCACGTCCTCGATGTAGGGGTTGAGCCCGCGGTTCTCGTGGATGACGAGCACGACGGGCAGCTTCTTCCCCTGCGCCGGGCGCGCCATGTATCCCTTGATGGAGCCGTTACCGGCGGGCGACTGCACGACTTCGTAGCCCACCTTGATGCGCTTGTCGTCCGGCCGAACCTGTTGCGCCCATGCGTAGTTGGGCCTCAGCCCCTCGAAAATCGCCGCGACGGTCAGGCCGCCGACCGCGAACTTCCCGGCGCGGTCGAGGAAGGCGCGGCGGTCAATGTCGCCGTGCTGATATTCGTGGAACAGGTCCAACAACTCCTGCGGGTACTCGGATGCTTCTTTACGCTCCATTCTTCCTCCTGGCTTGGGATTTCTACGGCTGGGTCTGGCCGAACCCCGACGATGAGATTTCTGATTTTCATAAATTAACACGCCGAGGGGTTTCTCTAATACTTCGTGGGGACACGGGGCGCGGGCGTCGGGTCACGCGAAAGGGGCGCCCGCGGACGCGCGAGGGCGGCTGGGGCTGAGAGCGCGCGCCGGCGTGATGAGGGGGCGGCCGGACGGAGTCAACGCCCCCGGCCGCTCAGGCGGTAGGCGGTCAGCGCGGCCTCGCACCTCTGCGCGGGTGAGGCGTTGACCATGCGGAAGAGGTCTTCGGGGGCGGCGAGGTCGGCCGCCCCTACGACATCCCTGAGCGCCTCCAGGTAGGCTTCCGTCAACCCGAGGCTCTTCAGGTACTGCTCCGCGCCCCACATGGCGCTGAGGTCGTTGGAGTAGTGCGGGACCTCGCGCCTCTGCGGCCCGCGGTTGGTGTGAACCGTGCCGTAGAACCTCATCGTCCCGCCCTCGCGCGACGGCTCGACATCCGACCAGCCCATGACCTCCTCGGCGAAGCGCACGTGCAGCAGTTCTTTGTGGTGCTCCATGCCCCAATATTTAACCGGCGGGCTCGCACGACTCAAGCGGGGGCGAGGACGCGCGGCCGGCCGCGCGGGGCGCGGGTATAATGGGGGGCGTAATCGGTCGCTACTGCTGACGGTTGAAAGGGGGCGAGCGGATGGGCTTGGGACTGAGGTGCGGCGTCTACGAACATTACAAGGGTAAGAGGTATCTGGTGCTGGGCGTGGCGCGGCACACCGAGACGGGGGAGTTGATGGCGGTCTACGTGCCGCTCTACGAAGTCGCCGACGACGGGGGTGCGCCGATGTCCGTCCGGCCTTTGGAGATGTTCACGGGGAGCGTCGAGGTCGGCTCGGAGACGAAGCCGCGCTTTCGCTTCACGGGCGGCGAGGCGGGCGGGGCCGTGTGATTACCGGAGGGGCGGAACCGGCGCCGCCATTTACGATTTACATGCCGGGTAAGAGAAGAGGCCGCCCGGCGGTTTGCGTCGGGCGGCCTCTTACTATTGTTCGCGGGGCTCGGCTACTGTGCGAAGCGGCGCCGGCGCTCGTCCGCGTAGATGAGGGCGGTGACCGTCTCGGCGCGGATGAAGTCGCCGCCGAAGGAAGGCGGCTACTTCTCGCGCCGCTTGAGCAGTTCCGTCACGGCCTGGGCTATCTGCGCGGGGTTCCTCATCGCGGCGGTCTTCACCCACTCGCCGGTGGCCTCGTTGCCGATGATGAGGATGGCGCTGTGCTGCATCTTGTCGGCGACGTAGCCGCCGAGCTTGTAGAGCACCCAGTCCACGTTCTCCTTCTTCCCCGTCAGGAAGTACCAGCCCGGCTTGGCCTTGAAGCCGTCGGCGTACTTCTTCAGCTTCTCGGGCGTGTCCACGGTCGGGTCTACGCTGATGGAGACGATGCGGACGTCGCGCCCCACGCGGTCGCCGAGGTAGCTCTGCACCTTCGCCAGGTTGGAGGTCATCGGCGGGCAGACGCCGGTGCAGGTCGTGAACATGAAGTTGATGAGGACGACCTTGCCCTTGAGCACGTCTTCGTAGAAGCGCACGGGCTGGTTGTCCTGCGTGAGCAGGACGTGGTTGGGGAAGTATGCGGCCGAAGCCTCGGCGGTCGTCTTCCCCGAAGCCGCGACGGGCAGCTTCTCGCCGGCCGGCGGCGCCTTGGCGGCGGCGGCCGTGTCGGCCGCGGCGGCCTCGTCAAGGACCTTGAGCAGCGCGGACGCGGGCGAGAGGCCGTAGGCGCGTGTCCAGCGGCCCGCCGCGTCGTTGCCGACGAGAATCATCGGCGTGTGGTCGTTCTTGTCGGCCGTCGCGGCGCCGAGCGCCTTGAGCAGCGCCCCCACCTCGGGCTTGCCGCCGGTGACGAACGTCCAGCCGGGGCCGGCCTTGAACTTCTCCGCGAAACTCTTCAGCCGCTCGGGCGTGTCGGTCAAGGGGTCTACGCTGACCGAAATCAACTCGACGTCGCGCCCGGCGCGCGCGCCCAACTCCTGCTGCACCTTGCGGAAGGTGGCCGAGAGCGGCGGGCAGACCGTCGTGCAGGTCGTGAAGATGAAGTTGATGGCGACCGTCTTCCCCTTCACGAGGTCCGTGTAGAAGTTGAGGCGGCGCCCGTGCTGGTCGTAGACGGGCACGTCCGGAATCTGTGGCGGCGCGGCCGGGGACGGCTCGCCGGCCTTCGGGGCGGGGGCGGGCGTCGCCGCCTCGTCCGCCGACGGCGCGGCCTTCTCGGCGGCCGTCAGGTTCATGCCGCACTTCGGGCACCTGCCCGGCTTCGCAGAGACTACGTCCGGGTGCATCGGGCAGGAGTAACTGCCGGACTCGTCGTGCGAGTGCCGCGCGGGGGTCTGCTGCTGCTGTTGCTGCTGCTGTCTGCGCGCCCTCGCGCGCTGCGCCGAGGCGTCGGCCGGGGCGAGCGCGAGCAGGCAGAGCGCCGACAGTACGAGCGCGGCTTTGAACCTATTAGTCATTGGAGGCCGGCCCCTGCTGCTCGGCCTGTTGCGGCCGGGTGACCTTGTTGGCGTCCCGCTCGCGCGCGCTCTTCATCTTGCGCTCTTCGGCGCGGCACTTCGGGCAGCGGCCGGCGGTGCGGGCCTTGAACTCGGGGTGGATGGGGCACGACCGGAGGACCTGCCTCGAATTCTTCTCGCCGGTGCGCGCCGGGCCCTGCGCGGTCTGCGCGCCGGCGTCGAGGCCGGACGTGACGCTCAGGGCGAGGAGGGCGGCGGAGGCGAGTGCGGTTGCGAGTCTGCGCTTCATCTTCTGTTAGTTCCTTCCTTGGGTGGTTCGTGGGTGTTTGGTTTTCAGTTGGTCTTTTCGGCCGACGCCGCGCCGCTGACGACGGGGACGGAGGTCGCCTGTAGGTCCGCGAAGGTCACGCCGCGCGAGGCCGAGCGCAGCATCACCTTGTAGAGGCCGGGGCGCGGGAAGGTCTGCGACACCTCGTACTCGCCCTCGCCCACCTCCTGCGCCCACTGGCGCTGCTGCCAGACGCCGGGCGGCTCGAAGGCCAGAATCTGCACGTCGCGGAGCCCCTTGAGCGGCTGCCCCGTCGCCGAGTCGGTGACGCGGAAGCGGAGCGCGACCGCCTCGCCGGCCTTGAACTGCCGGCCGTCGAAGAGCGCGCGCAGCGCGACCGAGACGCCGCTCTTCTTCTCCTCGTTGGCCGACGGCGCGACCTCCATCTGGAAGCAGTGGGCGATGCGCGGCTGGCCGGTCAGCACCGAGACGTCGAAGCGCCCCGAGCCCTTCAGCCTGACGGGCACGGTGTAGACGCCGGGCGCCGTCTCGTTGAGGCTGCGGTCGAGAATCATGGCCGCGTAGGGGCGGCGCTTGTAGTTCGAGAGCGTGCCCATCGGCGCCATCATGCCCTCGACGTAGTAGTAGACCATCCCGTCGGGCGTGTTCGCTATCATCGCGGCGTTGCCCTCGGGCGTCGTCGCAATCATGTCGGAGACGCCTATCTCGGCGGGCAGCGCGCTCGGCGGCTTCTGGCCGGCGGTGACGTCCACGGCCGTGAACTTGCCCTTCGCCACGCCCGACAGCTCGACGAGCGAGAACTTCTCGGAGCCCGTGCCGCGGACGTACGCGTAGCGGTCGGTGAAGGTCACCTGGTCGGGGCCCTTCACGACCTCGACCTCGCCGGCGACCTCGCCCGCCGAGGCGTCTATGACGGCGACGCGCCCTTCGACCTGGTTGACGGCGAAGCCGAAACGGCCCGTCGGGTCGAAGCGCAGCGCGACCGTGCCGCGCCTGACGGGGACTTCGCGCACGACCTTCTGCGTGGCCGGGTCGATGACGGTGACGGCCGCGCCGTTAATCGCCGCCACGTAGACGAGGCGGCTCGCCGCGCTGTAGGCGACGGGCACGGGCGTCTTGCCGGCGGGGATGTCGGCCACCTTCACGAGCCTCTCGGCGTCCACGGCCGAGACGGTGTCGGCGGAACTGTTGGTGACGTAGGCCAGCTTGCCGTCGGGCGTGAAGGCTATCTGGTGGAGCCCCGCGCCGACCTCGACCACGCCGGCCAGCTTGTGTGTGGCGGCGTCAATGACGGCCACCCTCGGCGAGCCGTCGAGCCCGACCCACACGCGCCGCCCGCCGGGCTGGAGCGCGACGCGCATGGGGCGCGCGCCCTCGCCGACGGGGATGGTCGTCAGGACTTTCCGCGTGATGGTGCTGACGACCGCCACGGCCGACTTGTCGGGCAGCGTGACGTAGAGCGTCTCTTTGTCGTCAGAGAGCGCCCAGTCGGCGCCGACGCCGGGCAGCGTGACGAGGCTTTCGAGCTGCGTGCGGCTGAAGGAGACGAGGGGGTTGATGACCGAGATGGTGGCGTCGTGGTTGAGCGTCAGCAGGAGGTAGCTGTTGAGGTCCACGTCCGGGCGCGCGCTCAGCAGGCCGCCCATGAAGGTGCGAATCTTGTCCTTACACTGCTCGTCGTTCGGCGGCTCCTCGGCCTTGCGCGAGCTGACCCAGGCGCTCGGCCTGACGCCCGCGAGCGGCTGCCCCGTGCGCGCGTCCCTGACGCTGAAGGTGACGAGCGCCTCCTCGCCGGCCGCGAGCCCTTTGCCGGCCTCGCGCGGCGCGGCCGTAAAGTCAATGCGCACGCCCTCCTTCTCGACGCGCCCCGAGGCGGAGGCCGGGGCTGGCGCGCCCGCCTTCGTCTTCGTGTCGGCGGGGCCGCCTATCTGCGCGGCGGCCGCCGGGGCGCAGGCCGCCAGCAGGCAGAGGGCGCGCACGAACGCCCTGACGGTCGGATAAAAGTCTCGCTTCATACTCGCTCGACGCCTAAAACTTTAAAACTTAAATGGACTGTTGAGGGGTAAAATTTGCGCCCGCTTGAATGCTTGTTTTGATGCGGCGAGACGGGGGCCGGCTGCCGCCAAACCCCCGGCCGCGGCGAAAAAAATCGTCCGTTTCGTGATTCGGCCGGCGCGGGCGAACCCGCCGGTCGGGGCCGCCCGCGCCGCCCGGGTTTTCAAGGCCGAGGCCGGCCAGCCTTCAGGGCTGGCCGGCCTCGGGAAAGTCGCCGCCCGGACTACTGCGCGACGTCTTCGGCCGGCAAGATCGTCGAGGACGTGGTCGTCGAGGAGGCGGTCGGCGTCACGCGGAAGATGCCCCACAGACCGCCCGTGAACTGGAAGCTCTCCTGCGTCCGGTACATGTAGTCGCCCGGCTGCTTGAAGGCCCCGCCCGCGCTGCGCAGGACGAGGTTCCAGTGACGGCGGGAGGTGTGGCCGCCCTGCGTGCCGATGGTCATCGAAGACGGCTCGGCCGTGCTCGGCGTCCAGAGGACGGTCGAGTCCTGCGTCCACGCCTCGTGGAACCAGTTGTGCCCGTAGAGGGTGAAGGCGTGCTGCCGCGGGTGGCCCGTCGGCTGCACGACGCGGAAGCGGACCGCCGCGCCCGCGGGCGCCGAGAAGACCGGCGTCGCGGGGTCGCCGTGCGCCGCCGAGCTGAAGACGGCCGCCTGGTTCACGTTGTTGAGCAGGGCCGAGACGTCGCCCTCTTCCAGGAACGTGGTGTGATCCCGCTTGGTCATCTCGTCGAGGAAGCCGAGCCGCGCCCAGAGGGGCTCGGTCCGGTAGTTGAACGCCTTCGCCCCCGAGTCCTCGGCGTCGGACTCCGTGGTGAAGTTGCGCACCGGGTTGACGCCCGGCAGGCCCAGAATCGTCCGCCCCTGGCCGGCGTTGGGGCCGACCATCTTGACGTCGTCCTGCGTGACGAGCACGAACTCCTTGAAGAGCAGCGCGCCGGTCGAGCTCTTGACCTCGGCCTCGGCGTACGTGTTGGTCGGCGTCGTCCACGTCGCGCCCTTGGGCTCGACGACGAGCACGCCGCCCGCGCCGTGCGAGCCGTGCTTCATGATGTCGCCGTAGTCCGTCAGGTTGATGGCGCCGTACTCGATGGGCACGGCCGTCCGGCTCTGGTCGGCGTTGACCGTCACCTTGCCGGCGTACCAGCGGTACTTGCGCGTCTCGCCGGGCGAGACCGTCTGCTTGTCGTTGACGCCGACGTTCGCGCCGTCGCTGGTGCGCACGTCGTACTCGACCAACTGCGGGTGGAGGCTGACCTCCTTCGAGGCCTTGACCTGGTTGAGGTTGAAGTTCGGAACGATCATCGGCATGAAGTTCCACGCGTCGTAGTCGGGCATCGGCACGGCCGCGTCGAGCGGGAGCTTGTTGGTCAACTGCACGTTGACGCAGTCGCCCGCGTTGACGCGCAGCACCAGCGGCTCCAGCTTCCGGGTCTTGGCCTTGACGGCGGCCACGTCGCCCGTCTGGACGAAGACGATGCCGGCCGGGTCCTTGAGCCCGAACTTCTGGTTGTAGGTGATGCCGTCGGCGCCGACCAGGTCCTTGGCCAGCCACGCCTCGACGCTGAAGGGCTTCTGCGGCGCGCCGGCCGGGCAGAAGTCCGTCCGCAGGCCGGGGTCGCTGCTGCTCACGGAGCCCGCCGAGTTGTTCGGCAGTGCCTTGAGCCCGCTGCGCAGCCCCTTGTAGGAGCGCAGGATGCCCCACATGCCGTTCCAGAGGTTGTCGGTGGCGAAGCTGCCGTACATGAAGTCGGCCACGTCCGGGTTGCCGCCGGCGACGTTGCCCACGGCCGGGATGGGCGGCACGTCGAACTCGAAGTGCTCCGAGATGCCGATGGCCTGCGCGTTGTACCAGCCCGAGTTGGCCGCCGAAGGCTCGTGCAGCCACTTCCCGCCGTGGAGGCTGAAGACGTGCTGCTCCTCCTGCGCGCCCTGGATGAGGCGAATCTGCACCTTGTCGCCCTCGTAAGCCTGGAGGAGCGGGGTGAAGGGGTCGCCGTGGAGCGCGACGCCCTGGTTATCCTTCGAGCGGAACACGTTCGACAGGTCGCCGAGCGGGCCCGTCTTCAGCACCGCGCCGTTGGCGATGCGCAGCGGGATGGGCTCGTTGCGGTAGTTGATGAGCCCCGTGCCGGGGTCGTCGGCCGAGATGGCCTCGGGGCGCGGGACGACCGGCGCTTCGAGGATGAAGGGCAGGCCGATCTCGTTGCGTCCCGGCGGGTTGACCGGGGTCAAGTCCTGCCGGTAGACGAGCGCGAAGTCGGCGATGGCGAGGTTGAACTCGCGGTAGCTCTTCGTCGCGTCGCCCGGCACGATGTTGGCCGCGTAGCTGGTCGGGCCGCCGTCGAGGCGCGTCGCCATCGCCGTGCCGGCCAGCGTCTCCCACTTCGAGCCCTGCGGCTCGACGACTAGCGCGCCGTAGAGGCCGTGGTGCTGGTGCGAGCTGGGGCCGAAGTGGTCGTGCGTGAAGACGGTGCGGATGGTGCGGTCGTCGCCCGCGTTGTTCAGGAGCGGGTCGGCCCACCAGCGCTGGACGGTGGTCTGCGCGCCGACGTAGTCGCCTATCTTGTTGCCGTCGAGGTCGGGCCCCGCGCCGAACTTCAGGTTGGTGGCCAGCGTCAGCGTCTTCGCGGTCGAGCCGGCGACGAAGTGGTTGTGCGCCTCGACGCGCTCCTGCACCTCGCCCGGGCTGAACGTGCCGTCCTCGTAGTTCCAGCCGTTGCCCGCGCCGTCCGACGAGGTGACGTCGAACTTCACGAGGTGGATGTGCTGGCCGATGGTGTCGGTCGGCGTGAATATCTGGAAGTCGTCGAGGTTCAGGACGTGCGGGATGAGGTTCGTGGCCGCGAACCGCACGCAGTCGTTCGAGTTGGCGCGGAAGAAGAACGGCTCGGGCGAGCGCGCGCCGTCGCGCGTCGGCAGGGCGTCGTCTTCGAGCGTCGTGATGCGCGCCTGGCGGTCGTGCCACCCGGCGCGGTTGACGGTCATGTCGAACTGGATGTAGGCGGCGCGGTAGTCGCGCGTGGGCGTGCCCGGAGCGCAGGGCTCCGCGAACGGCGCGCCCGGCTGCCGGGGCTGCCCGTTGACGAGGAAGAGCCCCGCCGCGCCCGAGGGCGTGTAGGCCGGGAAGCCCTTGGCGGGCCACCCGTACTGCGTCATGACGTTGACGCCGCCCTTGCCCTCGTGGAACTCCATCGCCTTCTGCTCCATCGCCGTCCCCTTCGGGTCGAGGAAGACGAGTTCCGCCGAGGTGAGCTTGCGCGCGAAGTTGAGCAGGTTCGGGTCGGTGTTCTGCGTCATCACGCGGTTGGCCACGGGGTCGGCCAGCAGCGCCGGCTCGATGGCCGCCTTGCCGTCAATGAACTCCGAGGCCGCGATGCGGTGGCGCGGGAGCCCGCCGTCCTGCTCCATGTCGAGCGGCGGCTGCGGCGGGCGGTGCCCGGCCTGCGCGTCAACGAAGAAGGGGAAGCCCTTGAAGGTCGCCGAAGGCATCGGCGCCATCGCGCGGTTCGGCAGCGGGACGACGGCCGGGTTCGGCGTGCCGCCCGCTATCTCGGCGTCGGGCAGACGGCGGTCGGGCGTGCCCGCCTCGAACGCGTCGTGGACTCTCCACAGCTCCCACATCCCCTGCGCGAAGTGCGGGTAGAGGTGGCAGTGGAAGATGGAGTCGCCGGCGGTGAAGTTGCGGTTGCCCGACCCGCCGTAGTTGATCTCGTAGGTGAAGCCCGCCCCGACGCCGATGGTCTGCGAGTCGAGGTAGGTCGAGTCGTCCTCGCGCGGCTCGTGGAGCCACTGGTGCGCGTGGAGGTGGAAGACGTGCGTCTCCTTCGGCCCGACGTGGATGTTGCGGAAGCGGACGGGGTCGCCCAGGTACGAGTGGTGCACGTTGGACGGGTCGTCGGGGAAGAGGACTTCGTTGACGCGGCCGTAAGAGTCCTTGCGCACGACCATCGCCGGGTCGCCGTTGGCCCACGATTCGAGGAAGAACTCCTCGAACTTGCACTCGCCGCAGTCCTTCGCCGGCCCGAGCTTCTTGCGGTTGGCGAGCAGCGGCGCGCCCAAAGAGTTCGAGCCGTAGTTGATGGCGAAGCCGTCGCGGACGCCGTGGAACAGCTCCTCGTCCAGCTCGGGGAACGCCTGCACGGTCTTCGTCTCGTCGTGGAAGACGACGACGAACTCGCGGAAGGGCTGCCCGCACGTCGAGGAGGGCGGCGCGTTGGTGCAGTTCTCGGCGAAGCCCGTGATGAGCGCGTTGACGTCCGTGTGGACGATCTCGTTGGCCGACGAGAGCATGTTGAGGATGGGCCCGGAGGCGTCGGCCGCCTCGAAGTTGATCTTCGGCGTGCCGTCGGGGTTGCGCCCCGTGGTGACGGCCGCCAGCTTGTCGGCCGTGACCTGCGAGCGGTACCACTTGGCGCCCTGCGGCTCGACGACGACCGCGCCGAAGAGGCCGAGCACCGTCTGGCCGCCGTCGCCCTCGCCGCCCACGGGAGCGCCGAGCGAGTGCACCATGTACTGGCCCTGCTTGCGGCCGTACCAGGTGTAGGTCTTCACCCCGTCGGGCTCGACCAGCGAGGAGGCGTTGTTGCCGACGTGCGCGCCGTCCGAGGTGGACGGGCTGTTGACGTATTCGAGCCCGTTGACGTGCATGGACGCCGTGCGGGTGAAGGTCGTGTCGTTCTGGAGGAGCTTGACGGGCGCCTTCGTGTAGGTCTGCTGGTCGGGCTGGTTGGTGAAGTTGAGCCCCTCGACCTCCGACCGGTTCCTCGTGAGCAGGTTGCGGAAGGTCACCTGGAGGCAGTCGCCCTCGTTCATGCGCAGCACGAGCGGGCGCGGCCGCTTGTCGGGCCGGAGCTGGACGTTGCCGGCGACCAGGCCGCGCGAGGTCGCGCCGCTGGAGGCGTCAATCGCCACGACGTCGCGCTCCAGCGCGTACATCATGCCGCCGGGGTTGAAGGCCCCGAAGCGGTTGTAGGTGTAGACCTGGTCGAAGGCGACGACCTTGGCCGTGATGGTGCGCGCGCAGGCGGCGGCCGGCGGGTTGATGACCTTCGCCTTCAGCGTGACCGCGACGTTGGCCGAGGTGGCCGTGGCGAGCGCGCTGTCGGTGACGGTGGCCGAGAGGACGTAGCCGCCCGCGGTCGCGGGCGAACTCCACTGGACGCTGTAGGGCGCCGCGGCGTCCGAGCCGATGAGCGTCCTGGTCGCCGGCGTCGCGGCGGCCGCGTAGTAGAAGTCAACCTTGCTGATGGCGTTGGTGTTGGCCGCGGCCTCGGCGCTGATGGTGACCTTCGCGCCGGTGTCGAAGGTCGTGCCCGCGGCCGGGTTGACGACGTTGACGCCGAGCGCCGGGGTGACGACGACCCTCGTCACGCCCGTGGTCGCGGTCGCGCCGCGGTTGTCGGTCGCGACGGCCGTCAGCGAGTAGGCGCCCGCGGCGACCGGCGTCCAGGAGAAGCTGTAGGGCGCCGCCGTGTCGGTGGCGAGGAGCGTCGAGCCGTTGTAGAAGGAGACGCGGGCCACCGAGCCGCCCACGTCGCCGGCCGTCGCCGTCAGCGCGATGGTGGCCGGCGCGGCGTACTTCGTCCCGTCGGCCGGGGCCGTCAGCGCGACGGTCGGCAGGTTGTTCGGCGTCGCCGTCACCGGCTGCCAGTCGGGGTAGCTGTCGCCCGCGAGGTTGAAGGTGACGTTCTCCGGGCCGGAGCCGTCGGCGTTCATCACGTAGACGTCCTGGTTGCCGTCGCGCGCCGACGTGAACAGGAGCTGGTCGCTCTCGGGCGACCAGGCCGGCGTCTCGTCGGCGCCCGCCGACTCGGTCACGCGCCGGATGTTGATGGGGTCGCCGACGTAGATTTCGCCGCCCTGGTGGAAAGCCATCCTCAGGCCGTCGGGCGACCAGGTCGGGTGCCACTCGTTGACGGGCGAGACGGTCATCCGCCACTGGTCGCCGCCGGTGACGGGGCTGATGTGGTGGAGTTCGTAGTTGCCGTAGAAGTTGCTCATGAAGATGAGCATGCCGCCGTCGGGCGACCAGTGGGGCTGCATGTCGTTGCCCGCCTGGAAGGTGAGCCGGACGGGGTTCGTGCCGTCGGCGTTCATCACGTACAGCTCGTAGCCGGCGCCGTCGGCGGAGTCGCGGCCGCTCGAAAAGGCTATCTTCGAGCCGTCGGGCGACCAGGTCGGCTCGCGGTCGGAGCCGGCGCTGGTGGTGAGGCGGACGGGGTTCGTGCCGTCGGCGTTCATCACGTAGATTTCGCTGTTGCCGTCGCGCGTCGAGGAGAAAGCTATCTTCGAGCCGTCGGGCGACCAGCGCGGGTAGCTGTCGCTCGCCGCGTTGGCGGTGAGCTGCTTCTGCTCGCTGCCGTCGGCGTTCATGGTGAAGATTTCCTCGTCGCCGTCGCGCGAGCTGACGAAGGCTATCTTGCCGCGCTTGCGCGGCGTGCGCAGGACGATGGAGCCGCCCTCGGCGTACCAGGCGTCGACCGCGATGTAGTAGGTCACGCCGGCCGCCGCCTCGAAGCTGACGCGGCTCGTGAAGAGGCCGAGCGCCGGGTCGGCGTCGTCGTTGGCGGCGACCTGCGTCAGCGCGCTCACGGCCGTCCCCGTGTAGACGGCCATCGCCGTGTCAACGGCGCTGCCCACCGTGTCGAAGGTGACCTTGCCGGCGCCGGGGGCGGTGAACTTGAACCAGACCGACTTGCCGCCGGCCACGCCCGCGTGGTTCGGCTCGCCCGTCTCCTTGGTGGCGAGCCAGTTGGAGCCCGTGACGCGCCCCTCGTCGCCGGTGATGGCCTGCGCGCCGGCGAAGCCGTTGTTGGCGGGCACGGCCGGCCCGACCTTCCACTGGAGGCTGACGGCGCCCCAGTCGGGCGCGTAGCCGTCGTGGAAGCCGTCAACGGCGATGTAGTAGACCGTGCCGGCCACGGCGTTGAAGACGACGCGGCTGGTGTGGACGGCGGCGTTGGCGTCCTCCTCGTCGTTGGAGGCGACGCCCGTCAGCGAGCCGACGGCCGCGCCGGTGTAGACGCCGAGCAGCGTGTCGAAGTCGCTGCCGGCGGTCGTGAACTCGATGCTGCCGGTCGCCGGCGCCTGCCACTTGTACCAGACGGACTTCGCGCCGTCGTTGTTGGCGTGGTAGGGCTCGCCCGTCTCGTGGGTCGCGCCGCGGGTCGTGCCCGTCGCGCTGCCCGAGGTGGCGGCCGCGAGCGCCTGCGCCGCGGCGAAGCTGTCGTTGGCGGGCTTCGGCGTCACGCTCCAGTTGAGCATGACGCTGCCCTGCGCCGTGCTGACGCCGTCGTTGCGGCCGTCCACGGCCACGTAGTAGACGGCGCCCGCCACCGCGTCGAAGGTGACGCGGCTGGTCGAGGTCGCCGCGGCGACCTCGTCGTTGCTGGCGACCTCGCTCAGCGCGCCGACCGCGGTTCCCTTGTAGACGGCGAGCGTCGTGTCGAAGCTGCTGCCGGCGGTCGTGAAGTCAACCGTGCCCGTCGAGGGCGCCTGCCACCTGAACCAGACGGAGGCGCCGCCCTGGTTGTAGGCGTGGAAGGGCTCGCCGGCCTCGCGCGTCGCGCCGAGGTTGGAGCCGGACGCGGAGCCGGGCAGGCCGGTGATGACCTGCGCGGCGGCGAAGTTGTCGTTGGTCGGCGCGTAAGGCGCCGCGGCGGCCAGCATGGCCGTCGCGCCCGGCGCGACGTTGGCCGGCTCGCGGCCGAGCAGCGCCAGCGCCTCGGCGTCCGTCAGCGCGTCGGCTTCGAACGGCGCGACGTTCGAGGGGAGCGCGGCGGCCGAGGCCGCAGAGGCCGCAGAGGCCGCCGGGGAGGCTTTCAGGGGTTCGGCGTCCGGCAGGGCGTCCGCTTCCGCGGCCGGCTGCTTCGCAGAGGAGGTGTACGCGGCCGCGAGCCCCGCGCCGGCCGCCGCGAGCAACGCGGGCGCGCCGCCGGGTTCAACAACCTCGGCGGCGACGTTGGCGTTGGCCTCGAAGGCTTCGGCCTGCTCGGCTTTGTTCGTCAAAGAGAGTTGACGGCCGAGCGCGGGCGGCGTCAAAGCGGCCGGCGCGGCCTTCGGGGTGTCCGAGAAGTGATTCTCTTTGGCCTCTTTTTCGACGACTTCGGCGGCGGCGGCGGGCGGGGCCAGAGGCGCCGCGGCCTCGGCGGCTTTTTCGCGGAGCGCCGCGCCTTCGAGCGGCGCCGCGGCCGCGCCCGAGCTGATGGAGAAGACCGGCGAGGCCGACGCGCCGAACGCGTCGCCGAACGCCGAAGCCGCGGCGCCCGGCTCGGCGGGGGCCGGCGCCCGACGCGCCGCAGCCGCCTTGACGGGCGCGGGCCCGACGCGCAGCACGCGGGTCGGCATGGCGCCGGACGCGCCGCGAGCCACCGGCTTGCCGGCGGCGCGTTTGTTATCAGTTTCGCTATTCAGAGCGCCGCCGCGTGCGTCCGGGCCCTTTGCGAGCGGGGCGGCGCCGGCCGCGGCGGCGAGCTTTTCACCAGCTCGCGCCTGCGCCTGCGGGCCGTCCGGCCTCGTCGCTTCACCTTGCGTCAGGACGCCGCGCGTCACGTCGGCCGCCTCGGACGCCCGATTCTTCAGGGGGGCGGCGAGCGCGGCCGAGATGGCGACCTGGGGGGCCACAAGTGAGCAGCAAAGAAGGAGACAAATCAGGCGGACGTACGGTACAAGCTTCAAGTGACCAAGCTTTGTCATCTCTCGGGTGAACTCCAGGGAAAATTAAGTCCGTTGTGAGTCAGGCCCGAGGGTCGCCGCGCTGAGGGGCTGCCCTCGGGCCAGAGTCTTGAAAGAGTGTTGTGGTTGATGCCCCGGGGCCGCGCCTCTGCCTGACGTGGCCAATCTCGATTCTCGAACTGGAGCGGTCTGGGTAAGGGCAAGGGGCATGCCGCGACGCTTCGCGAGATATTTATGTAGATTCAGATGCGATTTCGTTGTATTCGCCGGCCGCAGGCGCGCGCGGGTCGCCCGGCCCGCGGCCGCGCCGTGTCCCACGGTGAAACAGCCCGCGCGGCGTCTGTTTCAGCACGCATCAACGCCGACGCCCCGTAGAAAGGCCGAAAGACGCCGCGCGGGGCGCGGCCGAGTGGCGCCTGACTTGCTGAAACGGCCACCGTCCGAGTCGTCACAAGAGCGTCGTCGCGCCGCGTCGCGGCCGCCGCCTCCGTCATGAAACCGCAACAAAGAGCGAGGCTCCTCCGCCCGTCCTTTCTCAAAAGACAGTTCACAGCAGACCGTAGACGCTTGTCGGATTGTTTACCCTCTGCGAAGTCTGAACTTCCCCCGCTCTGGCGCGCCGGATGGTAGTTCTCACGACCCGACCAACAGCCATGAACTGAGAAGGGATGAAGAGATTTTTGAGGTTTGAGCCGGCGACCTGCTCGAACCTGTGCGGGTCAAAGGTTTGCACCCTCAGAACCTTCGACCTTTTGGCCTCCCGCGGGCGGACGGTTCGCGTCTACTTGCTCGGGCGCGAGGACGGCGCGTTGCAGACCCCGTTCGCCCCGGACGACACGGCGCCCGGAGGCTCGCAGTAGACGGGCGCGGCGCGGCCGGGACAGTCGCATTTATTGACCCCGGGCGCGGCCCGGGCGGGCGGCGCGAAAAAGCTTGACACGCACGGCGCAAGAAATTTAGCATCCGTCATTAAATGTACGGGGCGCATAGGTTGCCCGTTTCGAGCCCCGATCTCCGGACAGACGCACGACAAAATCGTTTTAAGACTTGTGAGGCGCGCCCCCGCGACCGTTCCGGCTGAGAAGCCTGCGCCTCAGGGGTCGAGCCCTGAACTTTCAGAACCCGTCTCACCCCTTTCCGAAGGTCAACTCTCGGGCGCCGCACGACCGCGGCGCAGTTCCCATGCCCTGCTCCATGAGTCACGCCGGCCGAACCATTCCAAACCATCCCAACCACAGCGTGGCGCGGAGGGCGCTCGTATGAAGTTATTGGATGAGCTGGAGACGAAGAAGTTCAACAGCCTGAAGATAGTCCTCTTCTTCGCCGGCCTCACCATGGTGGTGACGGCCGTGGTGATTCTCGTCTGGGAGAAGTTCTTCATCGTCCCTTTCAACGCCTGGCTGGCGACGGCCTACCCGGCCGACGGGAGGGCGTTCTACCTGCTCTCGCAGCGGATGGAGCACTTCTTCATCTCGACGACGGTGGACGTGCTCATCGTCACGCTGCTGCTGCGCATCGTGAGCCGGCAGCAGCGCCGGCTCGTCGCCAGCGAGAAGCGCTACCGCTCGCTGTTCGAGCACGCCAGCGACGGCATCGGGGTGCTGAAGGCCGACGACCGCCGGCTGGTGGACGTCAACAACAAGTTCTGCGAAATCCTCGGCTGCGTGCCCGGGGGGCTCGTCGGCAAAGACATCCGCGACTTCGTCGGCGCCGACGGGGACGCCTCGCGCGAGGAGCTGTTGAAAGACGTGCTCCGCGGCGCGGCGCAGCACGAGGTCGAGATGACGCTGCGGACGCCGGGCGGCGGCTCGGTCGCGGCGGCCATCTCCTCGAACGAGATTCAGACCGACGGCGAGCGGCTCATCATCCTCATCGTCCGCGACCTCTCGGAGCGGCGGCGGCTGGAGGCCGAAAAGGACCTGATACAGCGCCAGCTTTTCCAGTCTTCCAAGCTGGCCTCCATCGGCGAGCTGTCGGCCGGGGTGGCGCACGAAATCAACAACCCGCTGAACGGCATCATCAACTACGCGCAGCTCCTGAAGGACGACGAGGTGGCGCGCACCGAGGAGCAGCGGCGGATGGTGGACGGCATCATTGACGAGGGCGAGCGCATCGCGCGCATCGTGCGCGACCTTTTGACCTTCGCGCGGCAGGGGCCGCACGAGCTGACGCGCGTCCGCCTGGCCGCGACGATTGACTCCTCGATGACGCTCTTCGGCCACCAGTTCGCGAAGGACGGCGTCGAGGTCGAGATTGAAGTCGAGGAGGGGCTGCCGCCGGTGATGGCCGACGGCTCGCGCCTGCGGCAGGTCGTCATCAACATGATCAGTAACGCGCACCACGCGCTGCGCGCGAAGGAGTCGGGGCGCAGGGTGTTCCGCGTGACGGCGCGCGCCGTCGAGCGCGCGGGCGCGACGCGGGTGCGCGCCGAGTTTTTCGACAACGGAGTCGGCATCCGGCGCGAGGACATAGACAAAGTCTTCGACCCGTTCTTCACGACCAGGCGGGCGACGGGCGGGACGGGGCTCGGCCTGAGCCTCAGCTTCGGCATCGTCCGCGAGTACGGCGGGACGATCTCCGTCGAGAGCGCCGAGGGCAGCCACACGCGCTTCGTCGTCGAACTCCCCGCGGCAGCCGCGAATGAGGCCGAGCATGAGCAAGCCAAGAGTGCTGCTGGTGGACGATGAGCCCAGCATGCGTTGGACGATGGCGGAGTTTTTGCGCCGCGGCGGCTACGAGCCGCTGACGGCGGGCGACTACGATGGCGCGCTGGCCGCGCTCGGCGACGCCGAGGTGGACGCCGCCGTCGTGGACATCGTGCTGCCGGGCCGGAGCGGCCTCGAACTGCTGAGGGAGCTGTCGGCGCGCGAGTCCTACGTCCCCGTCGTCATGATTACGGGCGAGCCCCACCCGTCGCAGGTCGCGGAAATCGTCCGCTCCGGGGCCTACGACTTCATCCCGAAGCCCATCCTCAAGGAGACGCTGCTCAAGGCCGTCTCGCGGGCCGTCGAGCGCAAGCGGCTGGTGGACGAGAAGCTGAGGCTCGAACGCGAGGTCAAGCGCCACGCGGAGGAGCTGGAGGTGCGCGTCGCCGAGCGCACGGCCGAGCTGGCCGAGGCGCACGACTTCCTCAACCTCGTGCTCGAAAGCTCGACCGAGTACGGCCTCGTCGCCACCGACACCCGCGGGCGCATCACGCTCTTCAACCGCGGCGCCGAGTGCATGTTCGGCCTCAAGGCGGCCGAGGCGGCGGGGCAGGAGCCGTGCGCGCTGGCCGGGCAGGGGGGCGAGCAGGACGAGCTGCGGCGCATCTTCGGCGAGGGCGTGCGCCAGGCCGACGCCAGCGGCATGCACCGCGCGGAGGCGCGCTTCCGGCGCGCGGGCGGCGAGACGTTCGTCGCCTCGGTCGCGGTCACGCCCATCCGCAGGCTGGGCGGCGAGGTCATCGGCCACCTCGGCGTCATCAAGGACTTGACGTCCGAGCGCGAGGCCGCCGGGCGGCTGCGCGCGATGCAGGAGCGCCTGGCGCACCAGGAGAAGATAGCCGCGCTCGGCCGCGCCGCCGCGCAGGTGGCGCACGAGGTGAAGAACCCGCTGGCGGGGCTCCTCCTCTACTCGATGCACCTCCGGGGCAAGGCCGCGGGGAAACTCGCCGAGGGCGAGCTGGGCATCCTCGACAAGATTGTGAACACGATTAACCACCTGACCGCCACCGTCAACCAGGTGCTCGACTTCGCGCGGCCGCTCAGCCACCGCCCGCGCCCCGCCGACCTCAACGCCGTCGTGGCGGACGTGCTCCAACTGCTCAGGCCGCAGATAGAGGCCGGGCGCATCGAGCCGCGCCTCGAACTCGACGCCCAATGCGGCCGGGTGGCGTTCGACGAGGCGTCCGTCCGCTCGGCGCTGATGAACCTGGCGCTGAACGCCGTGCAGGCCATGCCCGCCGGCGGCGGCGTGCTGACCGTCAGGACGAAGGCGGCGGGCGGGGCGGCGCGCGTCGAGATATCCGACACCGGCGTGGGGATGAGCGGGGAGCAGGTGAGCAACATCTTCGAGCCGTTCTACACGACGAAAAGTCAGGGGCTCGGCCTCGGCATGTCTTACGCGCAGAAGGTCTTCGAGCAGCACGGCGGGGCGGTGGCCATCGAGAGCAGCCCCGGCGTGGGCACGACCGTCCGCGTCGAGCTGCCGGGGGGGTGGGAGGGGGAGGATGGCGTCAACGTCTAACAGGATTCTCGTGGTTGACGACGAGGCGAGCGTGGCCGAGGCGCTGGCGCTCGTCCTCGACGAGCGCGGGCACAGGGTCGAGTCGGCGAAGAACGTCGGCGAGGCGGACGCGCTCCTCGCCTCGCGCCCCTTCGACTTGGTCTTCACGGACCTGCGCCTGCCCGACGGGAGCGGCATTGACCTGCTGACGCGCATCAAGGCCGTCTCGCCCGAGACGGAGGTCATCCTGATGACCGCGCACGGGTCGCTCGACCTCACCATCGAGGCCATCAAGCGCGGCGCCTTCTACTACCTCGAAAAGCCCTTCACCCCCGAGCAGGCGCAGGTGCTGGCGGCGCGCGCCCTCCAGTTCCGCGAGGTCAAGAGCGAGAACCGCGCGCTCCGGCTCGCGCACGCCGCCGACGGCGACGACTTCGGGCTCATCGGCCGCCACCCGAAGGTGCGGCAGATTCACGAGGTCATCCGCACGGCCGCGCCCTCGGACGCCTCGGTGCTCATCGAGGGCGAGTCGGGGACGGGCAAGGAGCTGGTGGCGGCGGCCTTCCACCGGGCGAGCGAGCGCGCCGAGCGCCCCTTCATCCGCATCAACTGCGCCGCCATCCCTTCGGAACTCATCGAGTCGGAGCTGTTCGGCTACCGCCGCGGGGCCTTCACCGGCGCCGACCGCGACAAGCGCGGGCTCATCGAGGCGGCCGCGGGCGGGACGCTCCTGCTCGACGAGATCGCCGAGATGCCCGCCCACCTGCAGACGAAGCTGCTGCGCGTCCTGCAGGAGCGCCGCCTGCGCCGCCTCGGCGACGAGCAGGAGCTGCCCGTGGACTTCCGCCTCGTCTCCTCGACCAACCGCGACACGACGCTGATGATTAAGGAGGGGGCGCTGCGCAAAGACCTCTACTTCCGCATCAGCACCATCAAGGTCAAGGTGCCCCCGCTGCGCGAGCGCTCGGACGACGTGATGATGCTGGCCGAGCACTTCCTGCTGCGCTACGCCGAGAAGTACCGGAAGCGCGTCCGCGGCATCTCGCAGCCGGCCTTCTCCCTGCTGGCGCGCTACGACTGGCCGGGCAACGTGCGCGAGTTGGAGTCGGTCGTCGAGCACGCCGTGCTCTTCTCGCAGGAGGAGCTGGTCATGCCCGAAGACCTGCCCGAGCAGCTCCGCGCGGCCGAGTCAATGCACTTCCGCTGCGTCATCCCGCCCTACGTGACGATGGAGGAGATAGAGCGCGAGGCCATCGCGCAGACGCTCGAACGCACCGGCGGCAACGTCAAGAAGACCGCGCAGATACTCGACTACCACCGCCCGACCCTCTACCGTAAGCTCAAAAAGTTCGGCCTCATGGCGGCGGCGCCCCCCGACGACGAGCCGCCCGCCGACGAGGACGCCGGCGAGCCGCCTTCCGAGCCCTGAAAAAACCCTTTCTGTTTGTTTTGAGCTGATGCACCCCGCCGCCCCGGCTGACTCAGGCCGAAACACCGGGACGGCGGCGGGCATCCCTTTTGCCGCCGCCGCGCTCCAAAGTACGCGGAACAGCTTTTGCCAACCCCTCCGCACAACGGCTCCCGACGCCGTTTGAATTGAACGGATTCGCGCCGTGTGGCGCGGCCGAAATTTAAAGTCTGAATTCAAGGTCTGAACGGTTCGCGTCGGGGGAGACTTTATGTGTGCGGGTTGCATAGACGACGGCTCGGTGGGCCTCAAAAGGGTGCTCGTCATAGACGACGAGCCGAGCGTGGCCGACGCGCTGCGCGTGATACTTGAGGACGAGGGCTTCGCCGTCGCCGTCGCCGCCAGCGGGCGCGAAGGCCTCGAACAGGCGCGCCGCCTCGCATTCCACGTCACAATCACGGATTTACGCCTGCCCGACATGGACGGCCTGGAAGTGCTCGGCGCCTTCCGCGATGGCGGCGTGGGCGGCGCGGTCATCCTCATCACCTCTTACGGCACGCCCGAAATCCTCGCGCGGGCGCTCGACCTCGGCGCCGTCAGCTTCATCTCAAAGCCGTTCCTGCCCTCCGACATCCTGCGGCTCATCACGGCCGCGCTGGAGGGGCGCGCGGCGTGCGACCCCTGACGCGCCCCGCGCCCGCGCGCCCGCGCGCCTCGGCGGGGCGTGTTTCAACGTGATACATAGTGGACGAAGTTTGACCCCGGGCGGACGGCGCCGGCGGCCGTCGAACCGGCCGGGGCGCCGTTTTCGTCGGCGCGCGCCCCACGCGGGCACGGCGCTTGCACTAAGCGGCGTCTCGTCTACGCGCGGCCGTGTGTCGTAAGATAAGCGCCGCCCGGGCCGTCTGACCGGCCCGCCCGACCAAAGATGAACAGGACTCAAAGGCTCAACGCCCTTTTATGCGCGCTCGCCCTCTTCGCGGCGGCGTTCGCCCTCGCGCGCGCGTCCGCGGCCGGCTCGGACGCGGGCCAGTCCCCGGCCGGGCAGCAGCGGCGCGCCCTCACGCCGCAGGAGCGCAGGGGGAAGGCCATCTACCTGCGCGGCGAGAGCCCTTCGGGGCGCGAGATAGAGGCCGCCGTCTCGGACGTGACGGTGCCCGCCTCGACCGTGACCTGCGCGGGCTGCCACGGCCTGCGCGGCGAGGGCAAGACCGAGGCCGGCATCACGGCCGGCGGCCTCGCCTGGCCGACCCTCCTTAAGCCTCACACGCACCCGACGGGGCGCGCGCACGGGCCTTTCGACGACGCATCGTTCGCGCGGGCCGTCACGGCCGGCGTTGACCCCGCGGGCAACCGGCTCGCGGCGGCGATGCCGCGCTTCCGCATGTCGGCCGAAGACATGGCCGACCTCGCCGCCTACCTGCGGCGCGTCGGGTCGGAGGTCGAGCCGGGGCTGAGCGAGACGGCCATCCGCGTCGGGACGATTCTCCCCGCGCGCGGCGCGCTGGCCGAGACGGGCGCGGCCATGCGCGAAGTGCTGGCGGCCTACTTTGAGGAGTTGAACGCGCGCGGCGGCGTCTACGGCCGGCGCGTCGAGCTGCGCGCGGCCGAGATGGGCGCGGACGCCGCGGCGACCGCCGCCGCCGCGCGCCGGCTCGTCGAACAGGAAGAGGTCTTCGCCCTCGTCGGCGGCATGAGCGCGGGCGCCGACGCCGAGCTGGCCGCGCTCGCGCGCGAGACGGAGACGCCCTTCGTCGGCCCCGCGACGCTCCTGCCGCAGCACGACTCGCCGGTCAACCGGCAGGTCTTCTACCTCCTGCCCGGCCTCGGCGAGCAGGCGGGCGCGCTCGTCAACTTCTACGCGCGTCGGCCGCGGCCGGGCGCGCCGCCGCGCGTCGCCGTCGTCTACGCGAAGTCGGCCCCGGCCGCCGCGGCGGCCGCGGCCGTCGAGAGCCGGTGCCGCGAGGCGGGCTGCGGGGCCGTGCAGAAAGTCTCGTTCGAGCCCGCGGGGCTCGACGCGGCCGCGCTCGTCCGGAGCCTGAAGGGCGCGGACGCCGTCTTCTTCTTCGGCACGGGGCGCGAGGAGGTCGGCTTCATCCGCGAGGCGGCCGCCGCGGGCTGGACGCCGGACATCCTTCTGCTCGGCGCGCTCACGTCGGGCGACCTCGTGGCGGGCGTCCCCGCGGCCTTTAAGGACAAGGTGTTCGTCGCCTTCCCGACCGTGCCTTCCGACATCACGGCCGCGGGGCTGGCCGAGTTCCGCGCCCTGCAGGAGAAGCACAAACTCGCCGCGCGCCACACGGCCTCGCAGCTCGCGGCCTACGCCGCCGCCAAGGTCTTCGCCGAGGCGCTGCGGCGCTCGGGGCGCGACCTCAGCCGCGAAAAGCTCCTCACGTCGCTCGAAGGCTTCTACGACTTCGAGACGGGGCTCACGCCGCGCGTCTCCTTCGGGCCGAACCGCCGCGTCGGCGCGGCCGGCGCCAACGTCCTGCTCGTAGACCCCGAGAAGAAGGAGTTCGCCCCCGCGGGCGGCTGGGTCAAGGCTTACTGATTAACGCGACACCGAACCCGACCTGATTAACGCGACGCGGAACCGGCAGAAGTCGAGCCGGGCGCACACGCTATTCGTCACCCCCAACGCCGCCCTCACCCTCGCCGCGACGGACGCCGCGCAAGACCCCCGCGCCTCGGCCGCGCCGGACGGGACGGCCACGCCGCAAGATGTAGTCGGCGCGTCCGCCGTCGAGCCCAACATCAAGCGTCAATCTTCTTTCGTCAGACAAAGCCCCGCGCCGCCGAAGCCCGCCGCCGTCGAACAGCACACAGACGCCTTCCGAGGCCGCCGGGGCCGCGCGCCGGCCCGCGGTCGGGTTTCTCAGGTATAATCGCGGCCCGGAGGTGCTCAGTTTGAACCGTCAACATAAAGTCGAGCCCGCGCGCGCGCGCAGGCGTCTTCCGAACCCGGCGCGCGCTTCCCTGCTGGCCGCCCTTCTGCTCGCCGTCGCGGCGCTGGCGTCGGGGCAGAGCGGCGCGCCCGCCTCGTCCTGCGACAACTGCCCCGTGTGGAACCAGCCGCAGAAGCCCTTCCGCATCTACGGCAACGCATACTACGTGGGCCCGCGCGGGCTGACCTCGATTCTGCTCACATCCCGGGCCGGGCACGTCCTGATAGACGGCGCGCTCCCCGAGTCGGCCCCGCAAATCGTCGCCAACATCCGCTCGCTCGGGTTCCGCGTCGAAGACGTGAAGCTCATCGTCAACTCGCACGTGCATTTCGACCACGGCGGCGGCATCGCGGAGTTGCAGCGCCTGAGCGGGGCGGCGGTGGCGGCCAGCCCCTGGAGCGTCGAAGTCCTGACGAAGAGCGGCGTCGGGAAGGGCGACCCGCAGTTCGGCGCCGTCACGCCGGTGGCGCTGGTCCCGCGCGCCGACACGCTGCGCGACGGACAGACCCTCCGCGTCGGCGACATCAAACTGACGGCCCACTTCACCCCCGGCCACACCCCCGGCGGGACGAGTTGGACGTGGAAGTCCTGCGAAGGCAAACGCTGCCTGAGCCTCGTCTACTCCGACAGCATGACGCCGGTTTCGGCCGAAGGGTTCCGCTTCACGGACAGCCGCGAGTACCCCTCGGCCGTCCGCGACTTCGAGAAGAGCTTCGCCTTTCTGCGGACTACGCCCTGCGACATCCTTCTGACTTCGCACCCGGAAGCGTCGGGGCTCTGGGAGCGTCTGGAGGCGCGTCAGCGGGGCGACCGCCCGGACCCCCTGATAGCGCCGAACGCCTGTAAAGAGCTGGCCGGCCGCGCCGCCGAGCAGCTCCGCCGCAGGCTTGAGACTGAGAAAGGGCGTTGAGGCGCGCCCGCGGCGCCGGCGCGCCCCGACCCGTTTGTCGCGGCGCGGCCTGGCCCGCGGCGGCGCGGCCGCGCCGGAGTTTTGAATATTGTCGCGCCCCCCATGTATGATGTTTAGGCGCGTAATCCCACGCCTGAAAACATTCTCCCGGTTTAGCGTCAAGGATAATTACGTGCGGCCGTAAAGAGGAGTATGTGGGAATAAGTTAGCCGCCGTAGCCGCGTCTATCCTTGCGTCCGCTTATCCCTTTACCTTCACTTCTCAATTTAAGGTTCTCGTGTGTCGGTCGGCCGGAGCGGGGCGCCGCGCCTGAAGCTCGTCGCCCGGGAGGGCTCTTTCGCGACCCCCGCAGGCCGAAATTTTGATAGACCCTCCGGCGCCCGGAGGGTGTGTACCCGAGAGGAAGCATGTCAAATCAACAGACGCCCACGGATTCATTAGACACGAAGCGGCTGCTCAACGCCCTTACGGCCTTCAAGCGGGGCGATTTCTCCGCGCGCCTGCCCACCGAATGGACGGGGACGGCGGGAAAAATCGCCGACACCTTCAACGACGTCATCGAGTTGAACGAGAAGATGGCGAGGGAGTTGGCGCGCGTCAGCCGCGTGGTCGGCAAGGAGGGGAAGATTACGCAGCGCGCCTCCATGCCGACCGCGGGCGGTTCGTGGGAGGAGCTGGCCGAATCCGTCAACACCCTCATTGACGACATGGCCCGCCCGACGAGCGAAATCGTGCGCGTCATCGGCGCCGTCGCCAACGGCGACCTGTCGCAGACGATGACGCTTGAGGTGGACGGCAGACCGCTCAAGGGCGAGTTCCTGCGCTCGGTCAAGCTGGTCAACGGGATGGTGGGGCAGCTCAACTCCTTCGCCTCCGAGGTGACGCGCGTGGCGCGCGAGGTCGGAACCGAAGGCAAGCTCGGCGGGCAGGCCGAAGTCAGGGGCGTCTCCGGCACATGGAAGGACTTGACCGACAGCGTCAACTTCATGGCCGGCAACCTGACGGCGCAGGTCAGAAACATCGCGCTCGTCACGACGGCCGTCGCCAACGGCGACCTCTCGCAGAAAATCACCGTGGACGCGCGCGGCGAGATTCTTGAGTTGAAGAACACCATCAACACGATGGTTGACCAGCTAAGCTCCTTCGCCTCTGAGGTGACGCGCGTGGCGCGCGAGGTCGGAACCGAGGGCAAGCTCGGCGTCCAGGCCGAGGTGCGCGGCGTGTCGGGGACGTGGAAGGACTTGACCGACAACGTCAATTCCATGGCCGGCAACCTGACCGTCCAACTGCGCGACGTGTCGAAGGTGGCGACGGCCATCGCCAACGGCGACCTCGGCCAGAAGATTACGGTGGACGTGCGGGGCGAAATCCTGCAAATCAAGAACGTCATCAACCAGATGGTTGACCAGCTCAACTCGTTCGCGGCCGAGGTGACGCGCGTGGCGCGCGAGGTCGGAACCGAGGGCAAGCTCGGGGGGCAGGCCGAGGTGCGCGGCGTCTCCGGCACGTGGAAGGGGCTGACCGACAACGTCAACTTCATGGCGTCGAACCTGACGACGCAGGTGCGCGGCATCGCGAGGGTCGTGACGGCCGTCGCCAACGGCGACCTGACGCAGAAGCTCGTCGTCGAGGCCAAGGGCGAAATCGCCGAGCTGGCCGACACCATCAACAGCATGACCGACACGCTCGGCATCTTCGCCCAGCAGGTGACGACGGTCGCGCGCGAGGTGGGCATCGAGGGCATCCTCGGCGGGCAGGCCGACGTCCCGAACGTCGCCGGCACGTGGAAAGACCTGACCGACAACGTCAACTTCATGGCCGGCAACCTGACGAGTCAGGTCAGAAACATCGCGCTCGTCACGACGGCCGTCGCCAACGGCGACCTCTCGCAGAAAATCACGGTCAACGCGCGCGGCGAGATTCTGGAGCTGAAGGACACGGTCAACGTCATGGTTGACCAGTTAAGCTCGTTCGCCGCGGAAGTCACGCGCGTGGCGCGCGAGGTGGGCACGGAGGGCAAGCTGGGCGGGCAGGCCGAGGTGCGCGGCGTCTCCGGCACCTGGAAGGACTTGACCGACAACGTGAACGTGCTGGCCGGGAACCTCACCAGCCAGGTCAGAAACATCGCGGAGGTGACGACGGCCGTCGCCAACGGCGACCTCTCGAAGAAAATCACGGTTGACGTGAAGGGCGAGCTGCTTGAGCTGAAGAACACGGTCAACACGATGGTTGACCAGCTCAACTCGTTCGCGGCCGAGGTGACGCGCGTCGCGCGCGAGGTCGGCACCGAGGGCAAGCTCGGCGGGCAGGCGAAGGTCGAGGGCGTGTCGGGGACCTGGAAGGACTTGACCGACAACGTGAACGGCCTCGCCGGCAACCTGACGGCGCAGGTCAGAAACATCGCGCTCGTCACGACGGCCGTCGCCAACGGCGACCTGTCGAAGAAGATTACCGTAGACGTCAGGGGCGAAGTCCTTGAGTTGAAGAACACGGTCAACACGATGGTTGACCAGCTCAACTCGTTCGCCGCGGAAGTGACGCGCGTGGCGCGCGAGGTGGGCACAGAGGGGCGGCTCGGCGGGCAGGCCGAAGTCAGGGGCGTGTCCGGCACGTGGAAAGACCTGACCGACAACGTCAACTTCATGGCCGGCAACCTGACCGGGCAGGTCAGAAACATCGCGCTCGTCACGACGGCGGTCGCCAACGGCGACCTGTCGAAGAAAATCACGGTGGACGTGAAGGGCGAGCTGCTGGAGTTGAAGAACACCATCAACACGATGGTTGACCAGCTCAACGGGTTCGCCTCTGAGGTGACGCGCGTGGCGCGCGAGGTGGGCACGGAGGGCAAGCTCGGCGGGCAGGCCGAGGTGCGCGGCGTCGCGGGGACGTGGAAGGACCTGACCGACAACGTCAACTTCATGGCCGGCAACCTGACCGGGCAGGTGCGCGGCATCGCGACGGTCGTGACGGCCGTCGCCAACGGCGATTTGGACCGCAAGCTGACCGTCGAGGCCAAGGGCGAGATAGCCGAGCTGGCCAACACCATCAACAGCATGACCGACACGCTCGCGACCTTCGCCGACCAGGTGACGACCGTCGCGCGCGAGGTGGGCGTCGAGGGCAAGCTCGGCGGGCAGGCGAACGTGCCCGGCGCGGCCGGGACGTGGAGGGACCTGACCGACAACGTCAACGGGCTGGCGGCGAACCTGACGACGCAGGTGCGCGCCATCGCCGAAGTCTCGACGGCGGTGACGAAGGGCGACCTCTCGCGCTCCATCGCGGTCGAGGCGCAGGGCGAGCTGGCCGCGCTCAAGGACAACATCAACGAGATGATCCTCAACCTGCGCGAGACGACGCAGAAGAACACCGAGCAGGACTGGCTGAAGACGAACCTGGCCCGCTTCACGCGCATGCTCCAGGGGCAGCGCGACCTGACGACCGTCGCGCAGATGGTCCTCTCGGACCTCGCGCCGCTCGTGGACGCGCAGCAGGGCGTCTTCTACGTCAACGCCTCGAACAACGGCCAGCCCGTGATGAGGCTGCTGAGCGGCTACGCCTACAACGAGCGCAAGAACCTCGCCAACGAGTACCGGCCGGGGCAGGGGCTCGTCGGGCAGTCGGTGCTGGAGAAGCAGCGGATACTGCTGACGAACGTCCCCGCGGACTACATCCGCATCACCTCGGGGCTCGGCGAGGCGTCGCCGCTCAACATCGTCGTGCTCCCCGTGCTGTTCGAGGGCGAGGTCAAGGCGGTCATCGAGCTGGCCTCCTTCAGCCGCTTCAACGAGGCGCACATCACCTTCCTCGACCAGCTCACCGAGAGCATCGGCATCGTGCTCAACACCATCGAGGCCAACTCGCGCACCGAGGATTTGCTCCAGCAGTCGCAGTCGCTGGCGACCGAGCTGCAGAGCCAGCAGGACGAGCTGAAGAAGACCAACGAGCGGCTGGAGCAGCAGGCCGAGTCGCTGCGCGAGTCCGAGGAGCTTCTGAAGAGCCAGCAGGAGGAGTTGCAGCAGACGAACGAGGAGTTGCAGGAGAAGGCGTCGCTGCTCGCCAAGCAGAAGGCCGAGGTCGAGGCCAAGAACCGCGAGGTCGAGGAGGCGCGCTGGGCCATGGAGGAGAAGGCCGAGCAGTTGGCGCTGACCTCCAAGTACAAGTCCGAGTTCCTCGCCAACATGTCGCACGAGCTGCGCACGCCGCTCAACTCGATGCTCATCCTCTCGCGCCAGCTCGCCGAGAACAACGAGGCGACGCTCACGCAGAAGCAGGTGCAGTTCGCCGAGACCATCCACTCGTCGGGCGCCGACCTGCTGTCGCTCATCAACGACATCCTCGACCTCTCGAAGATAGAGTCGGGCATGATGACGGTGGAGGCGGGCGAGGTGGCCTTCGGCGAGGTGACGGCCGCGCTCTCGCGGAGCTTCCAGCAGGTCGCGCAGGACAAGGGGCTCGACTTCTCGGTCGAGGCGTCGCCCGAGCTGCCCGCCACCATCCACACCGACGAGAAGCGGCTCCAGCAGATACTCAAGAACCTGCTCTCGAACGCCATCAAGTTCACCGAGGAGGGGCGCGTCTCGCTGCGCGTCAGGCCGGCCGAGAAGAAGGGCAACTTCATGCACGAGGGGCTGAACCGCGCCGACACGGTCATCGCCTTCGAGGTCACGGACACGGGCATCGGCATCCCGCTCGACAAGCAGAAGATAATCTTCGAGGCGTTCCAGCAGGCCGACGGCACGACCAGCCGCAAGTACGGCGGCACGGGCCTCGGCCTCTCCATCAGCCGCGAGATAGCGCGCCTGCTCGGCGGCGAGATACGCGTCAACAGCACGCCCGGCGAGGGCAGCACCTTCACGCTCTACCTGCCGCGCACATACAGGGCGCCGTCCTTCGGCAGGCCGGGCGGCGGTTCGGGCGGCGATGGCGGCGGGACCCTTCGGGGCGGTAACGGCGGCTACGGGAACGGGGGCGGCGGGAAC
>DASVUF010000328.1:0-26731 GCA_036387195.1 Pyrinomonadaceae bacterium | reverse complement strand
CCGGGATCTCCACGCGGGCGGCGAGGCGCCGCCCCCACTCGTCGTCGGTCCCGATCACCGCGACGCCGGCCCGGCCCCGCTGGAACAGCGTGGCCTTGGCCTCGAAGTACGCCTCCATCGTGCCGTGGTAGTCGAGGTGGTCCTGCGTGAGGTTGGTGAAGGCCGCGACCTCGTAGCGCAGCGCGTCGCAGCGGCGCAGGTCGAGCGCCTGCGAGGAGGCTTCCATGACGGCGACGCCGCACCCGGCCTCGACGGCCTGGCGCAGGAGGCGTTGCAGGTCGCTCGCCTCGGGCGTCGTGTGCGGCGCAGGGCGGCGCTCGCCCGCCACGCGGTACTCGACCGTGCTGACGAGCGCCGTCCTCAGCCCCGCCGCCTCCGCGACGGCCGCGACGAGATAGGCGGTCGTCGTCTTCCCGTTCGTCCCCGTCACGCCGACCAGCTTCAGCTCGCGCGAGGGGTGTCCGTGGACTTCGGCCGCCGCGAGCGCCAGCGCCGCCCGCGCGTCGCCGACGCGAATCCAGCCGCCGCGGAAGTCCGCCGGCCGCTCCCGCTCGGAGATGACGCCGGCCGCGCCCCGCTCGGACACGTCCGCGACGAAGCGGGCACCGTCCGCCTTCTCGCCGCGGATGGCGACGAAGAGCCAGCCCCCCCGCGCCTGACGCGAGTCGTGCGTCACGTCGAGCACGCGCGCGCCCGCGTCGCCCTCCAGCTCACCGCCCACGGCCCGCGCCACCGCGCCGAGCGTGACCGCGCCTTCTCTCTTCAAGCGAACTCCCCTTCCCCCGGGGCCAGAATTTTTGTCTCTCGAAAAACTTACGCGCTGATTATAATCGGCCACGCCGTCTCAGCAACTTCCCGGAGAACCCCGCGCATGCAGCCGCTTCGCCAGAGCCACGCCGCCGCCGCCGCCCGACGCCCACGCACGCCGAGGCGTGCCCGGACGATTTTCGTCAGCGCCTTCTTCGTCATCGCCGTCATCGCGTCGGCCGCGGGCCCCTCGACGCCGCGGCGCGCGGCCGCGCAGAGGCGCGCGCGCCCCGCCCCGGCCGCCGACGCCGCCGAGTACGACCTCGTCATCAGGGGCGGCCGCGTCGTTGACGGCACGGGCCGCCGCGCCTTCGCCGCCGACGTGGCCGTGCGCGGCGACCGCGTGGCGCGCGTGGGCCGCGTCCCCGAGGGCGCGCGGGCGCGTCGCACGGTTGACGCGCGCGGCCTGGTCGTCGCGCCCGGCTTCATAGACATGCTCGGGCAGTCAGAGCAGAACGTCCTGATTGACCCGCGCGCGATGAGCAAGGTGATGCAGGGCGTGACGACCGAGGTCACGGGCGAGGGCGGCTCCGTCGCGCCGATGAACGAGCGGCTCGTCCGGGAGGACGAGGCGTTCTACAAACGCTTCAACCTCCGCGTGGACTGGCGCACGCTCCACGAGTACTTCCGCCGGCTGGCCGTGCAGGGCTCGGGCGTCAACCTCGCCACCTTCGTCGGCGCGACGCAGGTGCGCGCCTACGTCGTCGGCTTCGACAGACGCGACCCGACGCCCGCCGAGCTTGAGAGGATGAAGGCGCTCGTCGCCGAGGCGATGGAGGACGGCGCGCTCGGCCTCTCGACCTCGCTCCAGTACGTCCCGGCGCGCTTCGCCAGCACCGACGAGATAGTCGAACTGGCGAAGGTCGCCAGGAGCTACGGCGGGATTTACGCCACGCACCAGCGCAGCGAGGCCAACGCGCTCGACGCCTCGCTCTCCGAGGTCTTCGAGATAGCGCGGCGCGCGCGCACCCCCGTGGAAATCTGGCACCTCAAGACCGCCTACAAAAAGAACTGGGGGCGGATGCCGGCGGTGCTCGCCAGGATTCGCGCGGCGCGCGCCTGCGGCCTCGACGTGACGGCCGACGTCTACCCCTACACGGCCGCCTCGACGGGGCTGATGGCCTGCCTGCCGCCCTGGGCGATTGAGGGCGGCGTCGAGAAGACGCTCGCGCGGCTGCGCGACCCGGAGACGCGCGCGCGCGTCCGCGCCGACGTGCTGCGCGACTCGAACGAGTGGGAGAACATCTACCTCGGGAGCGGCGGCGCGTCGGGCGTGCTCGTGGGCTCGGTCGTCAACCGCGAGCTTGAGCCGTTGCAGGGCAAGCGCGTCTCGGAGATAGCGCGCGAGCAGGGCAAGGACGAGTTGGACGCGCTCTTCGACCTCATCGTCGCCGACCGCGGCCAGACCGGCGCCATCTACTTCATGATGAGCGAGGACGACCTGCGCGCGGCGCTGCGCGAGCCCTTCGTCAGCGTCTGCACGGACAGCGGCGCGCGCGCCGACGACGGGCCGCTCGCCGGCTCGAAGTCGCACCCGCGCGGCTGGGGGACGTACCCGCGCGTGCTGGCGCGCTACGTGCGCGACGGGCGGCTGCTGACGCTGGAGCAGGCCGTGCGCAAGATGACGGGGCAGCCCGCCGCCCGCGTCGGTCTGCGCGACCGCGGCGTGCTGCGCGAAGGCGCCTTCGCCGACATCACCGTCTTCGACCCCGCGCGCGTCCGCGACCGCGCGACCTTCGAGGAGCCCAACCGCTACCCCGAGGGCGTCGAGTACGTCGTCGTCAACGGCCAGCTCGAAGTTGACGCCGGCCGCCGCACCGCCGTCAACGCCGGCCGCCCGCTGAGGGGGCCCGGCTACCGCCGGCAGAGCGGACAGTAGACCGTAGTCAGCGAGCGGCATGCAGAAAGGCGGCGCGCCCGAGTCGAACCGGACGCGCCGCCTTCTGTTTTCTACCATCTACCGACCGCTGACCGGTGACCGCCGGCTACTGACTACTGGCTACTGACTACTGGCTACTGACTACTGAATCTTAACCCGACGACGACGGGGCGGTGGTCGGAGGCGAGGGTGTCTGGGACGGAGCGGGGGGCGGCTTCGTCTTCGTCGAGGCCGCGCCGGAAGACGTAGTCAATGCGCTTCGTCGGCTTGTCGGCCGGGTAGGTCGCGCCGCCGCCGGGCGGGTCGGCGGCCGGGACGCGGGCGCGCGCCCAGGCGTCGGCGAAGCCGGCCGCGAGCATCAGGTCGTAGACCGCGCCCGCGGGCTCCTCGTTGAAGTCGCCCGTGACGACGAGCGGGCCGCGGACGTCACGGAGCGCGTCGAGCATCTGCCGCGCCTCGTGCAGACGCCCCTCGGCCGACTGGTAGTCGAGGTGCGTGGTGACGAAGTTGAGGCGGCGGCCGCCGACCTCGACCTCGACGCGGATGAAGCCGCGGCGCTCGCGCCCCTGCCGCGGCGCGTAGCGGCGGTGGTCAACGGCGAGGATTGGGAAGCGCGAGAGGACGGCGACGCCGTACTGCCCGCCCTGATAGTCGAGGTTGTGCGCGAAGGCGTAGTCCATCCCCGTCAGCCGCGCAAGTTCTCTAATCTCGTCCACGCGCCCCGTGCGCTCTACCCCGCGGTCAACCTCCTGCAAGCCTACGAGGTCGGCGCGCGACTGCCTGATGACCCCGGCGATGCGCCGCAAGTCCTGCCGCTTGTCCATGCCGACGCCGACGTGGATGTTGTAGCTCATCACCGTCAGGCGCGCGCGTGCGCGCGGCGGCGTCGCGCCGGCGGGGCGCAGGCTCGCCGCCGCCGCCAGGGCGAGGGCGGGCGCGAGCGCCAGTGTGCCGAGTCTTTCGAATAGTCTTCCCATTCAGACCTTGACGAAGATTCCGCGGCGGTAGAGCAGCCACATCACGCCGTACCAGACGAGCACGAAGCAGACGGCGAAGGCCAGCGAGGCATTGAGCGGCGCGAGCCACGAGGCGAAGAGCGTCTTGTAGACGACCGACTGGAGCGGAACCGGTTTGCCGTCGGCGCCCGCCAGCTTGACGAGCCCCAGCAGCTTCGCGCACAGCCCCGTCAGGAAGAAGGCCGCCAGCGCGTTCACGCCGAAGACGACGAACGGGAACGCCCAACGCCTGTAGCCCTTCAAATCAATCAGCCAGTAGCAGGCGGCGAGCAGTTGCAGGGCCATCCCCGCCGTAAAGAGGACGTAAGAACTCGTCCACAAAGCCTTGTTCACGGGCAGCCAGAAGTTCCAGGCCCACCCCGCGACGACGCAGGCCGCGCCCGCCGCGAACATCGCCGACGCCTTCTCCGCCCCGCCTCCGCGCGAGCGCAGAAGGTGTCCCGTCAGCACGCCCGCCAACGTCGTCGCCAGCGCGCCGAGCGTGCTCAGAATCCCCTCGGGGTCGTAGACGCGCCCGCCGCCCTTCCAGATGTGCCCGCCCAAAAGCTGACGGTCAACGTAAGAGGCGACGCTCCCCGCCTTCGACAAGTCGCCCGCGGCGAAGCCCGGCGCGGGCACGAGCGCGAGCACGGCCCAGTAGGCCAGCAGCAGCGCGCCCGCGACGTAGAGCTGCCGCCGCCAGTCCGTCTTCAGGAAGACGAACGCGGCGACGAGGTAGCAGACCGCGATGCGCTGGAGCACGCCCGTCACGCGCACCGTTGCGAGGTCGAAGAACGGGAACGCGTTGAGGAAGAGGCCGAGCCCGTAGATGACGAGCGAGCGGCGGAGAATCTTCGCGTACAGGTCGCGCCTGCCGCCCGCCGCCGCGGCGCGGCGCGAGAGCGCGAGCGTGATGGAGACGCCGACGATGAAGAGGAAGAACGGGAAGACGAGGTCGGTCGGCGTCCAGCCGTGCCACGCGGCGTGTTCGAGCGGGTCGTAGATGGCGCCCCACGTCCCTGGATTGTTGACGAGAACCATCCCGGCCACGGTCATCCCGCGGAACGCGTCGAGCGAGAGCATGCGCGCCGCGCCCGCCCCCGTCTCGCCGCCGACGCCGCCGTCGCCCGCCCCGGCGCGCGCCGCCTCCGCCTCCGCGCGCTCGCCCTTCTCCCCCGCGCGCGCCGCGGTCTGTGTCTCGCCGACGGTCGTGCCCATCTCGCCGCCTCCTTTCGCCGCCGACGCGGCGCGTCACTCCTCCCGCGCCGGGCGCGGGCCGAGCCCGAACTCGGACGGCGCGGGCAGCGTCGAGGCGCGGTCGTACTCGCGCAGCGCGTCCTCCAACTGCTTCGAGCGCGCGAGCCAGCGCGCGGCCGCGAGGTCGTAGCGCGCCAGCACGCTCGGCAGCCAGTACGGCCGGTTCTCCGCCAGCCACGCGGCGCGGTACGCCTCGCGCAGCTCGGTCATCTCCTCGGCCATCTCGCGCAGCGAGTTGTAGACGGGCCCGAAGTACGGGCGGAGCCGGCGCACGCGCCGTCGGTCGCCGAGGTTGAGGTAGGCGTCCCAGTAGTCGCGGCTCAACTGCGCGACGACCTGCGCGCGCCGCCCCATGTGGTCGAAGCGCCGCGCGGCGAGCCGCATCGAGTCGAGCGCCTGCCGGTTCCGCCGCGCTCGCGGCCGCTCCCGAATCAGCGTCTCCTCCGCCTCCTCTACGTCGAGCCGCATCTCGCGCGTCTTCTCCTCCAGCCCGCGCGCGACCGCCAGTTGGAAGTCCTCCGTGAACGGGTTGCGCCAGAACAGCTCGTCGCTCGAATTGACGCCGAGCGCGGCGTTGACGCCGCCGAGCGCGCGCACGGCCCTCACCAGCGCGTCGCCCTCGTGGCGGAAGAAGGCCCAGCCGAAGTCGCGCTCGAAGGCCGCCACGTCGAGCGGCGCCGGCTGCCACGACGCGGCCGCGCCGAGCACGACGCCGTGCCAGGCGTTCTCGAAAAGCGACTCGCCGTCGTCGTCCCACTGCGTGTTCATCACGCCCAGGACGCCGGCGCGCTGGCCGTCGCGGACGAAGTTGGTGATGTTGACCGTCGCCGCGT
This sequence comes from Pyrinomonadaceae bacterium, assembly GCA_036387195.1. GTDB lineage: Bacteria > Acidobacteriota > Blastocatellia > Pyrinomonadales > Pyrinomonadaceae > QHXN01. Next base: position 20,960 of record DASVUF010000328.1, on the reverse strand, counting down.
CGGTGTTCGGGAAGACCTGGTTCCAGCTCCACACGCCCGGGCAGACGAACTGTTCGAGCCCCGCCTTCTTGAAGAGGCCGACGCGCGCCTCGTAGCTCGGCCGCGGCGCGTAGTCCCAGTTCATCGCCACCATGTCGCGCGGCACGCCCGGCAGCAGGTCGGGGTGGTTGACGGCGATGTCGCCCCAGAACATCAGCCGCCGCTTGTAGGGCGCGAGCAGCTCGCGCACGCGCTTGAGGTGGTCGAAGTAGACCGCCCCCGCCCCGCGCGCCTTGACCGCCTCGGCGCTGCGGCCGCGCCCCAGCTCGAACGTCTCGTCGGCGCCGATGTGGAAGAAGCGGCCGGGGAGCAGCGCGTCCAGTTCCCTGTACCAGTCGGCGACCAGCTCGTAGCCGCCCTCGTCGCCCGGCGCGAGCATGTCGCCGTAGGGGACTTCGGCCAGCTCGCTGTACTTCTCGAACTTCAGGGCCTTGTGGAGGTGGCCGAAGGTCTGCTGCTGCGGCACCAGCTCGACGTGGAGGCGGCGCGCGTAGGCGGCCATCTCGCGCAGCTCGGCGGGCGTGAGCGCGCCGCCCTCGGGCGCGACGAGCGGGTGCGAGTCCGAGGCGAAGACGTGCTCCATGTAGAGGCTGTGCATGTTCATCTTGAACATGGCGAGGTTGTGTATCTGCCTCTTGAAGTACTCGACCGTGGGGACGGGCCCGCGGCTCACGTCGTCTGAGAGCCCGCGCCAGCGCACCGAGGGCCAGTCCGTGACGCGCACGCCCTGCGCGTAGGCCGACTCGCCCTCGCCGCGCACCAACTGCTTGAGCGTCTGGAGCCCGTAGAACGTCCCGGCCGCCGTGCGCCCCGCGACGACGACTGAGCCCGCGCCGACGGCGAGCGCGTAGCCCTCTTCGCCGAGGTCCACGGGGACGCTCACGCCCGCCTTCTCAAGTCCCGCGCGCACGCGCGGGTGTGAAAGCGGGCCGACGAGAATCTGCCGCCTGCCTCCCCCGGACGCGACGCGCAGCGCGACGCCCGCCGTCTCGCGCACGTCGGCGGCGAAGTCCTCGGCGGCGAAGCGGTCGTCCTCCGACTTCGGGTCGGCGAGCACGACGCGCGCGTCGCGCCCGAGCGCGAACCGCTCGCCCGTCGCCGTCAAAGACTTGGGCGCGGGGATGACCTGGACGGCGGGGCTCGCCGCCGCCGTCGTCGTCGTGGCGGCCGTTGGCGGCGCAGGGGCGGGCGGCGCGGTCTGCCGCGCCTGCGCGCCGGCCGCGAGGGCGTGCGCCGCGGCGAGGCAGGCCGAGAGCAGGAGCGCCGCGGCGCGGGGCGGCGGCGCGCTTCGGGTCAGCGTGGTTGTCATCAGGGCGTTCGGTCGGCGAATAAAAATCAGGGTCGTGGCGTCTGCGCGCTTGCGCCGACAATTAACATGATGGCAAAAGAGAGTCAACGCGCTTCCATGTGCCCGCGGCCGCGCGGCCTAAACTTTCGCGAGGAGAGTGTTCAAGACGTGTCACTGATGCTCGAAGAGATAGCGCAGCAGCCCGAGGCGCTGGCGCGCACCATCTCAGAGGAGCGCGGCAAGGCGGCGCGGCTCGGCCGCGAGCTGCGCGCGAAGGACGTTGACCTCATCGTCCTCGTCGCGCGCGGCTCGTCCGACAACGCCGCGCTCTTCGGCCGCTACCTGCTGGAGATTACGACCGGCATCCCCGTCTCGCTCACCGCCCCGTCGGTCAGCACGCTCTACGGCGCGCGGCTCAGGCTCTCGCGCGCGGTCGTCATCGGCGTCTCGCAGTCGGGCGAGGGCGAGGACATCAACCGCGTGCTGTCGGAGGCGCGCGCCGGCGGCGCGCTGCGCACCGTGGGCATCACGAATGAGCCCGCCTCCTCGATGACGAAGGTCGTGGACGAGACGCTGCTCACGCACGGCGGGCGCGAGCGGTCGGTGGCGGCGACGAAGACCTACACGGGACAGCTCCTGCACTTCTACATGCTGGCCGAGGCGCTCGCGGACGGCGGACGCCAGCTCGGCTTCGAGGCCATCCCGGACTTCGCCGCGCGCGCGCTCGCTTTGCGCCCGCAGGTCGAGGAGATGGTCGAGCGCTACGTCTTCATGGAGAACTGCGTGGTCGTCGGGCGCGGGCTGGTCTACGCCAACGCCTTCGAGATGGCGCTCAAGCTGATGGAGACGTGCTACGTCGTGGCCGAGCGGTTCTCGTCGGCCGACTTCCTGCACGGCCCCGTGGCGGTCGTCGAGCGACACTTCCCCCTCTTCGCCTTCGCGCCGCCGGGCGTCACGCTCGGCGGCGTGCGCGAGCTGCTGGCGCGCCTCAAGGAGCTGCGCGCCGACACGCTCGCCTTCACCTCCGACGACGAGGCCGCCTCGCTCGCCACGCGCGCCGTCCGGCTCCCGCCGGAGATAAACGAGACGCTGGCCGTCATCCCCTACATCATCCCCGCGCAACTCTTCGCCGCGCTGCTCGCCGACGCCAAGGGGCTCGACCCCGACGCCCCGCGCTCGCTGGCGAAGGTCACGCGGACTCTGTGAGGTCAAGCATGAAGCTGCTCATCCTCGGCGGGACCAGGTTTCTGGGCCGCCACCTCGTCGAGTCCGCGCTGGGGCGCGGGCACGAGGTGACGATGTTCAACCGCGGGCGGCTCAACCCCGAGCTGTTCCCGGAGGTCGAGAGGCTGTCGGGCGACCGCGACGGCCAGCTCGACGCGCTGCGCGGGCGGTCGTGGGACGCGGTCGTGGACACGAGCGGCTACCTGCCGCGCGTCGTGCGCGACTCGGCGCGGCTGCTGGCCGACGCGGCCGGGCATTACACGTTCGTCTCAAGCATCTCGGTCTACAGCGACACGCGCGCCCCGGGCGTTGACGAGGGGCGCGACGTCGCCCGGATAACCGACGAGGAGTTGCGCGAGGCCGAGGCGCTGCCGCAGTCGGAGCTGTTGAGCGCGCCCTTCTTCTGGGAGAGGTACGGGGCGCTGAAGGCCCTGTGCGAGCGCGCCGCCGAGGGCGAGATGCCGGGGCGCGTGCTGAACGTCCGCGCGGGGCTCATCGTCGGGCCGCACGACTACAGCGACCGCTTCACGTACTGGCCGCGCCGCGTCGCCGAAGGCGGCGACGTGCTCGCGCCCGGCGACCCCGCGCGCCCCGTGCAGTTCGTAGACGCGCGCGACCTCGCCGACTGGCTCGTGCTGGCGGCCGAGTCGGGCGTCGCGGGGACCTTCAACGCGACGGGGCCGGACTACGCTCTGACGCTGGGGCGCTTCCTCGAAGAGTGCGACGCGGCGACGGGCGCGGGCGCGAACTTCGTCTGGGCGGACGAGAAGTTCCTGCTCGAAGCCGGGGTCAAGCCGTGGGTGGAGTTGCCGCTGTGGATGGACTCGTCGGACGAGGACACCCGCTATTTCCAGGCCGTGAGCGTGGAAAGGGCTGTCGCGGCCGGGCTCGCCTTCCGCCCGCTGGCGGAGACCGTGCGCGACACGCTCGCGTGGGACCTCGCGCGCCCCGCCGGCGCCGAGCGCCGCGCCGGCCTCGCCCGCGGACGCGAGAGCGAAGTGCTCGCGGCGTGGCGCGCCCGCTCCGGAGGCTGAGCCGTCAACAAGGCCGGGCCGCCAACCCGGACAGGCGGAATTGCCCGTCAAGAGCGCGCGGCGCGGCCGGGGGCGCGGGGCGCGCGCCCCGTCGGGCTCGCCTTCGCCGCGGCGCCGGTTCTCAGTGAGAGATGTACTCGTGGAGCAGTTGCAGCTCGGCGCCCTGCTCGCTTATCTCGACGCGCATGATGTCGCGCATCGAGAGCATGCCGACGAACCTGTCGCCGTCCACGACGGGCAGGTGGCGGCTGCCGACGCGCTCCATCCGCTCCAGCGCCTCGTGCGGCGTGTCGGCGCACTCGATGACGGCGCGCGGCTCGCTCATCACGTCGCGGATGGGCGTGCCCGCCGGGTCGCGCTTCCTGACGACGACGCGGTTGAGCAGGTCGCGCTCGGAGAAGATGCCGCAGAGCTTCTCGCCCGAGTCGAGGACGCAGACCGCGCCTATCTTGCGTTCGGCCATGTACTCGGCGGCGTCCAGCGCGGTCGCCGTGTCCTTGACGAAGTAGGGTTCGCGGTCGCAGACCACGTGCCTGATGGTAACCATCGCCTCAACTCCTCCCTGCCGTGCGTGTTGTCAGAGCGCGCACATTATAGCGGCGCTCCGGCGCGGTCGGAAGGGTTTTTCGGCGCGCGTTTGCGCGACTTTTCACGCCGCGCCTAATCGAAGAGCGAGCCCTGCGGCGAGGGGCGGCGGAAGGTCGAAGGGCGCTGCTCCGCCCCTTCGCGCCCGTCGTCGCGGTTGAAGCCGAGGCGGGCGCAGTGGACGCGGAAGCTCTTCTCGATGAGCTGCCAGTAGGGCCCGTGGCCGCGCATGCGCTCGCCGAACTCGGCCGAGTTGAGGCGGCCGCCGCGCGCCTCGCGCTGGCGCGCGAGCACCCGCGCGGCCTTCGTCGGCAGACGCTCGTGGAGGCGCTGCTCGAAGTAGGGCGCGACGCTGCCGGGCAGCCGCAGGAGGTTGATGAAGGCGGAGCGCGCGCCCGCCTCCTTCGCGCGCTTAAGCAGGTCGGGGATGTGCGGGTCGCTGAGGCCGGGGATGACGGGCGCGATGGCGAGGCCGACGGGCACGCCCGCCTCGGCCAGCTCGGCCATCGCGCGGAAGCGCGCGGCCGGCAGCGGCGCGGTCGGCTCAAGCGCCTTGGCCGTCTCGTCGTCGGCGAACGGGATGGAGAAGAAGACGCTCGCCGACGCCTCGCGCGCGAGCGCGGCGAGCAGGTCTTTGTCGCGCCTGACGAGCGCCGACTTGGTGACGACGCCGACGGGGTTGCGGAACTCAAGGCATACTTCGAGGCACTTGCGCGTCAGCCCGTAGTTGAATTCGAGCGGGATGTACGGGTCGGACGTGAAGGAGAAGACGACCGTCTGCCCGCGCCACGAGGGGCGCATGAACTCGGCGCGCAGCAGCTCGGCGGCGCGCACCTTGGCGACAATCTTCGTCTCGAAGTCGGTGCCCGCGCCGAAGCCGAGGTACTCGTGCGTCGGTCGGCTGAAGCAGTAGCTGCACGCGTGCGTGCAGCCGCGGTAGGGGTTGACGGAGTAGTCGAAGCCGACGTCGGGGCTCTTGTTGTGCGTGATGATGCTGCGCGTCTCGGTCTCCTCGAAGACCTCGACGCGCGTCGGGGGCGGCTCGCCTATCCACTCGACGCTGGTCGAGAGCCAGGGGTTCGGCGGGTTTTCGACGTAACGCATGGGCGCTCCCCGACGGCCGGCGGGCCGCCGTCTGAAACTTAAGCTGTGACTCTTGACGCGCCGCCCGGGAGCGTTCGCGGCGCGCTTCCGTCAAGTGGGAAATTCCGCGGCCATTGTACCTCAATTCCACGCGCCGCGCGCGCCGCCGCCCGGGGCGTGCGGGCCCGCGCCGGCGCCGCCGTCGTCGTCGTGCCAAGCGACGAAGAAGAGGCGGTAGCGGTCGGGGTCTTCGACCGTGACGAAGCGGCCGCCCCAGCCCTCGTCCGAGGGCGGCTCGACGTCGAGGCCGCCGGCGCGCGCGAAGTCGTAGAACTCGTCCGCGTCCTCGACGGTGAGGAAGAAGTGCACGCCGCGGCCGCGCCGCGCCATCGTGAGCGGCACCTGCGCGAGCATCAGCCGCAGCGCGCCCGCCCTCAGCGTCGCCAGCGGCGGGTCGGCCTCGGGCGCGTGCGCCACCAGCTCGAAGCCGAGCCCCGTGCGGTAGAAGTCGAGCGACTCTTCGAGGCTGTTGACTTCGAGGAACAGCAGCTCCAGTCCCTTCACCCTCATCGCTTCAGACCGCCCTCAGCAGCAGGTAGACGCCGTAGCACCCGCCGACGACGCACGACCAGAAGAAGACCTCCTGCGCCCAGACCAGCCGCCGCGCCGGGTGGCCGGGCGCGACCTGCGCGCGCGCGAACGCGAGCGCGCCGTGCGCCATCAGCACCCCGAAGGCCACGACGGCGAAACCGAGCAGCCCGAGCGGCCACAGGAAGACGACGTAGTGCGCCTTGACCAGAAACATCAGCACGAGCCCCGCGAACAGGCAGAGCAGCGCGCCGACGAGGCGGCCGCTCAAAGGGTCGGCCTTGGCGCCGGGCGAGTGGGCGGGCGCGTGCCCGCGGTAGGCCGTCCGCGCGGCGCGCGGGTGGCGCGCGTCGTAGGCGCGGCGCGCCTCTTCGTCGCCGAGGACGCGCCACGCCTCGTTGACGGCCTTCATCTCCTCCTCGTCGCCGCCGCGGTCGGGGTGGTGGCGGCGTGCGAGCCGCTTGTAGCGGCGCTCTATCTCCGCGCGCGCCTCGTCGCGCCCCGCGCCCAGCGTCGAGTAGTGGTCGCGCTCGCGCCCCGCCTCGGCCATCAAAGCCCCCGCAAGCCCCGCAGACTTCGTCAAGCGCACCGATAGTAAACCGGCCGCCGCCGCGCGTCCACACCTTCGCCGGCGTCGGGTCGCCAACGCGCGCGCGCCGTTGTAAGCTTCAGCGGAAGGGGTGAGTCTGGTATGGCGCTGAGTTACGCGGCGGGGGACAATCTGGTCTTCCAGATGGAGAGCGGCTTCGGGCTGGCGCGCGTCCTCGGGTCGGAGGGCGCGGGGCCGGGGACGGTCTGGCACGTGCTGGTCTACTTCGACTTCTACCCGGACGTCGAGGCGGCCGAGGCCGCGCTCGCGTCGGGGCGCGCGCTCGACGTGCGCGAGCCGCACCTCGCGCTCACCGAGCACGCCTTCGAGAAGACGCCCGCCGCGCGCCTCGCCAACCGCCCCGTCGCCGGCGCGGAACTGGAGGCCGTCGAGCGCTGGCGGCGCGAGGGCGGCCCCGTCCACGACCGCTCGCTGCTCCTCATGCTCGGCATGCGCTAGGGCGCGGCCGCCTCAACGGCGCTCGATTGTCATCCCCGCCCGCGCGCGTTCGAGCAGCGCCTTCGACACCGACTCCCACTGCGCGGCCGCGCGCCCGCCCTCGTTCAGGTCGGCCGCCGTCATCCCCGTCCCGCCGAGGTCTTCGAGGTAGATGACCATCAGCTCGCTGCGCTTCGACGCGTCCGTCAGGTGGACGAGCCGCTGCCAGAGCGCCTCGTCCGACGCGAGCGTGTAGCCCTTCGACGCCAGGAAGGCGCGCGCCTGCTCGCCGTCCGAGATTTTGTTCGCGGGCTTTGCGGCCGCCGCCGGGTCGGGCGGGGGGATACGGCGGGCCTGCGAGTCGGCGACGAAGTCGAGCGCGCCGACTTTGACCACGTTCGGCGACTTGTAGTTGTAGGAGCGCGTGTTCGTCGGCAGGTAGCCCTCGAACTGCACCCAGTAGAGCCGGCGGACGCGCCCACGCGCGTCGGCGTCCACGAAGAAGTGCTGCTCGGCGTTGGCGACGTCGTAGAGGACGAAGCTGTGGCCGCCGGCGTACTTGAATTCTTTCGCGAACTTGATGCGGACGCGCGGCTCGGCGTCCGAGGTCAGAGTGAGCCCGCTCACCCTGCGCGAGACGGGCGGCGGCGCGGGCGACGGCGCCTGCGCGGGGGCGGGCGTCGCGGATTGGGGCGCGGGCGGGCGCGTGCAGACCGGCGACGCGGCGCACGCGAACAGGACGGACGACAGCAGAACTCTCAACATCGGCGGGAACCTCCTCGGCGGACGTTTTCACGCCATACGACGCGCCGGCCGCGGCCGTTCCGCCGCCCTCCCGCCGCCCCGCGCGAAGGCGACCCGCGCGCGGCTCACGGCCGGCCGAAGCGGCTGCGGTACTCGGCCGACGAGATGAAGGCTTTGACCATCTCGGCCGCCTGGAAGTCGCCGTTGAACTCGTTGAGCTTGACGAGCCAGAAGCTGTAGCCCGACAGGTCGCCGTCCGGCGGGTCGTCGGGGTTGCGGCGCAGGTAGCCGAAGTACTCCATCAGGACGAAGGCGCGGTTGAACTCGGCGCGCTTGAAGTCCTCGTCGTCGGCCACGTCGAGCAGGACGCGCGCGCGGGTCTTCGCGCCCGAGTCGAGCGCGGCGACGAGCGCGTCGCGCCGCGCGGGCGCCGGCGTCACCTGCGCGTTCTCGTAGAGCCTGTTGACGTAACCCTGGCTGGTGACGGCGTCGAAGGTCGAGCGGAACGCGGCGCGCGCGGCCCACTCGTCGGCGAAAGCCTGCCGGTTGGCCGCGAGCCGCGCCCGCCAGTCGCCCTCGCCCACGACGAAGCCGCGCCCTATCTCCTGCGTGTCGGCGACGAACTCCGCGTAGCTCGGCCGCCGCGCGAACGACTCCTTGTAGAGCCTGTGGACGAGGAAGCCCGTCTCCTGAAACTCGATGGAGAGGAAGAAGGCCGCCGAGACGTTGACGCGCTTCACCTCGCGGCACGCGGCGTCCGCGCCGCAGGACTCTATCTCGTTCGTCCAGAACTGCAACCCTTCGGCGTCGGGCCGGCGGTTGAGGAAGTCGGCGTAGTGCTGGCGGACGAAGAACTCGCTGCCGTCGACGGGGTTGGCGGCGGGCGGCGGCTGGTCGTCGTCGAGGATGGAGAGCGCGACCGAGGCCGGCGCGGCCAGCGTGAGCGGGCCGGTCGGGTTCGACAGGCTGACGGTGAAGCCCTCGGCCGGCTCGGCGAGGGCGTCGTCGGTGACGAGCACGTCGAAAGACTTCAGCGTCTCGCCCGCGGCGAAGCGGAGCGTGCCGCGCGCGGTCGTGTAGTCGGAGCGCTCCGAGGCCGCGCCGTCGGCCGTCGCGTAGTCCACGGTCGCCGGCGTCGAGACGTCGCCCAGACGCCGCACGTTGATGGTCTTGACGCGCGCGCCCTCCTGAACCTCCCGCTCGGCCACGTCGAGCTGGACGGCCGAAGCCTCGTCGGCCGCGCCGAACTGCCCGCGTATCTCGCCCGCGGGGAAGGCCGCGCTGTGGACGTTGACGTAGAAGAGGCCGGCGCGCAGGTCGGCCGCCTGCTGCGGCGTGAGCGTAATCTGGAAGTCCGCGAAGTCGCCCGCGGGCAGGTCGAAGACGGGCTGCGCCGACTCGCCCGGCGCGGCCGGGCCGTGGACGTGCGCGGCCGTCTGCGCGGCGGAGAGCCCGCGGAAGCGCAGCGAGACGCGCGCCGTCGTCTCGTCCTTGTCGAGCAGGAGCGTCGCCGTCCCGCGCGCGCCGGTCGCGACGGGCGGCGTCTCCTGCGCGCCGTCGAGCGAGGCGACGAACAGCGTCGGGCGCGCGAAGACCTCGTAGACCGCGCCGTTCGAGAGCGAGACGACGTGGAGGTTTCCCGTCGAAGGGTCTGTGCGGATGTCGGTGGTGACGCCGAAGTCGCGGCCGACGACGAGGCTCTCGCTCTCGGAGAGGTCGAACTTGTCCGCGTTGTCGGCGACCTTGTCGGCGAGGCGCGAGTCGCTCGTCGCGATGCTCCTGCGGTCGGCGCTCAGGTCGAAGCGCATGAGGTAGCCGCCGAGCAGCGTCGTGCGCGACGCGCCGACGAAGAGGTCGCCGCCGTAGCGCGCGCCGAGCCCCGCGCCCGCGAAGCCGACGGGCGACGGCGCGACGGCGTGCTTCCAACTGAACTCGGGCTCGGTGTACTTCGAGCCGTTGAGCTTGACGAGGCGCGCGAGCGCGTCCGCGGGCGTGTCGGCGATGAAGGAGGGCGGCCAGCGGTTCTGCTGGAGGCTGGCGCCGCGCGCCACCTCGATGGCCTTGTACTCGGCGACGCGCGAGGACGGCCCCATCAGTTGAATCCAGCCGCCGTTGAAGCCCGGCTCGACGCGGTTTATCTCGTCGAAGGCGTCGTCGCCGTTCTCCTGCGTCCAGAGGAAGCCGCCGACGGGGTCGAAGTCCATCCCGAAGCCGTTGCGCACGCCGAAGGCGAACGTCCGCCTGACGTTCTCTATCGCCTGACTCGGCAGCGCGCTCACGTAGCCGGCGAAGGGGTTGTCGGGCGGCGTCGCGCCGTCGTCGTCGAGGCGGAGGACGATGCCCGTGAAGTGCGCGTCGTCGGGCGCGGGGCCGCCGAACTGGTCGTCGGCCGCGACGGGGTCGCCGCACGCGGGCACGGGCCCGCACGGCAGGTTCTGCATGAAGCCGCGGCGGCCCGCGTCGCCGGCCAGCACGTAGAGCTTGCCGTCGGGGCCGAAGCGCAGGACGCCGCCGTTGTGGTTGCCGCGCGCGGGCTGGCCGGCGTCGGCCTGCAGGGCGCGCAGGCGGACGAGCGTGCGGTCGAAGACGAGCGCCGAGCCGTTCCAGACGAAGCGGTCAACGCGGTTGCCGAGCAGCGGGACCTGCGCCACGTCGGTCGTGTCGGCGCCGGTCGCGCTCTCCGTCCAGTAAAGGTAGACGAAGTTGCTCGCGCCCCAGTTCGGGTGAACGGCGATGCCGAGCAGCCCGCGCTCGGACGCGCTGTTGACGGCGAGGTCGAGGACGGCGCCCTGCGCGACGCCGTTCTTCACGCGGACGACGCGCCCCGTGGCCTTCTCAAGGACGAAGAAGTCGCCCGCGCCGACGAAGGCCATCGAGGTCGGCTGGTCGAGCCCGGCGACGACCGTGCGGACTCCCAGTCCGGGGACGGTCATCGAGGGGCTCGCCGACTGCGGCGCGACCGGGAGCGCGAGGACTATCTTGTTGTTCGCCGGGAACGGGTCGGGCTCGGCCGCGGCGACGGTCGTCGTCGAGCCGAGGATGCCCTGCGCAGACGTGCGCACGGTGAACTCGACGGCGGCGCGCCCGCCGGCGGGGATGTCGTCGAGGCGGCAGTCGTATGCGAGCGACGAGCCGGCCGGGACGAGCTGGCACCTGTCGTCGCGCCCTCCGCCCCCCGTGACGGGGCCGATGTCGGCGGGCAGCAGCACGACGAGGCGCGGGCTCGTGGCCGCCGCCGGGCCGCCGTTGACGACGCCGACGGAGTAGCGGATGTCGGCGTTCGCCTGCGCCGGGTTGGGCGAGACGGTCTGCGTGAGGGCGAGGTCGGCCGAGTTCGGCGGGACGACGTTGAGCGTCGCACGCGCCGTGCGCGTGAGCTGCCCGGCGGTCGCGCTGACGTCGAGCGCGCTCGCGCCGGCGGGCGTGTTCGCCGCGGCCGTGACGGTGAGCGCGGCCGTCCGCGGGGAGGAGCCGTCGAGCTGGAGCGCCGCGGGGTCGAAGGACGAGACGGCGTTCGGCGGCAGCCCCGAGAGGCCGAGCGTGACCGCGCCGGCGAAGCCGCCGAGCGGCGTGACGGTGACGTCGTAGGAGGCCGTCGCGCCGGGCGTGATGGCGCGCGAGGAGGGCGTGACCGTCAACTGAAAGTCGGGCGCGGGCGCCTGATAGGTGGACGAGGCGAAGCTGAAGTAGATGTTGTCGCCCGAGCTGCCGCCGTCGCCGTTCGCCTGGTTGCCGGCGACGTAGAAGGTGACAGGGCCGACGTCCTCCGCGGGCGCCGTCCACCTGAACGTCCAGCCCGCGCCGTCCTGCCGCCCCGGGAAAGTCCCCTTCGAGGTGTGCTCGACGTACTCGCGCGAGGGGAAGGGGCCTTCGCCGTTGACGACGCGCGTCAGGTCGTCGGCGGGCGCGAAGCTGCCGGCCTTCTGGTCGGCCCCGTCGAGCGCGGTCATCTCGAAGCCCCAGCGGACGCGCGTCGGGTCGGCCGTCGCGTGCGTGACGGTGATGTCGTAGGTCTGCCCCGGCGTGTACCTGTCGGGGACGCCGAGGGTAATCGTCCCCGTGCTCTGCGCGGGCGTGGTGTGGCAGTCCGAACAGTCCAGTTCGCCTGGCGCGCGCGTGAAGCCGGCGGGCGGCCCCGAAGAGTATGCGCGCGCGTGCGGGTTCGCGGCGTTGTCCGTCAGGAGCAGCGCGGCCGTGAAGCCGGCGAAGACCAGGAGCGCGAGGAGTTTTACTTTGACCATTTCGGGAGCGCCGCGGGGCGTAAGTCTCTTGATGTCGTGAAGGTGGCGCGCGGGCGCGCGCGAGCGCCGGCGGGGACTTAACCCCCCGGCCGGCCCCGCGCGCGAGCTTCCCTCCCCCTTCGGCCGGAGACGCCGCTCAGGACATGAAACCCACGTTCGGGGTCGCGAAGCGGCCGAGCAGGGGGAAGACCGCCGGGAAGTCGGCCTGCGAAAGCCCGTACCAGCCGGCGAGCGTCGCCGCGTACTGCTCGACCGAGGTCGTCGGAATCCAGCGCCCGCGCGGCGTCGAGCCGCCGTCGGTGTCGTCGGGGCCGCCGAGCTGGAGCGTCGGGTACGCGCCGTAGAACCTGCCGCCGGCGACCGCGCCGCCGAGGACGAAGTGGTGGCTGCCCCAGCCGTGGTCGGAGCCGACGACGCCCGCCCCGGCCCCCGACGGCGCGAACGTGCGCCCGAAGTCGGAGAGCGTGAAGGCCGTCACCTTGTCCTGCAAACCCAGCTCGACCGTCGCCGAATAGAAGGCGTTCAAGGCCTGGCTGAGCTGCTGCAACAGGCCGGCCTGCCCGGTCAACTGGTTGCTGTGCGTGTCGAAGCCGCCGAGGTTGCAGAAGAAGATTTGCCTCTTCATGTTGATGCCGGCGGCCGGGTCGGTGCTGGCCTTGACGACGCGCGCCACCTGGAGGAGCTGCCGGCCGAGCGACGTGTTCGGGAAGGCGGTGCTGATGACCGGGCTCACGGACTGGAGCGCGGTGCGCGCGGCCAGCGCGCCCGAGCGCGTGTCGGCCGCCGCCCTGACGAGCGTCAGGTTGGCGTCGAGCGCGCGAATCTGGTCGAAGGCCGCGCGCCGCGCGCTGTTGTTGGCGTCCGCGCCCGTCATCTGGAGCGGCAGCACGTTGCCGAGCGCCGTGTTCGAGTCGCCGATGGCGAGCGGGCGCGCGTTGACGCCGGTGACGAAGAGGCTGATGCCCGCGATGGTGACGACCTGCGGGAAGGCGGCCGCGCCGTTGAGCGTGCCCGTCCGGTCGGCCATGCGCCCGCCCCAGCCCGTCTGCGCGACGCTGTCGGCGACCGCCGACTGCCACAGCCCTATTTGGTCGGAGTGCGAGAAGAGCTGGAGCGGGCGCTTGCCCGAGCCGTTCAGGTAGGTGGCGCGCGTCAGCGGCTCGACCAGCGGCCCCGTGTTGCAGACGACGGCCAGGCGGCTCTGGTTAAAGAGCGACTGAAGCTCGGGCATGCTCGGGTGCAGGCCGTAGGAGCCGCCGCCCTGCGGCGAGACGGGCAGCAGGCTCGGCTGCGCGATGGCCAGCCCCGCCGAGCCGCGCACGTTGTTGTAGCCCGTCCGCGCGTCGCCGCCGGCGAGCTGGCCGAGGTCTACGACCGTGTTGTTGCAGTCGTTGCCGCCGTTGAGGAAGACGCAGACGAGCGCGCGGTAGTCCGAGGCCGCGCCCGCCTGCGCGAGCGCGCCGACGAGTCCGAAGCTCTCAAGGCTCGAAGCCATCGCCGCGCCGCCGAGCGCGCAGGCCGTGTTGCGTAGGAAGTCTCTGCGTGAGTGCGCCATCAGTCGTTCACCTCTGCACGTCGTACTGCGGGGAAGTCACCACGAGGTAGGCGGCCGCCTGCACCCGCTGGCGCGGGCTCGTCGCCGGGATGCTCTGGACGGCCGTCAGGACGGCCGCGCGCATCGGCTGCGACATCGCGCCGTGCAGGAGCAACAGGTTGAGCTGCTCGACGAGCTGCGAGCCGTCGCCCGCCGCCAGCGAGTCGAGCGCCGCGAGGTTGAGCTGCGTCCCCGTCGGGTTGTTCGCGCCGGCGCTGACGCCCGAGTAGATGAGCCGGTTGGCGACGTTGGCGCGCGCCAGCGTCGTCGAGGTCGAGAGAATCTGGAAGGCCGGCCCTTGCAGGCGCGTGCCCGGGACTTCGTAGTCGGGCGTGTAGTAGCTGAAGACGGTGGCGGGCTGGAAGACCGGCTGGTCGAGCTGCCCGGGCAGGTCGCCGCCCGACGAGCGCGAGCCGAGCACGCCGTCGCTCGTGGCGCCGAAGGCGCGCAGGATGTTGGTCAAATACTGCACGGGCTCGCGCAGCCGCCCGTAGCCCGGCGCGGTCTTCACGTCGCCGCGCGCCTCGGGGTCGAGCAGGACGGCGCGCACGACCGCCTTCATGTTCCCGCGCGCGCTCGCGCACGGGCTCTCGGGGTAGAGCCCCTGACAGTCGTTGTCGAAGGCCGCGGCGACGCGGCGGACGTAGGCGGGCGAGGGGTTGCTGGTGACGAGGTGCTGTATGAGCTGGCGCGAGATGAACGGGCCGACGTTCGGGTGGTTCGCCACGACGTCGAGCGCCGCCGTCATGTCCGAGCGCGCGCAGGCGGCGTTCTGCGTCCCCGTGGTGCTCGGGCACGCCGGGACGCTCGCGGAGAAGAGCGTCTTGGCGCCGACGTCGTGCGTGTTGTTGACGCCGCGCGGCGCCATCGGGTCGCGGAAGTTGGTGACCCCGGCCTGGAAGACGGGCGCGAGGTTCCAGCCCGTGAAGACGCGCGTGAACTCGTTGACGGTCGTCTGCGTGTAGGCCGGGACGGGCGCGCCCTGCGCGTCGAGCACGGGCGTCCCGTCGGGGTTGAGCTGGTTCACGCCGACCGAGAAGAGTTGCAGAATCTCGCGCGCGAAATTCTCGTTGGAGTTGTTGGCGACGCTGCGGCGCATGTCGAGGTACTCGCCCATCGCCGGGTTGAGCGTGACCTCTTCGAGCAGCGTGCGGTAGCGTCCGAACGCGTTGCGGTCGAGCGCCTGAAGGTAGGGCGTCATCCACGCGGGCAGCGGGATGTCGCGGTTCGAGACGACGAAAATCTGGTGCAGCGCGAAGGCGACGCGCTGGCGCAACTGCGTCTGCCGCGTCAGCGCGTTGGTGAAGAACTGCTTCTGCAAAGGGTAGACCGAGTAGTTGTCGCGCGCGCAGACGGCGTCTGCGCCGCACTGCTGGCTCTGGTCGTCGAGCGGGAACGCCATGTCCGGGAAGTCCGACCCCTTCGCGGGGTTGAGGACGGCGGCCGAGAACTGCTCGTCGAGGAAGGCGCGCAGCCCCATCTGCCGGACGCGCGCGACCTCGGCGGCGGTCGGGCCCCACGTCGCCTGTTCGAGCAGCCGCGTCACGTCGGCGGCCGAAGCCTCGCCGGGGCCGTAAGCCCTGGGCGAGGCCAGGGGCGTCGGCGCGGGCTCGGCGGCCGGCGCGGGCGAGACGAACTCGGCGGCGGGGTCGGCGGCCGGGCCGGGGCCGGCCTGCCCGACGGCGATGCGCACGCGGTTCGAGGAGAGGCCGTGGAGCCCGACGCGGACGAGCACGTCGCCGAGCGAGTCGGTCATCGCCTCGTCGAGCCGGACGGTGACGGCGTAGAGCCAGCCCTGCTCGACCTCGGCCGGCGCCTGCCGCGTCGGGTCGTCGGGGAGCGGCCGCAACTGCACGTACCTCGGGCGCGTCACCGACTCGACCTTGAGCGGGTAGACGCGCCCCGCGGCGTCCTGCGCGTCGGCCGTGAGCGCCATCGCGCAGCCCGGCGCCGCGTCGCGCCCGCACTCGCCGGCGTAGAGCCCGAGGTTCATGGCGAAGAGGGTGACGCGCGTCTGCTGGTCGCGCGTGTTCGACTTGTCGGCGTTCCAGTTCTGCGGCGAGACGACGGGGAACGGTTCGGAGCGGAAGGTGACGGCCTCGTGGGCGACGGCGCGCGTCGTCGCGCCCGTCCCCTCCGTGAGCAGCACGGGGCTGCCGGCCGGCAGCGTCTGCGCGCGCGCGGCGGCGGCGCACGCCGTCAGCAGCAGCAGCGGGAGAAGGAGCGCGCGTGCGCGGAGGCGGCGCGCGGCGCGCGCGTGCGCGCGGGGGTGGCGTTCGACTGTCATAGGTCTCCGCTCGAAGGGCTATTCAGTTGTGAGGGCGTTTCTAACTAGAATCGGGGCCGGCCGGAGCAACATGGCCCGCCCGTTTCGCGGCTGGAAAAACTATAGCACGCCGCGGCGCGCGCCGGCGCCGAAATTTTCGGCGTCGCGTCGGCCGCGCCCGCCCCCCCGCTCGGGAGAACCCCGGAACGTCGTGTTGTCGTCGGCGGAGGTTTCGGGCGCGCGCCGGAGGGCGGTTCCGGCGCTCGGCGATTTTGCAGGCGTCTATGATTTTGCAGGCGTCTATCACGCCCCGCGCCGGCCGGAAGGCCGCCGGCAAAGACCCGCGCCCGCCGCGGCCCTCGGCCTTCGGGCCTGGGCCGCGGCGGGCGCGGATGAGTGTCCGTTGAATTTACGGGGGACTTTAGCCCCCCAGCCCCTTCTGCCGCAGGTCTTCGTCCACGGTCTGCTCGTCGCCCTCGGCCGTGTCCGGCGTGCGGCCGGGGTCGCCCCCCTGCCGCTCCTTGTTGCCTCCGGGCGCGGTCGTCGAGTCGTGCCCGATGAGCTGGTCGTCTTCTGTCTCGTCTGCCATCCGTTTGATGCTCCCTTCAGGGGTAGACGGTAGTCGGCGGGCTCCGCCCGGCGGAAGTTGACGAAGGGCGCGCTGGCCGACCCGCGAAAGTTTTTCTACCGCCTGCTGACTGCCGTCCGCCGCCTGCCGCCTGCCTTCTACTCGCCCATCAAATTCCGGCCGAGGCGCTGCGGCCGCCGGTCGTGGAGGACGCGCCGCCGGACTCCATGAGCTGCTTGAAGCGGCCGAGGTCTTCCTCTATCTGCTGGTCGGGGTTCTCGCCGAAGAGGCGCGCGACCAGCGAGCCGAGCTTGCCTCCCGGCGGGTCGTACTTGAGCGAGACGCGCACCGTCGTCGAGCCCTCGCCGGCCGGCTCGAAGCGGACGCTGCCGGCGCTCGCCACCTGCGAGCCCTCGAGCGTGCGCCACGCTATCAGCTCGCCCTCCTTCTCGTTGTAGATTTCGGCGTCCCACTCGACGCTCGTCCCCGCCGGCGCCTTCGCCACCCAGTGCGAGCGGTCGCCGCCCGTCACCGTCACCGATTCGAGGTGGTTCATGAACCGCGGCAGGTTCTCGAAGTTGCGCCAGAAGCTGTAGAGTTCGGCGGCCGGGCGGTTGATGCTCACGCTCTTCTCGACCTTCGTCCCGCGGTCGCCCGAGACGGAGACGTTCTCGCTGTTGCGCAGGGCCGCGTCGCCCGCGGTGCTGAAGTTCATCGCCTCGTAAAGGTTGCAGTGGCCGGACACGCCGCGCTGGACGAGCGCCGCGCCGAGCAGCGCGAGCGCGATGCCGCCCAGGCTCCCGCGCGTCACGCCGTAGAGCGCGAGCGCGCCGCCGCCGAGCATCGAGGCCCAGCGCTCGGTCTGCCCGACGTTCGTCGTCGTCGCCGCCGAGCCGCCGCCCGCCACCGCCTCTGTCAACTCCTCCGTGTCCACGCCGGCGGCAGTCAGTCTCTCTTCAATTGTTGCCATCTCGACTTCTCCTGTTGAAAACGTTTTCCGGACACCCCGCCGCCGGACAGAGCCCGGCCTGTCCGGAAACGGCTCGTCAAAAATTACCTTCGAGACGTTTCACTCAAACTACGTGCCGGAAAGCCTTCGCGGACAGAACGTTGGACTAAGGACTGAGGCGGCGCGCGGCCTTCAGCGCGAGGCCGCGCGAGCGCGCCGGCCCGGGGCGGAGGCGTCGGCCTCGCCGCGCTCGCGCACGTAGGCGGCGAGCGCGTCTTCGAGCGGGCCGAGCAGCGCGCCGCGCTCGCTCCCGAGCGCGCTGTGCGCGGGGCGCGCGGCGGCCAGTCCCAGCTCGCGCGTCGGGCGGCCGACCACCAGCCGCTCGTCGAGGCCGGCGTGCCGCGCCGCCATCCGCGCGAACTCGGCCCACGTGAGCGCGCCCCCGTTGGCGAGGTGCCACAGGCCGCCCTCGCCGTCTATCAGCAGGTCGAGGCAGGCGTGCGCGAGTTCGGGGACGTAGGTCGGCGTGACGACGTAATCGTCCGCCGCGACGAACTCCTCGCCGCGCGAGAGCAGCCGCAGGACGAGCGTGACGAAGTTGTGCTCGTCCCAGGGGCCGAAGAAGGCGCTCGTCCGCACGACCAGCGCCCCGGGGCAGGCTTCGAGCACGCGGCGCTCGGCCTCGGCCTTGCTCCGCCCGTAGACGTTGAGCGGCGAGACGGCGTCCGACTCGACGTAGGGCGCGCCGCCGTTGCGGCCGTCGAAGACGAGGTCGGACGAGAAGGTGAGCAGCCGGAGGCCGCGACGCGCGCACGCCCCGGCGAGCGTCGCCGCGCCCGAGGCGTTCTCGCGCATGCACGCCTCGGCCTCGCGCTCGGCGTCGTCCACGCGCACGTAGCCGGCGGCGTTGACGACGGCCCACGCGCCCGAGCCTTCGAGCGCCGCCTCGACCGAAGCGGCGTCGGCGATGTCCATCTCGCGCCGCGAGAGCAGGCGGCAGGAGAGCGCGCGCGACTCGGCCGCGCGCGCGAAGGCCGCGCCGAGCGTCCCCGTCGCGCCGGCGACGAGCAGCGTCCTCGACGCCGCGCCCGCCCCCTTCGACGCCGCGCCGCCGGCCGCCGCCGGCCGCCTCGTGCGCTTCGACCCGGCGCGGCGCGAAGGGCCCGCGTAGATGAGGCGTTCGAGCCGCCTCCACCAGCCCGGCGCGTCGAGCGCGGGGTGGTCGTGCGCGCCGGCGGAGGCCAGGTCGCGCAGCATGCGGCCGACGGCGGTCGGGCGCGGCTCGGGCGAGCGCACGTCGAAGGCGCCGGGCTCGTAGTGCCCCCTGTCGCACGTCACGAGGCTGTCCCAGTCGAACGAGCCGAAGACGGCCCACGCCGTCACGGCGCGCACGTCCGCGCCGGCCGCGCGCGCCTCGCACGCGCCCGCCCAAAGCTCGTGGACCCAGCGCATCTGCTCCTCGCGCGTGCAGCCCATGTGCGCCTCCGTGAGCGCCAGCGGCAGGCCGTAGCGGTCCCACGCCTCGCGCAGGATGGCGCCCGCGCCGGCGACGCCGCCCGCGACGACGCGCGCCGCCTCCGTGTCGGCGTAGGCGTCGCGGCCGTTGCCGCCGCGCGTGCGCGGCGGGTAGCGCTCGACACGCTCGTCGAGAAAGCGCTCGCTCGACACGTAGTAGTTGACGCCGACGACCGAGGGCGGGCACGCGTTCTCGGCGAACCAGTCGAGTTCGCCCGCGCCGACGCCTTCGGAAAGGAGGTAAGGCCACAGCGGGTGGTCGCGGGTCACGCGCCCGGCCAGCAGGTCGTAGGTGAGCCAGCGGCGCTCGTTCTCGAACTCGGCCTGGTAGCTCAGCCGCTCGGTCGAGAAGCACTTGCCGACGTCCTCGGTCTGGACGAGCCGCGCCGCCGGGTTGACCTCGCGCACGGCGCGCATCGCCAGCACGACGCCGCGCAACTCGTTCAGCAGCGCGCGCGCGAACGTGCGCCCGCTGCGCCCGTGCGGGTACCAGTGGCCGTAGAGGCCGCTGAAGCGCGCCGTCGTCAGCGGCTCGTTGACCGGCGTGTAGTCCCCGACCCAGGGGTAGCGCTCGGCGACGGCGCGCGCGTAGGCGGCCAGCTTTTCGGGGAAGTCGTCGTCGGTCAGGCAGGTGTGGGGCGGGCCGCTGCCGTGGTGCAGGAGCCCGACGATGGGGCGGAGGCCGAGTTCGCGCAGCCGGCCCAGACGCCCGTCGGGCCACGTCCAGTCGGCGTCCTTAAGCTCGCCCGGCGCGGTGCGCTCCCACAGCACGGGGTAGCGCGCGGCGGTCGCGCCGAGCCACTTGAGCAGGTCGAGGTCGCCGGCGCGGCGCGCGTGGCCGCTGCGTTCGAGCTGCTCGAAGTAGCGGTCGCCGACGCGGTTGACCGTGCACTCGACTCCAGCCCACAGCTCGGGGGCCGGGGTCGTCTGCGGTTGCTGGCCCATAAGGGGCGGCTCCTTGTCCGCGGGCTCCCTCTAGCTCCTGTCGCCCGCGATCTTCCTGAAGGTCGTCAGCGCCTGCGCCACCACCTGGTCCATGTTGTAGTACTTGTAGGTGGCGAGGCGCCCGACGAAGTGGACGCCCTTCGTCGCGTCCGCCAGCGTCTTGTACTTCTGGTACAGCTCGGCGTTCTCGGGGCGCGGGACCGGGTAGTACGGGTCGCCCTCGGCGCGCGGGTACTCGTAGACGACGGCCGTCTTGCGGTGCTCCTGCCCCGTCAGGTACTTGAACTCGGTGACGCGCGTGTAGAGGAAGTCGTTCGGGTAGTTGACGACGGGCGCGGGCTGGTGGACTTCCCTGTCGAGCGTCTCGTGCTTGAACTCCAGGGAGCGGTAGGGCAGCTTGCCGAAGCGGAAGTCGAAGTACTCGTCCACGGGGCCGGTGAAGACCAGCTCGCGGTGCGGGATGACGCGCTCGACCTCGCGGTAGTCCACGTTGAGCATCACCTTGATGTTCGGGTGGTCGAGCATGTTCTCGAACATGCGCGTGTAGCCGTGCTTCGGCATCGCCTGGTAGGTGTCGGTGAAGTAGCGGTCGTCGCGGTTCGTCCGCGTCGGCACCCTCGCCGTCACCGAGGCGTCCAGCTCCGACGGGTCGAGCCCCCACTGCTTGCGCGTGTAGTTGCGGAAGAACTTCTCGTAGAGGTCGCGCCCGACCTTCGCGACGACCACGTCCTCGCTGGTGCGCAGGCGCTCGCGCTTCTCCGCCTTCGACTCCAGGAACTTCTCGACCTCGAACGAGCTGAGGCTGAGGCCGTAGAGGCGGTTGATGGTGTCGAGGTTGATGGGGATGGGCAGAAGCATCCCGTCCACGCAGGCTAGGACGCGGTGCTGGTACTGCCGCCACTCCGTGAACTGCGAGAGGTGCTCGAAGACCTCGCGCGAGTTGGTGTGGAAGATGTGCGGGCCGTAGCGGTGGACGAGCAGGCCGTCGTCGTTGTAGTGGTCGTAGGCGTTGCCGCCGACGTGGTTGCGCCGGTCAATGACGAGCACGCGCTTGTCGGCGACGCGCGCCAGCCGCTCCGCGATGACGCTGCCGGCGAAGCCCGCCCCCACGATCAGATAGTCGAACATCTCGAAACCCTGCCTTTCCCCTCTAAGCCTTGGACTCACTTCCCCGCCGGACTGGCGCGCGCGCCGCGCCTCAGTCGCCCGCCGCCGCGAAAGCCTCGGCGGCCCCGGCGGCGCGGCCCTGTCGCGCTCCGCGCTCGGCGCG
>DASVUF010000327.1:0-20078 GCA_036387195.1 Pyrinomonadaceae bacterium | reverse complement strand
CGCGTCCCCGCTTCCGCCTTCAGTTTACTCAACGGAGTACGCCGCCGCGCCCCAGCGCGTCGCCCCGCGCCGCGCTCGACCCGGCCGCCGCCGGCCGGCATTTACCGGCGGCCGTTTAGGATTTACCATCTACGAAAATGGCCGGCGCGGGCCGCGGCCGGCGCGTGAGGAATCAGGGACTCTCGGACGCGGGACTGTCGAGCTTATGAACAGGCCAGTGCTGGTCGTCGAGGACGACGCGGACATCGCCGAGGGGTTGCGCTACAACCTCGAACGCGAGGGCTTCGCGGTGGTGTGGGCGGCGACGGGCGAGGCGGGGCTCTCCGCCGCGCTCGACACGCGCGAGCCGCCGTCGCTGGTGATTCTGGATTTGATGCTGCCCGGGATGTCGGGCGCGGAGCTGTGCCGCCGGCTCCGGCGCGAGCCCTCGAGGCGCCGCACCCCCGTCATCATGCTCACCGCCAGAGGGTCGGAGTCCGACCGCGTCGCCGGCCTCGAACTCGGGGCCGACGACTACGTCACCAAGCCCTTCTCCGTCAGGGAGCTGATGGCGAGGGTGCGGGCCGTGCTGCGCAGGGCCGAGGGCGGGGCGTCGGCCGGCTACGAGGACGGGCGGCTGCGCGTCAGCTTCGACGACATGCGCGCCTCCTGCGCGGGCGAGGAGGTCAAACTCACACGCAAGGAGTTCGGCCTGCTGGCGGCGCTGGCCCGCCGCCCCGGCAGGGTCGCCACCAGGACGCAACTCCTCGACGAGGTGTGGGGGCAGCAGTACTACGGCGACACGCGCACGCTCGACGTGCACATCCGGAGGCTGCGCGCCAAGCTCGGGGCGTGCGGCGGCTGCGTCGAGACGGTCGTCGGCGTCGGCTACCGCTTCGTCGGCTGCCACGAAGAGGAGTCCCCGCGGGCGGACGCCACGCCGGAGCCCTAGAGCTTCGGCGCGGACATCCTCAAGGCGTCGCCGCCGCAGGGACTTCGGCGTCGTCGAGGAAGCGGAGCAGGCGTCCGTAGTCTGAGAAGTCTTCGAGGACGCGGCACGCGCCGGCGGCGCGCAGACGCTCGGCGCCCGCGACGCGCCCCACGCCGAGGAGCGCGAGCGTGAGGTCGCGCGCCGCCCTCACGTCCCCGAAGTCCGTCGCCGACGCCGACAACCCGCCCGAATTCGCCGCGGCCGTACGACTCGCGCGTGCGCCTCAGCGCCCTTCCTCCGCGCCGCCGCGCGGGTCGCGCTCGACGGGCGAATGCTCCTCGGCCTCCTTCGGGAAGACGAGCGAGGCCGCCACCGACGCCAGCAGCGTCAGCGCGATGACGCCGAGCGAGAGCCCGATGGGAATCTTATAAACGTCGGTCAGCAGCATCTTGACGCCGACGAACGCCAGCACCACGGACAGCCCCAGCTTGAGGAAGTGGAACTTGTGGATGACCCCTGCGAGCAGGAAGTAGAGCGAGCGCAGGCCGAGGATGGCGAAGACGTTCGACGTGTAGACCAGGAACGCGTCCTCGGTGACGGCGAAGATGGCCGGGATGGAGTCCACCGCGAAGATGAGGTCGGTCGTCTCGACCAGCACGAGGACGACGAAGAGCGGCGTGGCCGCGCGCCGCAGCCGCCCGCCCGCCGCCGGGTCGGGCTCGCGCACGAAGAAGCTCTGCCCGCGGTACTCTTTGACGACCGGGATGAAGCGGCGGACGAGTCTGATGACGGGGTTCGACTCGGGCTCGATGTCGTGCTCGTCCTGCGTCGCCATGCGGACGCCGGTGACGACGAGGAACGCGCCGAAGACGTAGATGATCCAGTGGAACTGCTTGATGAGGTACGCGCCCGCCCCTATCATCGCGCCGCGCATCAGGAGCGCGCCGATGATGCCCCAGAAGAGGACGCGGTGCTGGTACTTCCCCGGAACCTTGAAGTAGGAGAAGATGAGGACGAAGACGAAGATGTTATCCACCGAGAGCGCCTTCTCGATGAGGTAGCCGGTCAGAAACTCCATCCCGGCCTGCGCGCCCATGAAACGGTAGACGCCGTAGTTGAAGGCGAGCGCCAGCGTCACCCAGACGACGCTCCAGCCGGCCGCCTCCTTCATCGAAACGTCGTGCGCCTTGCGGTGAAAGACGCCGAGGTCAACCGCCAGCATCAACAGCACGAAGACGTTGAAACCCACCCACAGCCAGACCTGATCCATGCGCCCCCTTCCCTCCGCCCGCCGCCCTCGCGCGCGCCCGGGGCGAACCTACACCTCCGCCCTCGCCCACGCGGGCGCGCGGAGCCCGAAGCGCGCGTTTCCGTGATAGATTCAACTTCCGACCGTACAGTTGTCTGGCGGGCAACTGTAGGCTAACATACAGTATCAAAATCATCGTATGACGGGGGCCATGGTCATGGAGAAGTATCGAGTCAGCGAGTTGGCGCGCGCCTGCGGGGTGGGCGCGCGCACGATTGACTTCTACACGAACCAGGGCCTGCTCGAGCCGGCGGGGAGGACGGACGGCGGCCACCGCGTCTACGGGTCGGACGCGCCGCAGCGCGTGCGCGCCATCAAGGCGCTGAAGGCCACCGGCCTCCCCTTGCAGCAGATTCGCGAGCGGCTGAACGACTCGGCCGCCTCGGTCGAGGTCCTGAACCACGCCGAGCAGTTGCGCGAGGAGCTGGCGCGCATCGAGCAGGAGGTGACGGCGCTGGGCGGGCAGATCGCGTCCCTGCCGCCGGCGTCCGAGGCCAGGGCCGCGGCCGAGCACGCGCTGAGGGCTTCGATGCTCTGCGCGCTCGGGCTGGCGCAGAAGGTGGCCTCGCTGATGTCGGACGCGCACATCCCGTTCTCGTAAAGTCCGGGGGCGGTTTTCGTCGAGGGGAGTATGTTCAGCTTGAACACTTTGAAGACGACGATTCTACTGGGGGCGCTGACGGGTCTGCTGGTCGTGACGGGCGGCCTGCTCGGCGGCTCCTACGGCATGGCGCTGGGCTTCGTCCTGGCGCTGGCGATGAACTTCGGCGGCTACTGGTACTCCGACCGCATCGCCCTGAAGATGGCGGGCGCGCGCGAGGTGTCGTACGCGGAGGCGCCGGGGCTGCACGACCTGGTGGCGGGGCTGGCGCGGGAGGCTGGGCTCCCGAAGCCGCGCGTGGCCGTCGTCGAGTCGGACGCGCCGAACGCGTTCGCCACCGGGCGCAACGCTAAGCACGGGGTGGTGGCGGTGACGACCGGCATCCTGCGCCTGCTCGACGGGCGCGAGCTGGCGGCCGTGCTGGCGCACGAGCTGGGCCACATACGCAACCGCGACATCCTGGTGAGCGCGGTGGCGGCGACCGTCGCCGGGGCCATCACGATGGTCGCGCAGTTGGGGCAGTTCGCGCTCATCTTCGGCGGCGGGTCGAGCGACGACGAGGACGAGGGCGGCGGCGGCGGCCTGCTCGGCGGGCTGTTGATGCTCTTCCTCGCGCCGCTGGCGGCGACCATCATCCAGCTCGCCATCTCGCGCTCGCGCGAGCACGGCGCGGACAGGACGGGCGCGGAGGTCGGCGGCGACCCGGAGGCGCTGGCGTCGGCGCTGGAGAAGCTCGAGGCTTACTCGCAGCGCATCCCGCTGCCGGTCAACCCGGCCGTCTCGCACCTCTTCATCGTCAAGCCGCTGACCGGCTTCTCGATGCAGAACCTCTTCAGCAGCCACCCGCCGACGCACGAGCGCGTCGCGCGGCTGCGCCGGATGGCGGGCGAGCGCTCGCACGGCTCGCTCAACAACGTCAGGCGCGTCGCCTGAGGGTAAGGCGGACGCGACAAAGGCGGGGCGCGGGCGGAATCAACCGTCCGCGCCTCGCCTTGTCTAACGAAAGGGTTTTGCCCGACGGGACGTGAACCTGCCCGGTGTCACGTAAAAAGTAAGGGGGGCAGGACCGAAGTCTTGCCCCCCCGTTACGACTGGGGCTCTTTCGCGGAAGCCGTAGAATGTGACGCTTTAACGGTACACGATGAAGCAAGCGCCGTCGGCGTTGCAGCACACCATGTAGCCGCCGGACGAGTAGCACTCGGGCGCGCTGCGCGGAGGCGAAGCGGGGGCGGTGAACCCCGGCGCGACCAGACACACGAACAGAAAAACCGTTGCGGATAGTCTTCTCTTCATCCGACTCACCTCCGTAACCAGACGCCTGCTGGTTTTGCTCTGTCTGCGCCCTAATGTGAGGCCGGCGAGCCGTCGCCGACAGGAGTCCTGTGGGGCATGAAAGATATTACCGAACGGTCGGGCTGTCAAACGGCTAAAAAATTCAGCCTTCCGGGCCCGCGCGGGCGGCGTTCCGACGACGCGGCCCCGCGCTCACATCCTTATTTTCGAGGCGTAGTCGGCCATCACCTTGCGTAGGACGCTCCAGGAGATGTCGGAGTAGGTCGGGAAGGCCGTCTCCTCGCGGGTCTTCTCGTCTATGAAGGTGAACTCGTCGCGCGTGTCCGGCCGCGGCTCGGCCTCCGGCGACGCCGAGACGAGCGGCAGCTCATCGCGGTTGAGGTAGACGTGGAAGGTGGCGGCGTAGTTGCCGCTGTCGTTGAGCAGGTTGTCGGGGCCGACGGGCCGGTCGCCGCCGTCCATCGGGCAGTAGACCTTGTGGACGGCGAAGCGCTCGCCGTCGAGCCAGGCGCACTGGCCCGGCGTCAGCGTGAGCAGGCCGACCTTCTCGGCGTCCCACGCGAGCCCCGCGTAGGCCATCACGTCAATCTGCCCGGCGAGGCTGTAGATGATGCCCGTCGTCCTGCCGTGCGAGTGCATCGGCGAGTAGTGCTGCGCCGGCCAGATTTCCAGCACGACCGGCGAGCCGAAGTCGCCGGCGTGCACGTCCACCTGCTCGACCTCCACGTCGTAGCCGTGCTCGGCGGCCAGCCCGTCGTACTCGCCCCTGCCCGTGCAGGCGACGCGGATGTAGGGCGGGTGCGAGTCGTCCTTGCGCGCCTTCTCGACGAGGATGCGGCGCAGCAGCCCGTCGCCGGGCGCGATGCTGGCGCGGACGGCCTCGGCCTCCCACCCGGAGAAGCGGATGCCCGAAGCCTTGCGCGCCAGTTCGAGCACGCGCGTCGGTATCATCAACTGGCGGACGTAATCGTCGAACGAAGTTGACTGGCCGATGACCAGCGAGGTCGGGACGTTGTTCATCACCACCCCGCGTCCCGCCTTGATGCGCAGCTCCAGCTCCTGCTCGCGCGTGATGTAGTAGGGCGGGCCGGGCTGCGCGCCCGCGGCCGGCCCCTCGGTCGTCTGACTCATCTCTTCGGCTCCTCCCCTCGGCTTTCGCGTGACTGTTCGCGTGGTTAAAGGTTGACGGCCCGGCCTTCGGCGTGCGAGCGGCGCGCGGCCTCGATGACTTCGAGCGCGGCGGCGGCCTCGGAGGGCTCGACCGGCGGCGGCGCGCCGTCGCGCATCGCGGCCGCGACGCCGGCGTAGAAGCTCTGGTAAGAGCCGGGCTCCGTGCGCAGCGGGCGCAGGTCGTCGCCCGCTCCGAAGAGGCCCCAGCGCTCCGCGGGCTCCTCGCCCCAGCCCGGGTCGCCGGGGCGCGCGCCCTCGCGGAGCGCGTCCTCCTGCGCGTCGAGCCCGAACTTGGTGTAGGCGGCCTCGCTGCCGAGGGCGCGGAAGCGCGGGCCGGGCTGCGCCGCGGCGCTGCTCATCCAGAGGTGCGAGCGGACGCCCGAGGCGTGCGTCAGCGCGACGAACGAGTCGTTGTCCGCGCCGACGCCCTCGTAGGGTCGTTCTAGCTCCGCGTAGACGCGCGCGGCCGGGCCGAAGAGCAGGAGCGCCTGGTCAATCAGGTGACTCCCGAGGTCGTAGAGCAGGCCGCCCGCGTCGGCCGGCTCGTCGCTCTGCCGCCAGCCCGGCTTCGGCCGCGGCCGCCAGCGCTCGAAGCGCGACTCGAAGCGCAGCACGCGCCCGAGCGCGCCGCGCCCGACCAGCCCGGCGAGCGTCAGGAAGTCGCCGTCCCAGCGCCGGTTCTGAAAGACGGTCAGCAACAGACGCCGGCGCCGCGCCTCTTCGACGAGCCAGCGCGCCTCGGCGGCGGTCGCCGCCAGCGGCTTGTCAACGACTACGTGCAGGCCCGCGTCGAGCGCGGCGCGCGCCAGCGGCGCGTGCGTGCGGTTGGGCGACGCGATGACGACGAGGTCGAGGTCGCCCGCGCGCTCGAACATGCGCCCGGCGTCGTCGTAGACGAGCGCGCCCGGGTACAGGCTTCGCGCCCGACGCGAGCGCTCCGGGTTCGAGGTGACGACGGCCGCGAGCCGCAGCCCCTTCGTCGCCGCGACGAGCGGCGCGTGAAAGACCGCGCCCGCCAGCCCGAAGCCGACGAGCCCCACGCGCGCGTCGCCGCCGCCGGACGTCGTCCCGTTAGTCATCCAGACATCACACCCGGCCCCGCCAACTGACCCCGGGGGCGCGTCGGCGCGGCTCAGGGCCGACGCCCGGCGGCTTACAGCCGGCCCCCGACGGCCCGGAAGCCGGCGGCCACGTCGCCACGTCCCGGCGGCCCGGCCGCGCGTCGCTCACGAGCCCGCGGCGCCGGCTGAGTTCCCTCCCCCGGCCGGCTCGCCGGCGTCGTCGCCGAGCAGCTCCTTCAGAACCTGTATCGCGCCGCTGATGCGGAGCAGCGTCTCGCGCAGCGCCGCCTCCTGCATCTCAAGGTCGCGCAGCCGCGACTGACCGACGTTGAAGTCCTTCTCAAGCTCCGCGAGCCTCTCTCTCATCTGTTCGCTCATCAAGCCCCTTCCAGTCGTGTCGGAAATTTTCCAGCCCGCGGGTTCCCGGCCGCCTACGCGCCCGCCCCCGCGCCGACGAGCCGTTCGAGCGCCTCGACCCTCCGCCTGAGCGCGTCGTTCTCGGCCTTCAGCTCCTTGCCCGCCTCGATGAGGACGCCGGTCAGGCCGTGGTAGGCGACCGCCTTGTAGCCGCCCTCGTCCGCCTCCGAGACAAGCTCGGGGAAGACGGCCTCAAGCTCCTGCGCGACGACGCCGAGCCGGCGCGGGCGAGGCGAAAGCTGCCCCGGCGCGGGCTCCTCGCGCTCGACCTCGCGGTAGGAGACGCCGCGCAGGAGCGCCAGCTTGTCGAGCACGCCTTCGAGCGGCCGGATGTCGGTCTTCAGCCGCTCGTCCGAGTTGACGTACGAGCCGTTGACGTAGACGGCCGTGGCGAACTCGACGTTGCGGCCGCGCGTGCCCGAGCGGCGGAAGGCGAACCACATCTTGTTCTCGTCGCCGCTCTCGCGCACCCAGTGGTAGCCGCTGCCGTCGTAGCCGTTGATGTCGGTGCGCGTCCCGCCGAACTTGGCCTCGCCCTCGACGATGAGGCGGCCGGAATTGGCGGCCGCGCCGCGCCACGCGCGGCTGACGATGAGCCCCTCGCCGCTGAGGACGTAGGTGGCGTCGGCGCCGTCAATGTGAATCCGGCCGTTGGAGTTGCCGCCCGTCGCCTCGTTGATGATGTTGAGCGAGTTGTTGTTCGGGTTGCCGAAGCCGAGCCACGCCTTGCGCCCCGCGGCGTAGCCGAACGGGTAGAAGTTGATGTAGCCGTGGTCGGTGCCTTCGAGCGTGAGCAGGCTCGGGTTGCCGGCGACGTGCAGCCTGGCGTTGGTGTTGCGCGTGCCGACGCCGACGTTGCCGTTGACGATGTTCATCCGCTCGGCGCCCATCTGCCAGAAGCCGAGCGTGTCGTCGGCGTCGTTCTCGATGCCGATGAGCAGGCGCGTCGTCTCGCCCGACTCGACGTAGTAGCGGATGAACGCCTCGTCGTAGCCGCCGCCGCCGGGGTTGAGCGGGAACTGGATGCCGGCCTGCTGGCTGTTGCCGACGGCCGGCATGATGGCGCCGCCGACGACGTGGAGCTTGGCGGCCGGCTCGCTCGTCCCGACGCCGACCTTGCCCTCGACGAAGGCGGTCGTCTGCGTGCCGATGTAGGCGATGTTGCGCTCGCGCCCCGAATTGGCGTCGGCCTTGTAGAAGCGGAACTCCGTGCCGTCGCCGTCGCCGTTGATGTGGAGGTTGGCGCCGGCCTTCGCCGGGTCTATGCGCCGCCACGCGCCGTCGTAGTAGCAGTTCGAGCCGATGTTGGCCCACGCGCCGTTGGCGCTCGCGCCCTGGCTGAAGGTCGTCAGCGCGCCGATTTGCAGCGGCGCCACGGGGTTGGCCGCCGCCAGCCCGAGCCCCACGCGCCCGCTCGGCAGCACGGTGACGAGCATCGCGCCCGTCCCGTAGTTGCCGTTGTAGAGGCGCAGCGCGCGCGGGCCGTTCAGGTCAGAGGTGAAGTGGAAGTTGTCGCCGGCCGTCCCCGCCGCGCCGATTTGCAGCCCCGAGGCGGGGACGTGCAGCGCCGTGACGGGCGCCGTCACGCCGCCGACGCCGACGTTGCCGTTCGAGAGCAGCGTCAGCACGTTGACGTTGGGCGTGTAGCCGTACGCGTTGCCGGCGGCGGCCGCGTTCGCCAGGCGGATATCGAGCCGCGAGCCGCCGTTCACGCCCGCCTCGGACGCGCCGACGAAGAGGCCGGCGCTGTTGTGGTTCTTGACGTTGGCGACGCTGGGGCGGAACAGGCGCAGCACCTCGGCCGTCTCGATCTGCGTGGTCGCGTCGGCGCCGCCGACGCTCAGGCGCGCGCCCGCGCGGTCGTCCCTGATGCCGACGTTGCCCGAGGCGGTGACGCGCATCCGCTCGACGGGCGTCGCGCCGTTGAGGAAGACGGTGTCGCCGGCCTCGTGCAGCTCAAGGCGGTTGCCGGTCTGGTTGAAGACGATGCGGCGCGCGTCCGAAGAGGAGCGGAGCTGCCCCGCGCCGTTGAAGAACAGCTCGCGGCCGGCGTCGAGGCGGAGGCTGGCGCCGGCCAGCTTCGCCTGGTTGGCCGATTCGAGGTCGAGGCGCGCCCACTGCGCGCTCGGCATCTCCTGCCGCATGAGGGTCAGGCTCCGCACCTGAAGGTCGGTCTCGGGCGCGATGGCGCTCGAAGCGTTGCGGCGCGCGTAAGGGTCAATCGTGCTGACCGCGCCGGCGGCGTCGAGCCGCACGCGCGCCAGCACGAGCACGGCGCCGTCGGCGGGCGGCGCGGCCGCCGCCTTGTCAACCCGCGGCCGCTCGGTGCGGCGCGTGTACTCGCGCAGCGACCCCGAGGTGTAGAGGTCGGCCGGGTCGTACGTCTCCTCGTAGGCGAGGGTGACGAAGACGTCGGCGCCGGGCGCAGAGCCGGCGAGGCTGAGGGCGCGCGGCTCGGTGAGGACAATCTCGTTGCCGGCGGCGTCAATCGCCATGCCGGGGCCGATGGTCACCTCGGCCGCGGCCGTCTTCGTCACGTTCAGCCCCTCGGCGACGCCCCAGCGGTGGAGCGCGCGGTTGTGCATGCGGCGCAGGCCGAGGTGATACGCCTGCTCGTCGCGGAAGTCCCGGTCAATGAGGAACTGCGAGTTGAAGTAGTTGAGCCGCTTGATGTCTGGCATCGGGTTTCAATTCTCCTGTCGGGTCGGGCGGCCGGCCTAGCGCGGCGTGCCGAGGATGGTGTCCACGCCGACCGTGGAGTGGACGCCCACCTGCATGCTCGGGAAGTCGAAGTCGAGGTCGTAGTCGGTGTGCGCCGGCTTCTCAAGGTCCGTCAGGGCGTAGGCTATCTCTTTGAGCCGCGCGATGACGGCCGGCTTGCCCTGCACGTCGGGCGGGAGCGACACGACGGCGTAGAAGTAGTGCGGGCGGTTCGGGTACTCGGTCACCTTGGGCAGGCCGCCCGTGAAGATGGCGAGCAGCCGCCGCAGGTTCTCGCGGGTGCCGCGGTAGCGGTAGAGCTGGATGACGTTGGCGAGAAAGTCTCGCTGCTGCTGGTCGCTCAAATCCGCGCGCAGGCTCAGCGCCGTCCAGTCGGCGAGCCACGGCAGAAACTCCTTCGGCGCCTTCTGCGGGTCGAAGTAGTCGGCGAGCCCGGCGATTGTCTCCTCAAGCCCCCTGCCGATGTCGGGCCCGTCGGCGCGGCCGAGCAGAATCTTCTCGAAGGCGCGGAGGAAGTCGCGGACGAAGTCGTTCTCTTGATAGATGCCCGGCAGCAGTTGGAGCATGCGCTCGCCCGAGAGCGGCGCGGACGGCGGGGGCTGCGCCGGCGCGGGCGGGGCGGGCTGCGCCGGCGGGGCCGGCGGCTGCTCGCCCGGCGGGGGCGGCGGCGCGCCCACCTCCGGCGCGGGCTCCTCGTCCGGGGGCGGCGGCCGGTCCGTGTCCGGCGGAGGCGGCGGCGATTCGTCCTCCCTCGGAGGCTCCTCTCCTGTCGGAGGCTCCTCGTCTCCGGGCGGCTCCTCCGTGTCAGGCGGAGGAGGAGGCGGCGGCTCCTCCGTGTCGGGAGGCGGAGGAGGAGGCGCATCCTCCTTCGGAGGCTCCTCGGTGTCGGGAGGGGGCGGAGGAGGCGGCTCCTCTTTCGGCGCCTCTTCCCTGGGCGGAATCGTCGTCGTGGGCGGAGGCTCCTCCTTACTGGGCGGCTCCTCCGTCGAGGGCGGCGGCGGCGGCGGCTCCTCCTTGTTGGGCGGTTCTTCGGTGTCGGGCGGCGGGGGAGGCGGCGGCTCCTCGCCCTTCGGCGTCTCCCCGTTCGTCGGCGGGGGCGGCGGCGAATCGTCGGGCGGCGGCGGCTGCTCCTTCGGTATAAGGATGGGCGCGGACTCTTCGGGCTGCGGGAGGCGCGGCGACTCGTCCGTCTCGTAGTCCGGCACGAAGGGCGGAGTCTCGCCGCCGTCGTCGCCCGTCTCTTCGCGGCGGATGTCGCTCGGCTCCTCGCCGTCCTGGTTCGGCAGTTTCCCCATAACTATTCGACCGGCCCTCTAGAATCTCGACTTGCGCGCCAGCGTGACCGCGCTCAGGTCCGCGCGCCAGCGCGGCAGCTCGTAGGCCGCGAGCGTCAACTGCGCCACCTCGTTCGCGCTGTTGCGGACGATGCGCGCGGTCTGCGCGGGGTCGGCCGGGAAAAGCTCGTCGAGCTGCGCGTTGCTGGCGTCGGTCGTGCGCGTGACGTAGTCCACGCCCTCCACGCCGTCGAGCAGCTCGTAAATCTCCGACACGTAGACGTCGCGCCCGAAGGGCCAGCCCGCGCCGCCCTCGCCGCCCTCAAGCTCGTGGAAGAAGCGCGTCAGCGCGTCGTTAGCGCGCGCCCGCACCTTCTCCTCGACCGCGTCCGGCAACAGGTTGAGCGTCAGCCGGACGCCGAACGGGACGAGGACGGGGCCGACGACGCTGACCTGCGTCGTCAAAAGCCGCCGCGTGTCGAGGTGGAGCCTGACGGCCGGCAGCGTCTTGTCGCGGAAGTCGGCCGCCGACACCCCCGCGCGCGGGACGAGGACGACGCTCACCCAGCCGCGCCGCTCGGCGTCGCGCGCCGCCGGGTCGGCCGCCGCGAGGTCGCGCTCGGGGACGCAGCGGGCGCGCGCCGCGCGGGCGTCGGCTTCGAGCGAGCGCCGCTCGAAGTCCTCGCACGTCACGGCGCGCTCGGGCCGTCGCAGCTCGCGCACGGTGGCGCTGACCTCCTCGGCCAGCGCGCGCCCCGGCGTCGGCGCCCACTGCGGGTCAATCAGCCGGAGGAAGGTCTGGACGTTGGCGTCCGTCACGCGGTTGAGCCGGTAGATGAGCGACTCCGAGAGGTACGCGAACAGCTCGACCAGCGTGACGCCGGGGTCCGAGGCGTTGTGGTTCGTCCACTCCGGCGCGAGCGCCGGGATGCGCGCCCGCGCCTCCTCCACGAGGTCGTTGTATGTGCGGTCGTCAAGGTTGGGCAGACTCAGTGGCATGTGTCTCTTAAGGTTTCTTCGGCCTCTTCAAGCCCCCACGTAGGTCAGGCTCACCGCGTGCGAGCCCGAGTAGACGAGGAAGCGGTCGGTCGCGCCCGCGCCCGCGCGCTCCTCCGTCTCGACGAGGCGCAGGCGGCGGACGTGGTCGACGCCCGGCACGGCCTCGACGACGGCGAACAGGTCGGAGCGGCGCGGCTTGCGCCCGAACCGCCAGCCCGCGCGCCCCGCGCCGCCGGTCAGCGGGTGCAGGTAGCGCGCAAGCTCGGCGCGCACCGCCGCCTCGACCGCGCCCGCCGCTTCGAGCGAGGTGACGGCGACCTCGGCCTCCACGTCCACGCGGACGTACTCGGGGCCGACGACCGCGAGGCGCAGCGCCGTCGGCCGCCGCGCGTCGAGGTAGGCGCGGACGCGGTCAATCAGCTCCATGCTCGGCAGCGGCTTGGCCTCGCGCGAGCGCGGGACGACGATGACGCTGGCGCTCCCCAGGCGCTTCTGCGCGCCCGCCGGGTCGGCCTCCAGGTCGTAGAGCGGCACGCACATCGCCCGCGCCACCTCGGGCGAGGCGAGCGCCGCCAAGTCCGTGAAATCCTCGACGGTGACGGCGCGGCCGCCGTGGCGGATGGCGAGCGGCGCGCGCTGCACGAGCGATTCGTAAGTCTCGGCGTCGGCGCCGCCCGAGGCCGCCTCGTGGTTGGTCACGCCGCTGACGTAAGGCACGGTCGTCTTGAGCCGCGTGATGCTGCCCGCCGGCTTGTTGCCCGCCGCGCCGCCGCCCGCGCGGTACGAGCGCAGCCGGACGTTGCCCGCCCCGCGCGGCGGAATCATCCCGTTGCGGCCGTCGCCGAAGAGCACTTCGCCCGTCACGTGGTCGAGCACGTAGTGCCTGTCGCGCGGCCCCGAGGCGTAGAAGTCCGCGACCTCGTGCCAGCGCACCCAGACCTCGCGCGGCCTTCCGTCGTCGTCCGCGCCGCGCGCGCCGCCCGCGGCCGGCTCCGCGGGGGTGACGGCGTCCGGGCCCTCCTCCTCCTCTACGCGGCGGCGCTCGTTCGACTGCGGCGGCTCTGGCTCGCGCACTTCGAGCCGGGGGCCGAGCAGGACGGGCGCGCGCGACGCGCGGAAGCGCTGCGACGCGCTCGAATCGCTCGAGCCCAGCACCTCGTCCGCGAGCGTCGAGGTCTGCGCGGCCATCGTCGTGTTCGGCAGCACGCGGCCGAGGCGCGGGGCGTGCCTGTACGGGCCGCCGTCGTTGCGCGCGCGCAGCCAGAAGCGCGCCTGCCCGAACTCGCGCGCCGGCGCGAAGTCGGCGGGCGCGAGAAATTCGACGATGCCGCGCCGCGTCAACTGCTCCGTCCCGTCGCGCACGACGAGCGGCGTCCAGCCGCGCGCCGTGCGGCACTCCCACGCGACGCGCGGCGGCGTCGCGCCCGGCGCGGAGTCGGGCGGCGTGCCGTGCGCGACGTCGGCCACGCCGAAGTAGAGGCTGACGACGCCGTTGGGGAACGCGTCGCGGCCGGGCGGCGTGGTGAAGCCGAGGTAGAGCGTCGGGCGCGCGTCCGGAATGGGCTTGAACGGCTGGAAGACGCGCGCCGGGTCGTCGGCG
Organism: Pyrinomonadaceae bacterium; assembly: GCA_036387195.1. Classification (GTDB taxonomy): domain Bacteria; phylum Acidobacteriota; class Blastocatellia; order Pyrinomonadales; family Pyrinomonadaceae; genus QHXN01. The sequence continues at coordinate 6,723 of DASVUF010000327.1, read as the reverse complement.
TCGGCCGTCACGTCGTCCAGGTCGAGCGAGTTGCTGGTGAAGACGGCCTCGGGCTTCACCTGCTGGCGGACGAGGGTGTAGCCGACGACCGGCGGCTGGAGCGACGGCGGCGCGAAGGTCGCCTCGACGTACTGGTACTCGTTCAGCTCGTTGCCCGCCGCGTCGCGCTTGCGCGCGTAGCGCGCCTCGACGCCGTAATCGCCCGTCACGATGCGCGCGCGCACCCAGTAGTTCTCGACGCCGCCGACGGTCGTCCGCGCGGGGCGCGTCGGCGGGACGAACGTCACCGCGCCGCTGCGCGTCAGCGCGCGCGTCGTGTCGTTGAAGGACGTGCCCGCGGGGTCCTGCGTCGGCACGCTGTCGCCGAGCGCGACCCACGCCGCGCCGTCCCAGTACTCCCAGCGCAGGCGCAAGTCGGCCGAGGCGACGGGCGGTTTGGGCTTCGCGGTCGCGTCCGTGTTCGTCAGGTTGAGCGTAATCGTGATGGTCGCGCCCTCCTCTGAGAACGCCTCGCCGTGCGCGAGGTAGAAGGCGTCGCCGAAGCGCGGCTTCTCGCCGAAGGGGAAGAAGTCCTTCGTCAGGTCCGCGGCCGCCTGGTTGGTGGCCGCGGCCTCGGCGCGCATGTTCGTGCGCTCCAGCTCGGCCCGCAGCCTGATAGTGCGCAGCCGCGGGAGCTGAGTCTGGCGCACGCGCCCGGCCTGCGCCGACGCCGAGGCGGTGACCGGCGTCAGCAGCCGGCAGCGCAGCCAGCGGCTCGTCACGCCGCCCACGGCCTGCCGGCTCGGCGCGGCCGCGAAGCGCCCGAAGACGACCGAGCCGTCCCTCGTCAGCGCCGCAGTCGTGTCCGAGGTCGGCGCGAGCGCCGCGCCGGCCTTGCCGTCCCACAACTCCCAGCGCAGCGTGCGCGCGTCCGGCGCCGTGATGTCGGCGTCGAGGTCGAAGGCGAGCTGTAGCCCCTTGAGCGCGGGGTGTCCGAGGTAGAAGTCATGCCCGACGTAGAGGTCGTGCTCGACGGTCGTCACGCCGCGGAATGCCGGGAGCGCGGCGGCCGCGCCCGCGCCCTCGGCCAGCGCGCCGAGGTCTGCGTGCCTGTACTCGACGGGGTCGCGCGCCCAGACCGAGGAGAGCCGCGCCGTCGTCACCAGCAGCTCGCGCTCCGTCTCGAAGGTGACGGGCTTCGACTCGCCCGGCGCGGCCTCGGCGGCGACCTCCGTGCCGGCGGGGACGAGGGCGTCGGTGGCGCTGCCGGCCGCCACGTAGAAGGTGAGCGGCGCGCGCGCCGGCGCCGGCGGCTGGAGCGACGCGCCGAGCAGGTCGAGGAAGGCGAGGAAATTCTTCTCGGGCGCGCGGTTGAGCCGGCGGATGATGATTTCGGCGTAGCGGCTGAAGACGCCGATGAGCGCGGCGCTCACGCCCGTCGGCTCAAGCGTCCGCGGGTCGTAGCCGCGCCAGCCCGGCGCGTAGTGCCCGCGCAGCAGCTCGACCACCTGCCGCGAGACGTCGGCGGCCGTGCGCTCGTCTATCTTCGGCGTCGGGTTCGTCATACGGCGGCGCTGCTCTCCAGGTAGAACGGGTAGACGAGGTTGAAGACGTTGTTGGTGGCGCGCACCATGTAGTCAATGCTGATGAGCATCAGCTCGCCGCGCGCGCCGCCCGACGACACGTCCACGCCGAGCACGTCTATGCGCGGCTCGAACAGCAGCAGCGCGTCGCGCACCGACTGCGCCACGCGCCCCGCGGTCGAGGCCGTGTTGACCTCGAAGACCAGGTCGTAGATGCCGCAGCCGAAGTCGGGCCGCATCACGCGCTCGCCCTTCGCCGTGCCGAGGACGACGAGGATTGACTGGCGGACGCTCTCCTCGAACTCGGCCGGCGCTATCTGGCCCTGCGCGTCCAGGCCGAGGGGGAAGTTCAAACCGACGCCGAGAAATGTCTTTGGCATGACCGCTCGCGCTCCGACGCTTAACCGATGAGCACCGTGCCCGAGGCGACGACCGTGCCCGCGGGCACGTCCACGGGGTCGTTGCAGGTGGCGGCCGGGTCGCCGAGCCGCGCCGCCGCCTTGCCGTTAATCCTGACGGTCGCGCTGCCCGCGCGGACGGTCGCCTTGTTCGAGGGCGGCTTCTGGAAGGCGACGCCGGGCGGCGTGGGGATGTGCGGCGGCGTGTTGTCGGCCGTGCTCCCGACCGTGGCCGCCGGCATGCCCATGACGTTGACGTCCGGGCTCAGCCCGCCGCTGATGACGCCCGAGAACGGGTGCGGCAGCGGCGCGGGCGGAGCCGGCGCCGGCAGGATGACGATGTGAACGTCCACGGCGACGACGCGGTCGCCCTGTTTCGCAGCCGGCATTCCCAAAGAGTCTTCCTCCCCCTTCAGTTGATGTTGACGGTCGCGCCCTTGACGTTGAGCGTCGCCGCGGCCTTCAGGTCCATCCCCGCCCCGGCCGTGACCTTGGCGGAGGCCGACGACTCTATCTCGACGGTCTGGCCTTCGAGCCTGAGCGTGCCGCCGGGCGCCGAGAGCGTGATGTCCTTGTCGGCGGTGATGGTCACGGTGCCCTTGGCGGTGTCGAAGACGAGTTTGTTCTTGCCCTTGGCGTCCACTATCTCGATGCTCTCCTTGCCGTCCTCGTCGTTGAGGCGGACGACGTGGCCGCTGCGCGAGCGGATGACGCGGAGGTTGTTCTTGCCGTCGTCGTTGGGCGCGGGCAGCCCCTCCTTGGAACTCCAGAGCCCGCCGAGCACGAAGGGGAAGCGCACGTCGCCGTGCTCGAAGGCGACGAGCACCTCGTCCTCGACCTCGGGCATGAAGAAGACGCCGCGCCCCTTGCCCGCCGACGGGGCGAGGACGCGCGCCCAGTTGCTCTCGTCCTCGTCGTTGAGCCACGGGAAGCGCAGCCGCACGCGCCCCATCCCCTCGGGGTCTTCGGTGTTCGTCACCACCGCGATGACGACGCCGTGGACGAGCGCGGGCGCCGGCGCCTCTCCGGCCAGCAGATCGTACAGGCTCATACGGCGTTCCTCCCGGCCGTGAAGGTCGTGCGGTAGTCGCGCTCGGCGAGGTAGTGGTGGCCGACCGAGGTCAGGTAGTAGGGCCCGCCGAAGCGGCGCCCGAGCCCCTCGATGCGGACGACCTCGCCCGGCGCGAGGTCCGCGCGGCCGCGGCACGAGCCCTCGGCCGTGACGAGCCGCAGGCCGGCCGAGCCGAGCCGCGCGGCCGCGAGCTGGTCGGCCTCGGCCTGCGAGCCGACGGGGCGGTCGCCGTGGACGCTGACGGCCGCGCCGAACGCGTCGCCGGCGAGGGCGGCCGCCGCGCGCGCGCCGCCCACGCGCGGCCCGCCTTCGCCGCCCCGCGCCTTACCCACCAGCGGCTTCTGCTCCTTCGGGTCCCAGCCGCGCACCTCGACGCCGCTCACGTGCCCGGCGGCCGACAGGCGCGGGAAGAATTCGAGCAGGTCGTCTTCGAGGCTGATGACGGCCGCCTCGCGCGCGTCGCCGACGGCCGGGCGGAAGCGCAGCACGCGGTCGTCCACGAAGACCTCGAAGCCGATGCGCGCGGCGCGCTCGCGCAGGAATTCCATGTCGGTCTGGTTGGCCTGTAGGACGTAGTCGTGCGTGACGCGGCTGTCGGCCGCGTCGCTGCTGAGGCCGGCCTCGCGGGCGACGCGGGCGGCGATGTCGCTGTCCTTCTGGCCGACGAAGGTGCGCGTGCGGCGGCCGCGTTGCAGGCGGTGGCGGCGGTCGTAGCCGCGCACGGTCAGCGCCGGCAGGCGGTCGAAGGAAAACTCCGGTTCGAGCGCCGTGATTTCGCCTTTGATGACCGTCCGGAGGCGGTCGGCGTAGCCGAGCCTTATCTCGACGGCGCCGCCGACGGGGAAAGTCTCGTCGTCGAGCCAGCGCGCGCCCGCGCCGCCCGCGGCGCCGCCCCCCTCCGAGCCGGCGAGCAGGAAGGAGAACATGCCGGGGAGGTTGACGTCGTTCTCCACCTCGACGCGCGTGACGTGGGCGCGCGTCTCGGCCGCGAGCGGCGCGCCGTTGACGCGGATGTCGAAGTCGGGGACGAGCAGGCTGGTCTGTTGGGTTCCGGCGTTCATTGCAGCTTGGGCACGGTCAGGCGCGCGCCGACTTCGAGTTTGAGCGGGTCGTCAATGCGGTTGGCCTCGGCGATGACGCGCCAGAGCGTCGGGTCGCGGTAGACCTCGACGGCGATGGAGCTGAGCGTGTCGCCGCGGCGGACGACGCGCGTGGTCAGCTCGGGGTCGGTCTTGAGCAGGTCGTGCTGCGGGTCGAGGAATTCGAGGAACGCGACCGAGAGCGTGGCGCGCACGGGCTTGCCCGTGCTGCGGAAGAGCGTGAAGTTCTGCGTCAGGCTGCTGACGACGCCCGTGAACGGGAAGTCCGAGTCGTCGGGCGCGTTGCCCCAGGAGACTTCGCAGGCGGGCGGCCGCTTGAGCACGCCGTCGATGCGCGTCAGCTTGACGACCTCGTTGGTGAGGACGCGCACGTCGTCGAAGGTGACGAGGCGGCCGAAGCGTTCGACGGGCTCGGTGACGTCGAAGAAGAGGTCGAGCGAGAGCAGGCGGCTGCCGCCGCCGCCGAAGGTGAGCGTCGGGGCGTTGAGCTGGCGCTCGGTCTGCGCGCAGCCGCCGTGCGCGGTCTGCGGCGTGCTCCAGGTGACGGTCTTGTGGACGGTGTAGGAGTTGGGGTTGAAGAGGGCGACTATCTGCCCCGACCGCTGCTTCTCCACCTGCTTCCAGAAGGGTCTGATGGTCAGCTTCTCTAGAGACATCTTCCGCCTCCTCTGCGCTCGCGCTCGACGGCCAGGCGGCGGTGGATGATGCGGCTCACCTGCTCGGCCAACTGCTCGACGTCGTGCGCGGTGTGGCAAGTCGCGCCCGCCTGCGCCGCGGCGCCCCCGGCGGCGGCCGGCGACGCGGCAGGCTGCGCCGCCTGCGGCGTGGTCGTCGCGCCCGCGCCCGAAGCCCCCGCGCCCCGGCCCGCGACGGAGCGCGCGAGCACGAGCGGCGTACGCGTCGCGCCGCCGCCCGCGCCGGCCGCCGAAGCGGCTGGCGGCGCAGGCCGCCCGACGCTCCGCGCCGGCAAAGACTCCGCGCGCGCCCCCGCCGGATTCGCCGACGACCACGCGGCCGCGCCCCGCCCCGCCTGCGCGGACGACGCGCTGTCCGGCGACGGCGCGGGCCCGCCCCTGTTCATACCGGCGGCGGCGCGCGGCGCGGCCTGCGCCAGAGGCAGCGCCGCGTGCGACGAGGACGGCATGGCGTGCGACGAAGATGCAATGGCGTACGACGAAGCCGGCACGACGCGCGACGGAGCCGGCGCGGCGTGCGACGAAGACGAAGACGGCGCCGGCGTCGTGGTGTGCGTCGTCCACGCGGGCGCTTCAGGCGCCGCCGGGGCCGCCTTGCGCATCAGGCCGCGCGCGAGCGGGAGCGACGACGGCCGCGGCTGCGTGGACGCGCCGCCGCGTGGGACGCCGGCCGCGCCCCGTTGCAGAGCCCTGACCGTCGGGACGGGCGACGCGCCCGCCCCTCTCAAAGCTTGAGCGCCCGCGTGCGACGTGGCCGTCGCCCCGCCTGCGGGACGTTTGGCCCCCCCGCCCGCGGAGCGGTCAATAGCGCCGCCCGAGTGCGCATCGCCCGCCTCGCCTGCGTGAAGGTCGGCCGGCACGCCCGCCGGACGTGCGGCCGAAGGCAGTTCCGGAACGCGCGCGCGCCCCCCGCCTACGTCCCCCGACGGCGCGGGCCTTATCTCAAACGCTTCGCCCCGCGCCGCGCCCGTCTGTGTAGCGCGCCGGACGGTCTGTGAAGGGGCGGCCTGTGACGGCGAAGAACCGCGCGGCGACTCGGCGGCGCCCGGCCGCGCGCCGCCGCCCTCGTCTTCGCTTCGCGCGGCGTCGGTCGAAGGACGCGCCGCCGCGTGCGAGTCGGGCGCGGCGTGGCCCGGCGCTTCGTACGCGCCGGACGCGGGCTTGCGGCTGACGCGAAAAGTCTGCGCGGGGGTCTGCGAGGGCGCCGCCGGCGCGGCCTGTCCCGAGGTCGCCGCGAAGCGCGCGAAGCGTTCCGCGTCGAAAGCGCCCGCCGACTCGGCCGACGGCCACGCGCCCGGCTCAGGCGACTGTCGCGGCGCGGGCCGCCCAGTCCCGACGACCGGCAAGCCCTGCGCGCCGCCCGCCTCGCCCGCCTCGCCCGCGGGCGCCGCGCCGTGCCTTTGCAGCACGCCGCCGAGCAACTCGAAGCGGCTCGCGACCCAGCCCGACGTGCGCTCGAAGCCCCGCCCCGCCGCGCGCACGTCAATCAGCCCGAGCGGCCTCGCGGCGCGGCTCGTCAGCCGCTCGATGAGCGGCGACGCGCCCGCGTCGCGCGTCGGGGCGTCGGACGCGCCGGCCTGCGCCGGCGTGGCGGGCGCGCCGGCGTCCGCCGCCTGCGGGCTCGCGGCCTCGTGCGAATTGTCTTCGGGCGTCTGCGCCATCAATAAACCTCTGCCGTGAGTTCTGACGTCGGCCTTCGTCCCCCGCCGTCGAACCGCCCCCAGGCTCGGGGCGGGCCTGGGGGTTTTCGAGGGGCGGCTTTTAGAACCTGACTCCGAAGAAGCTCAGCGGGTCGCCCACCGCGTCGAGCCCTTCGGTCGCCGCCCTCGACACAGACGAGCGGCTGAGTCCGCGGTGCGCCAGCTCGACGCTCTCGAACGCGACGGCCGTGGGCGC
>DASVUF010000326.1:0-37985 GCA_036387195.1 Pyrinomonadaceae bacterium | reverse complement strand
GCGGCGATGGCCGTCGTCTGCCGCGCCGTGAAGTCGGAGGCCGCTGACCTGCCCGTGGGCGTGCAGGTGCTCGCCGCCGCCAACGTCGAGGCCCTCGCCGTGGCGCACGCCGCCGGGCTCGACTTCATCCGCGCCGAGGGCTTCGCCTTCGCGCACGTCGCCGACGAGGGCTTCATACAGTCTTCGGCCGCGGAGCTTTTGCGGTACCGGCGGCGGATAGGCGCGGGGCGCGTGCGCGTCTGGGCCGACGTGAAGAAGAAGCACTCCTCGCACGCCGTCACCGCCGACCTCTCTCTGGGCGAGACGGCCGCGGCGGTCGAGTTCATGCGCGGCGACGCGGTCATCGTCACCGGCGCGGCGACGGGCGAGCCGCCGCGCGCGGCGGACGTGGCGGAGGCACGGTCGCGCTGCCGCCTGCCCGTCCTCGTCGGCTCGGGCGTGTGCGAGGGGAACGTCGCCGAGTTCTACGCCGCGGCCGACGGCCTCATCGTCGGCTCGCACTTCAAGCGCGACGGCCTCTGGTCGAACCCCGTCGAGCGCGTGCGCGTCGAGCGCCTGACCGAAGCCCTGCGGCGGCTGCGCGCGGGCGCGCAGGCGGTCTGAGCCCGAAATTCCTCCACGCCGGCGGCCGCCCGCCCGGGGCGCGGGGCGAACGGCGCAGCGCCCGCCGAGCATCAGAACGGCGGGCAATAAAATTCCGCCGGCCGAAGGAGTCACCCATGTTTCTGCGCCGCCTCCCCTACATTTTCGCCAGCGCGCTCTTCGTCGTCGCGCTCTGCGCCGCCGCGGCCAGCGCGCAGAGCGGCGTCCGCCCGCGCCCGACGCCGACGCCCGAGGAGGACGAGGCCGAGCGCGTCTACACGGAGGAGGTGCGGCTGCCCGTCTTCGCCTACGACGAGAAGGGGCGCTTCGACCCCGGCCTCGGCGTGGACGACGTGCTCGTCGTCGAGGACGAGGTGCCGCAGCAGGTCAGGAGCGTCCGGCGCACGCCGGCCAGCGTCGTCATCCTGCTCGGGACGGGCTGGGACTTAGACCCCATCGTGCGCGCCAACACGACGCGCGACGTGGCGCTCTCCGTCATCGAGAATCTGCGCGACGGCGACCGCCTCGCCGTCGTCTCGTTCAGCGGCCGGGTGGACACCTTGCAGGGCTGGACGGGCGACCGCGTGCATGCCGCGCGCGCCGTCCGCTCGAAGCTCGCCTCCGGCTCCGGCTCGAACCTCTCGCGGGCGCTCAGGCGCTCGGTCGAACTGCTCTCGGAGCAGCCCATCGGCAACCGCCACCTCGTCATCGTCACCGACGGCATAGACACCGCCTCCTCGAAGGACTACGAGGAGGCCGTCCGGCGGCTCATCGCCTCGCAGACGACGCTGCACGTCATCAGCTACACGGGCGTCGCGCGCGAGCAGGTCAAGCAGCCGTGGTGGAAGTCGCCGCCCGAGGCGCCCGGCGCGGCGCAGGCGCGCTCCGACCAAGCGACCGTCGGCATTGACCCGACGCGCCCGCCCGGCATGCGCGGCGCCGGCATCAACCCGCCGAGCGTCAACTCGGGGCTCCGCATCGACCCGTCCCTGCGCCGCCGCCGCCGCGAGGCCGAGCGCGAGATGCTGCGCGGCGAGTCGCGCCTGAAGTCGCTGACCGACGAGACGGGCGGCCGCATCCTCATGCCCGAGACGGTCGAGGGGATGACGAACGAGGGCGGCTCGGTCGCGCGCGAAATAGACTCGCAGTACGTCGTCACCTACAGCCCGAAGCGCCCGCTGCGCAAGGCCGCGGCCACCGAGTACCGCCGCGTGCACGTCGGCGCGCGCCGCCAGGGGCTCAACCTCCGCGCGCGCCGCGGCTACATCGTCGGCACCATGCGCCAGCCCGAGCCGAAGCAGTAGCAGGACAGGCCGAAACTCGGAGGGCGCGAGGGCGAGAGTCAGAACGGAGAGGGGGCGGGGACTTCATCATTCACTGATGAAGTCCCCGCCCCCTCTCGTCCCGGCCCTGGCCTTCCGCCCTTCGCTTCCGGCCTTCGACTTCCGACCCTAGTTGACCATCGCGTTCGCGCCCGAGTTGACGTAGAGCTGCTCGGCCACCTTCTCGACGCGTGCGGCGGTGGCGACGCGCTCGCGCGCTTCGAGCGAGCGGCGGCGAATCTCGTCCCACTCCTCCGCGGGGACGCGGCGGAAGGCTTCGACGACGCGCGGGTCGAACTGCCGTCCGGCGTAGGCGTCCAACTCCGCCAGCGCCTCACCGTAGCTGCGCCCAGCCCTGTAGACGCGGTCGCTCGTGATGGCGTCGAAGGCGTCCGCGACGGCGAAGATGCGCGCGTTGAGGTCAATCGCCTCGCCCCTCAGCCCGACGGGGTAGCCCGAGCCGTCCCAGCGCTCGTGGTGCTGCGCGACGACGCGCGCCGCGCCCTCCAGAAACTCGATGCCCCGCAGAATCTTCTGCCCGTGCAGCGGGTGCTCGCGCATCCGCACCCACTCGTCTTCGGTGAGCTTGGCGGGCTTGCGGAGGATGGCGTCGGGGACGCCTATCTTGCCGATGTCGTGGAGGAGTGAGCCGAACTCCAGCGAGCGCGTCTCGTTCTCGCCCAGGCCGAGTTCCCGCCCCAGGCGGAGGCTGAAGTTGACGACGCGCTCCGAGTGGCCGTGCGTCTCCTGGTCGCGGGCTTCGAGCGCGGACGTGAGCGCCTTGAGGGTGGTGCGGTAGGCGTCGCCGAGCGAGCGCAGCGCGCCGTCAAGCTCCTGCGTCCGCTGCGCCACCATCTCTTCGAGGTAGGTCTCGTAGCGCCGCTTCTCGGCCTTCAGGTGGTGGTGTTCGAGCGCGCGGCTGACCGCCGCCTCGACGTGGTGGAGGTCGAAGGGCTTCATCACGTAGTCGAACGCGCCCGCGCGCAGCGCGTTGATGGCGCTCTCGACCGTCTGCACGCCGCTGATCATGATGACGACCGTGTCGGGCGTCAGCTCCTTCACGCGGGGGATGAGTTCGAGGCCGCTCATGCCGCCCATCATGATGTCGCTGATGACGAGGTCGTAGGCGCCGCCGCGCAGACGCTCCAGCGCCTCCTCGGCCGAGCCGACGGCCGCGCACTCGTAGAGCGGGCTCAGCAGGTCGGACAGGACGTGCCGAATCTCGGGCTCGTCGTCCGCGACGAGAACGTGCGCCCTTCTGCCCAGAGTCTTACACATAGACATACGTCTCCAAAAACGGTCTTCCGGGTAGACGTGTGAACACAAGAGGAGGGAGAGGCGCCGGCCGCCACGCCCCAACGCATGGCGGCGGCACGAAAGAGGCGTCATCATCTTACAGCCGCACGCGGATTTAGACAAGCGTTTGTACTCTAAAGCGCACCGCCCGCCGGTTGACGCGCCCGCGCCCCGCGCCCTATCATCCAACTCCCACGCCGGAGTGGCGAAATCGGTATACGCACGAGACTCAAAATCTCGCGTCCGCAAGGACATGTCGGTTCGAGTCCGACCTCCGGCATCCCTTTAACTTCAAACAATTACGGCCGCTCGACGTGAGCGGCCGTAATTGTCCGCGCCCCTAACCGCGCCCCCCAAGGAGGCGCGAATTTACCTATTTCTTTCCTGACCGCCGGGGCGCGCGCGCGGAAGGCGCGCGCTTCGGGACGGAGGCGCGTATGGACTCGGATTCGGCTTTGCGGGGCGGGGGGGCGGTCGAGGCCGTCGTCGTCACGCGCGCGCGCGACCTCGTCGAGGGGTTCAAGGTCAGGCGCGTGCTGCCGTCGGTCAGGAGGCGGATGGTCGGGCCTTTCATCTTCCTCGACCAGATGGGGCCTGAGGCGCTGCGCGCGGGGCGCGGGCTCGACGTCGCGCCGCACCCGCACATCGGGCTCGCGACCGTCACCTACCTGTTCGAAGGCGAACTGCTCCACCGCGACAGCACCGGCGTCGTGAGGGAGATTCGCCCCGGCGAGGTCAACTGGATGACCGCCGGGCGCGGCGTCGCGCACTCCGAGCGCACGCCCGACGCGGCGCGGCGCGGCGACTCCGCGCTGTTCGGCGTGCAGTCGTGGGTGGCGCTGCCTTTGAGGGACGAGGAGTCGGAGCCGTCGTTCGCGCACCACGACGCGGGCGAGTTGCCGGTGGTCGAGGGCGACGGCAAGCGTGTGCGCCTCATCGCCGGCTCGCTCTACGGCGCGCGCTCGCCCGTCCGCACGCTCTCCGAGATGTTCTACGCCGACGTGACACTCTCGGCGGACGCCCTGCTCGAAGCGCCGGACGGCTACGCGGAGCGCGCCGCCTACGTCGTCGAGGGCTCGGTCGAGGCCGCAGGGGAGCGCGAAATCTACACGGCCGGGCAACTGCTCCTCTTCAGGCCGGGCGCAGAGGTTCTGCTCAGGGGCGCGGCGGCGAAGCCGGCCCGCCTGATGCTGCTCGGCGGCGAGCCGCTGGAAGGCGCGCGCCACATCTGGTGGAACTTCGTCTCCAGCTCGCCCGAGCGCATCGAGCAGGCGAAGCGGGACTGGCGCGAGGGGCGTTTCGCGCCCGTCCCGGGCGAGGCCGAGCGCATCCCGCTGCCCCCGACGGGCCCGGCCGTCGTCCGCTACCCTTAGGCGCGCCTCACCTCTACGCGTAGGCGCGCCTCACCTCAGGGCTTCGACCGCGGTGACCGGGTGCAGTTCCCACGCCTTCGCCCGCCAGTTGCCCTGCGCCCCCGGCGCGGTGTTCTCCCATCGCCCGCGTGCTCGCGGTCGAAAAGCAGCCAGCCCTCGAAGCGACACAGGCGGCCGACCAGCATGCGCGCGAGCGCCGCCGCAGACCAGTCACGCCCCTCCGCCCCCGCGCGCCCGCGCGTACGCTGAGTCGCCTCGACGACGAGCCACTCGCGCCGCGGCGCGCCGGCGCGAAGAGCGCGGCCGCGACGCGAACGGGACGGGTCATCGCTCAGGGGCGGTACTCGTAATGCCATGGCTCGCGCGGCGAGGCGAGCGGCCCCGAGAACTTCGCGCTGGCGCGGCCCACCGCCTCCTGCAACCTTACAGTCCAGCCGTTTACGTCCCACGCGTCCGGCGACGACGGGCCGGCGACCAACTGCGCGCCGCGCATCACCTGAAAGTCGAAGGCGCGCGACTGGCCGTGCGGCGACAGACCGGGGACGGCCACCGTCGGCGTCGCGCGCGGCGCGTAGCCGCGCAGGAAGCCCTCGAAGCGCCGCACGTCGGCCGCCGCCGCGCCGTCCCCGTAAGAAGCGCCGGCCACCTCCTCCCGCGCGCGCCCCAACAACTCGGCGCCCGCGCGCCCGACCGAGTCGGTCTGGCTCCACTTCTCCAACTGCTCGTCCAGACTGCGGACGTTCGTGTTGACGCGCAGCGTGTGGCCGGGGTTCGACGCCTCGAACGCGCGCCTGACCTTCTCGACCTCGGCGAGCGCCGCCGCGTGTTCGGGCGACTTCTCGTAGGCTTCGATCTGCTCGCGCGACCAGGCCCAGCGCGCCGCCGCGCCCGAGCCCGCGCGCAGGTAGCCGCGCAGCGCCAGCAACCGCCGCCCCTCGTCCGCGATGCGCCCGAGCGCCTCCCGCTGCTCGGGCGCGAGCCCCGCCGCGGCCGCGCGCTCGTAAAGCCCGAGCTTGCCGCCCGCACCGGCGGGCGCGTCCATGCCTGCACCGGCGGGCGCGTCCACGAAGGCGCCGCTTTCAGGACTCGGCCGGCCCTCAGCGCCCGCGACGCCCGCGGGAGTCGGGCCCGGCGTCGGCTCGGCGCGATTTTCGACGCGCGTCGCGGCCGGGGCCGGCGCGTTCGTCGGCGTCTCGACGACGCAGCCGGCGAGCAGCGACGCGCAGAGCGTCAGCGCGCTCAAGAGACTTCTAGAAGACATTCCGCTTCCCTTCGGCAAACGTTTAACACGCGGGGGCGACGGCCAATGATAACGGCCGCGCGCGCCGAAGCCAATCCCCTTCAAACTCGCATCTCTTAAATCTTCGGGCGAATTCCGGGCTTTTCACAACCGCGTCCGGAAGTTTTACGGTCAAATAGACCAGAAAAGTGTTTAACAAGCTGTTGACAATCTAATAACGTTTGTTAAAATGCGACTTCACCAGAACCCCCATTCTGGGCGAGCAGTTTGCCCTAAAGGCGTGTACCCGACCACGACCCCCGTTGGCGTCTCCCTCAGCATAGCCGATTCAGGATTTTTGTATCGCTAAGACACTGCCACGGCCTCTAATTTCCAAGGATTACCTTCATGCGCAGTACCGCCATCCGGCTCGCACTTCTGCTGTCTCTGACTGTCTCCGCGCCGCTCGCGCCGCCGGCGCGCGCGCAGCTTCTACAGGACCTGCTCGGCCCGGCGCGCAAGGCGTCGGCCGAGATAATCCGCAAGGTGAACAACGGCCTGGGGGCCGAGCGGGTGCGCGTCATCGTTCAGCCGCGGCTCGGCTGGACGGGCGACCTCGACACGGCGCTGCTGCTGGGCGGCGCGAGCGACGTGCGCCGCTTCGAGAACTTCAACCTACGCGTCGTCAGCCTGCCGGCGGCCGCGGCCGCGAGCCTCGCGCAGCGCGGAGACGTGGCCTACGTCTCCATCAACAAGGAGCTGCGCACGCTCGGCCACGTCTCCGCGACGACGGGGGCCGACGCCGTGCGCACGTCCGCGGGGACGACCACCTCCGGGCTCGACGGCACGGGAATCGGCGTCGCCGTCCTCGACTCCGGGATAGACACTTCGCACAAGGCTTTCCTCGACAAGTCGAACGGCCTGCGCGTCGTCGCGAGCGTTGACTTCACGGGCGAGGGGCGCACCGACGACCCTTACGGCCACGGGACGCACGTCGCCTCCATCCTGGCGGGCAACGGGCGCATCTCGAACGCCGCCTACACGGGCGTCGCGCCGAACGCCAACATTGTCAACCTGCGCGTGCTCAACTCCGAGGGGCGCGGGACGACCGCCTACCTGCTGCGGGCGCTCGACTGGGTGCTCCAGAACCGCGCGCGCCACAACATCCGCGTCGTCAACCTGAGCCTGGGGATGCCGGCGGTCGAGTCGTACCGCAACGACCCGGCGTGCCTGGCGGTGCGCAGGCTGGTGGACGCCGGGCTGGTCGTCGCGGCGGCGGCGGGCAACAACGGCAAGGGCGCGGACGGCGGCAAGGTCTACGGCCACATACACTCGCCCGGCAACGACCCTTCGGCGCTGACCGTCGGGGCGTCGAACTCGTTCGGCACCGACGCGCGCGGCGACGACGTGGTGACGACCTACAGCTCGCGCGGGCCGACGCGCTCCTCCTGGACGGACTCGTCGGGCGTGCGCCACTTCGACAACTTAATCAAGCCCGACCTGGTCGCGCCCGGCAACAAGATTATTGACGCGGCGTCGGCCGGCAACCGGCTGCTCGCGCAGAACCCCTCGCTCGACGCGGGCGTGAGCCCCGTGGACAACCGCCGGCAGATGTACCTGAACGGCACCTCGATGGCGACGCCCGTCGCCGCGGGCGCGGCCGTGCTGATGTTGCAGGCCAACCCGAAACTCACGCCGAACCTCGTCAAGGCCATCCTGATGTACACGGCGCAGCCGCTCGCGGGCTTCAACTACTTCGAGCAGGGCGCGGGGCTCGTGAACGTCGAGGGCGCGGTCAGGCTCGCCAAACTCGTCCGCCAGGACCTCTCGAACTCGACGCCGCTGGGCGACCCGCTGCTGACGGGCGCGCCGCCCGCGCCGCAGACGACCCTCGCCGGCCACACGTTCGGCTGGTCACGCGGCCTCATCCTCAACTACACTTACGCGACGGGCGAGGAGCTGGTCACGAGGTTCCAGAGAATCTACGGGACGGGGATGCTGCTCGGCGAGGGGGTCATCACCGGCGACGGCGTGATTACCGGCGACGGGGTCATCACGGGCGACCGGACGCTGCTCACGGACGGCGTCATCACGGGCGACGGCGTGATGACGAGCGACGGCGTGATTACGGGCGACGGCGCGCTCTTCCTGAGCGCGTGGGCGCTTTTGGGCGAAGGGACGCGGCTCGCCGACGGCGACCTCGTCTCCGACGGCGTCATCACGGGCGACGGCGTCATCACCGGCGACGGCGTGATTACGGGCGACCTCTTCTTACAGGCGCAGTCGGCCACGCTCGGCGGCGACGCCACCGACGCGATGGCGGCCGCGGCCGACGACGGCGTTGACTGCCTCGACTACTGATTCCTCTTGCGCGGCGGCCGGCGGCTGAGTTTCCGCCGGCCGGCCGCCAAAACCTCACGGAAGCGACACTCCTCTCCCCGTTCAGGCTGCGCCCTGCCCTTCAGGCGGGCGTCGAACAGACACAAGACAGGTTTGCGCGGGCCGGGATAGGCGGAGGAGCGCGCGACAGCCAGGAGGAGCCGTGGAAAGAGGAAATCCCGCGAGGCCGTTCATGTGGGCCGTCGTCGCGCTGGGGTCGGGGGCGCTGCTCGTCTCGGCCTGGACGCTGCCGCTCGGGCGGCTCGATTTGCGCTTCCTGCTGCTCGGGCTCCTGGTCTGCGTCAGCTCGCACGTGGCGGTGCGCATCCCGCGCGTGAGCGGGCGCATCACGGTCTCGGACACCATCATCTTCCTGACGCTGCTGCTCTACGGCGGCGCGGCGGCCGTCGCCCTCTCGGCGCTCGAAGGCGTCTACGCCTCGCTGCGCATCAGCCGCAAGCCGCTGACCATCTTCTTCAACGCGGCGGTGCTGGCGCTCTCGACCTTCCTGACGGCGGCGGCGCTGCGCGCGCTCTTCGGCGCGGCCGACCTGGCTGGCAAGGACTACTCGGCGCACTCGCTGGCCGCCGTCTTCGTGATGGCGGTCGTGCAGTACGCCGCCAACACGGGGCTCATCGCCGGCGAGAAGTCGCTCAAGCTCGGCGAGCGCTTCTGGCCGACGTGGAAGACCTACTACCTCTGGACTTCGGTGACGTACCTGGCGGGGGCGTCGGCCGCGGGCGCGACCGCGCGGCTCGTCGAGTCGGTCGGCTTCTACGCCGTGCTGGCCACGCTGCCCGTCATCGCCATCATCTACTTCACCTACCTGACCTACCTCAAGAACATCGAAGTCTCGGAGGCGCACGTCGAGGAGCTGTCGCGCTACCTGCTCGAGCTGAAGCTGGGCGAGGCCGAGCGCGAGCGGATACTTCTGCGCGAGCAGGCCGCGCGCGCCGAGGCCGAGGCCGCCAACCGCGTCAAGGACGAGTTCCTCTCGACCCTCTCGCACGAGCTGCGCACGCCGCTCACGTCCATCATCGGATGGACGAACCTGATGCGCGCCGGGCAGGTCAAGGGCGAGGTGCAGGCGCAGGCGCTCGAAACCATCGAGCGCAACGCGCGCATCCAGTCGCGGCTGATAGACGACCTGCTCGACCTCTCGCGCATCATCTCGGGCAAGCTCCTGCTCGACACGCGCGAGGTGGACATGGAGCGCGTCGTGGCCGACTCCATCGAGGTCGTGCGCCCGGCGGCCAACGCCAAGGGCATCCGCCTCGCCTTCGAGTGCGAGCCCGGCGCGAAGGTGGTCTCGGGCGACCCGGCGCGCCTGCAACAGGTGGCCTGGAACCTCCTGTCGAACGCCGTCAAGTTCACGCCCGAGGGCGGGAGCGTCGGCGTGAGCCTGAAGTCCGGCGGCTCGCGCGTCTGCCTGTCGGTGAGCGACACGGGCAAGGGCATCAACCCGGAGTTTCTGCCGCACGTCTTCGACCGCTTCCAGCAGGGCGACCAGAAGACGACGCGCGCCTACGGCGGGCTCGGGCTCGGGCTCGCCATCGTCCGCCACTTAGTCGAGCTGCACGGCGGCACGGCGCAGGCCGAGAGCGAGGGCGAGGGGCTCGGCTCGACCTTCACGGTCGCCTTCCCGCTGGCGCAGGCGCCGGCGGCGTGCGAGTGCGCGGGCGACGACCAGGAGGCGCGGCTGCGCGCGCGCGCCGAGGGGCTGGCCGGCGTGCGAGTGCTCGTCGTGGACGACGAGCTGGACACGCGCAGCCTCATCAGCACGGTCATCGCGCAGTCGGGCGCGGAGGTGGCGGCCTGCTCGTCGGCGGGCGAGGCGCTGGAGAAGTTGAAGACGTGGCGGCCGCACATCCTGATGAGCGACATCGGGATGCCGGGCGAGGACGGCTACTCGCTCATCAGGCGCGTGCGCGC
Organism: Pyrinomonadaceae bacterium; assembly: GCA_036387195.1. Lineage (GTDB taxonomy): Bacteria > Acidobacteriota > Blastocatellia > Pyrinomonadales > Pyrinomonadaceae > QHXN01. Next base: position 27,882 of record DASVUF010000326.1, on the reverse strand, counting down.
GCTGCCGGCCGAGCGCGGCGGGCGGACGCCCGCGGCCGCGCTCACCGCCTACGCGCGCGACGAAGACCGCGCCCGCGCCATCGCCGCCGGCTACCAGCTACACATCGCCAAGCCCTTCAGCCCCGGCGACCTCATCGCCGCCGTCTCCGACCTCCAGGCTCAGGTCGTCGCCTCGTAGCGGTTGGGGGTTGCGGTAGAGGGTCGGGCGGCGGCCCGCGGAAAGAACAAAGGCGGCGCGTCCCGGCCTGAAGGCCGGGACGCGCCGCCCGCTTTTCATCTGCGGCCTACAGCCCGCCGCCTACTCGCCTTCGCCCCGCGCCTCCCTGATGGACGCCACGTCTATGACGAAGCGGTAGCGGACGTCGCCGCGGACGGTGCGGTCGTAGGCTTCGTCTATGCGGGCGGCGGGGATGACCTCGACGTCGGAGGTGATGTTCTTCTCGGCGCAGTAGTCGAGCATCTCCTGCGTCTCGCGGATGCCGCCTATCATCGAGCCGGCGAACGAGCGCCCGTTGGTGATGAGCGAGAAGGCGGCCACCTCCAGCGGCTTCTCGGGCGCGCCGACGAGCGCCAGCGCCCCCCCGCGCCGCAGCAGGTTGAGGTAGGCGTTGACGTCGTGCGGCGCGGAGACGCAGTCGAGGACGAAGTCGTACTTGCCGGCCAGCGCTTCGAGATTGCCGGGCTCGCGCGTCACGACGAAGTCGTCGGCGCCCAGCCCCCGCGCGTCCTGCTCCTTGCCCGGCGACGTGCTGAAGACCGTCACGCGCGCGCCCATCGAGGCGGCCAGCTTCACGCCCATGTGCCCCAGGCCGCCGAGGCCGACGACGCCGACGCGCTGCCCCTCGCCGACCTTGAACCGCCTGAGCGGCGAGTAGGTCGTGATGCCGGCGCACAGCAGCGGCGCGACGTTCGCGAGCGGCAGGTTCGCCGCGACGCGCAGCGCGTAGTCCTCGTCCACGACTATCTGCGTCGAGTAGCCGCCGTAGGTCGGCGTCTTCTCGTCCTTCTCCGTGCCGTTGTAGGTCGAGACGAGGTGGTTCTCGCAGTACTGCTCCTCGTCCTCGCGGCAGTTGCGGCACGTGCGGCACGAGTCCACGAAGCAGCCGACGCCGGCGAGGTCGCCCTCCGCGAACTTCGTCACCTCGGCGCCGGCGCGCGCGACGCGGCCGACTATCTCGTGGCCGGGCACCATCGGGTAGATGGAGCCGCCCCACTCGTCGCGCACCTGGTGGATGTCCGAGTGGCAGACGCCGCAGTACTGAATCTCGATGAGCACGTCGCGCGGCCCCACGTCGCGCCGCTCGAACGAGAACGGCTTGAGCCGCGCGCCCGCGCTCGCCGCGGCGTACCCTAAAGTCTTGATCATTGGCTTGACTCCCCCAAAAATTCTCGCGCGCGCCGGCCCGGCGCGCGCGCCGCTTCGCCCCCTTGCGCCCCCCGGCCGACGCCCGGCGGTTTGTCCCATTCTACGCGCTTCCGGCGCGCGGGTCTTCGCGGGAGTGTGGCGCGGCCGTCACGATGCGTTCCCGGCGGCCGCGAGCCCGCGCAGCGACGCCACAAGCTCGAACGAGCGCACGCGCGCCGCGTGGTCGTGAATCTGCGAGGTCAGCATCAGCTCGTCGGCGTCGGTCAGTTGGAGGAAGGATTCGAGGCCGCGCCTGACCGTCTCGGGCGAGCCGACGACCGAGTAGCGCAGCGCGTGGCGGACGCCGGCCAGCTCCACCTCCGACGCGAAGCCCTCGGCCGACTCGACCGGCGGCGGCAGCTTCCCCGGCCGCCCGCGCCGGAGGTTGACGAAGGCCTGCTGGACGGACGTGAACAGCCGCCGCGCCTCTTCGTCCGTCTCGGCCGCGAAGACGTTGAGGCAGGCCATGGCGTACGGCCGCTTCAATTCGGGCGACGGGCGGAAGTTCTCGCGGTAGAGTTCGAGCGCGTGCGTCAGGTAGTCGGGCGCGAAGTGGGAGGCGAAGGCGAAGGGCAGCCCCGTCTCGGCCGCGAGCCGCGCGCTGTAGAGGCTCGACCCCAGAAGCCACAGCGGCACGCCGAGCCCCTCGCCCGGCACGGCGCGCACGGCCTGGCCGGCGCGCGCCGGCGCGAAGTAGGAGCGCAGCTCCTCCACGTCGCGCGGGAAGTCTTCGGCCGAGGCCGCGAAGTTGCGCCGCAGCGCGCGCATCGTCAACTGGTCGGTCCCGGGCGCGCGCCCGAGGCCGAGGTCTATGCGGCCGGGGTAGAGCGCTTCGAGCGTGCCGAACTGCTCGGCGATGACGAGCGGCGAGTGGTTCGGCAGCATCACGCCGCCCGAGCCGACGCGGATGCTGTTTGTGCCGCCGGCGACGTGGCCGACGAGGACGGCCGTCGCCGCGCTGGCGATGCCGGTCATGTTGTGGTGCTCGGCCAGCCAGAAGCGCCGGTAGCCTAAAGCCTCTGCGCGCCGCGCCAGGTCGAGCGTGTTGCGGAACGAGTCTGCGACGTCCGAGCCTTCGGGCACGGGCGCGAGGTCGAGGACGGAGAATGGTACGCTGCTTAAGTCTTTCATCAACACTTAGACGCCGGCGGCGGCCTCAAAGTAGCTCGGCCTCGTCGCCGGCCTCGACGCGGCCGGCCCCGCCGACGCTGGCGTAAATCCCGAGGCTCTGCCCCGCCCCCTTGACGATGGCGCGCAGCACGCGCGGGTCTTTGGGGAGCCCCGCCTGCGCCTGAATCGTCATGCTGCAACGCGGCGTGGGCAGCTCGCACTTCAGCGTCAGCCCGCCGAGCCGCAGCGCGCGCCCGCCCCACCCCGCCTCGGCCAGCCCTTCGACGCCCGCGCCCGTCTCCAGGAGAAAGTTCGGGCGGAAGCGGCGCGCGTCCCAGTCCGGGCCGGGGTTGAGGCGCGCCAGCGCGTCGAGCGAGGCGGTCGTGAGCAGGTGGACGGGGAAGCAGTCGAAGTACGTGCCGGGCGGCGAGGTGAACTCGAAGATTTCCGCGGGCAGCGCCGAGAGGTCGGGCAGCGGCTCGCCCGGCTCGCGGCCGAAGTCACGGCGCAGCTCTTTGTCGAGCCCCGAGACGCGCATCGCGGCGAGCGCGAGGCGGCGGAAGCCGCGCGAGCGGCTGAGGAGCCCGATGGCCTTCGCGCCCGGCATCGCGCGGCGGTAGTGCGCGCGGTCGCTCGCGGGGCGGAGCGGCCAGAGCGTGACCCTGCGCCCGCAGAGTTCGGAGAGCCGCCGGTTGACGTCCGGCGCGTCGGTCGCGGTCGCGGAGCCGTCCGGGAGCGTGATGTCCGCGTGCGGCGGCGCGGCGCCGGGCGCGGGCTCCTCGCGGTAGCGCGCCGCGCAGAGCATCAGCGCGGGGCTTATCTTCGCGCCGCGAATCTCGCCCGCCTCCTCATCGCGCAGCGCCCAGCCGCGGTCGCCGCACAGCCCCAGCGCGCCGACGAGCGCGCCCGACAGCCGCTCGCCGGCCATGGACTTCACAGGGTAGCGCCAGACCTCGCGTACTCTCCCGACAATCATCCGTCAGCCCTCCCCTTCTCCCCTCCCCGGTGGGCGCCGCCCGCGGCCGGCCCTCCGTGCGTGCGTGCGCGGAGCGTCAGCGCAGGCGCCTTTGCAGAAACTGAATCATCCGCGCGTGCGCGAGCCGCGCCGCCTCGGGGTGAAAGCGCGGGCGCGTGAAGTCGTAGAAGGCGTGCGCCGCGCCCTCGTAGCGGTAGAGTTCGAGCGGCGTCCCCTGGGCGCGCAGGTCGCGCTCCAGGCGGTCAACGTCGGCCGCAGGGATGATAGGGTCGGCCGCGCCGTAGTGGTACTGGACGGGGGCGCGTATGCGGTCGAGCACGTCCATCACATCGGGCTTGAAGACGCCCCGCGGCGACTGGTAGTTCGCGCCGAGCACCGGCGGGGCGTAGAAGGCGACGACCGCGCCCACCTCCGCCGAGGCCGCCGAGTAGATGAGCGCGTGGCGCGCGCCGCCGCAGAACCCGACGAGCCCGACGGCGCCGCGCGCGAAGTGCGGCCGGCGCCGCAGGTATTCGAGCGCGGCCGCGCCGTCGCGGCGCTGCAACTCGTCGAACGCCCTGCCGCCGAAGTATTCAAAACGCTCGCGCGCCTGGCCGGCCGTCAGGCCGGGCTCGCGCGAGAAGGGGTCGAAGGCGAGGGCCATGAAGCCGCCGCGCGCGAGCTGCGCCGCAGTGTTGCGCAAATCGTCGGTCACGCCGGGGTTGGGCGAGAGGATGAGCACGGCTCGGCGCCGCCCCGCGGCCTTCGGGCGCGCGAGGTAGCCGTTCATCGCGTCGCCGCCGCTCCTGAAGGTGACGGGGCCGTGCTCGACGCCCGGGTCCGCGAGCGCCAGCGGCTCAAGCGGCGCGGCGGGCTTCGGCGGCGGCTCCTGCCGCCGAAGCCCCCGGCCGAACACGCGCGAGGCGAAAGCCGAGGCGGCCAGCGCCCCGAACACGCCGCCGAGGAACGAGCGCCGCCCCCCGCTTACTTCGTCGCAATCTCCGCCGAAACACATCGCGCCACCCCCCGCCGGACGCCGCGCCGGCCCCGCCCGACCCTCAGACCCTCAGCGTGTCGGCGCGCCAGACCTTGATGGCGCGCTTGATATCGTCGGGCTTCGTCAGCCGCCCCTCCAGCACGTCGCGGACGAGCCCTTCGAGTTCTGCGTCCGAGGCGAAGCGGAGCGCGGCCGTCTGCCCCACCGTCAGCGCCGCGGCGCGCTCCGCGAGGTCTTCGGGCAGCAACTGGTAGTAGCGCAAACTCTCTTCGAGCCGGATGACGCGGTCCTGCGTCTTGAGCGGGTTGAGGCGCGCCAGCCCCGCCAGCACGAGGAGCGCGGCGGAGACGACGACCCACCAGCCGCGCTCCAGCCCGGGGTCGCGGACGAGCTGGACGACGGCCACGAGGACGTTCGTCAACAGCACGGGCGCCACGAAGTAGTGGAAGGGCGCGTGCCAGCGCGTGTGGTTGTCGTAACTCTGCGGGCCTTCGTCCACGTTCAGGTCACCTCCCTCGCGTTCGCGCGTCTTAAAGGTTCGCCGGCGGCGCCGAGGCCGCCGCGGGCTTGGGCGGCTCGGGCGTGAAGTCCTCGCCGGGGTTGATGAAGCGGTTGCGCTCGAAGTGGTACTGCTTGTCGTAGAGCTGGCGGTAGCGGCCGCCCGCGGCGAGCAGCTCCTCGTGCGCGCCGCGCTCGACGATGCGGCCGCCTTCGAGGACGAGAATCTGGTCGGCGCTGCGGATGGTCGAAAGCCTGTGCGCGATGACGAAGGTCGTGCGCCCCCTGCGCAGCGAGTACAGGCCGTCCTGAATGAGCGCCTCGCTCTCGCTGTCGAGGCTGGAGGTGGCCTCGTCGAGTATCAGGATGCGCGGCTCGGCCAGCACGGCGCGCGCGATGGCGACGCGCTGCCGCTGCCCGCCCGAGAGCTTGACGCCGCGCTCGCCGACCACCGTGTCGTAGCCGTCGGCGAAGCCCGAGACGAACTCCTCGCAGTGCGCCACGCGACCCGCGGCCTCGACCTGCTCGCGGGTCGCGTGCGGGTAGGCGAACGCGATGTTGTCGGCGATGGTCCCGTCGAAGAGGAAGTTGTCTTGCAGCACGACGCCGAGCCGCCGCCGGTAGTCCTTCAGGCGGACGCCCGCGAGGTCGCGGCCGTCCACGAGGACGCGCCCCTCGACGGGGCGGTTGAAGGCCATCACCAAACTGATGAGCGTGCTCTTGCCCGAGCCGCTCGACCCGACGAGCGCGGTGGTCGTCCCGGCGGGCGCGCGGAACGAGACGCCGCGCAGCACGGGCGCGCCCGGCTCGTACTCGAAGCTCACGTCCTCGAAGACGACCTCGCCCGCGACCTCCGCGAGCGGCTCGCGCTCGGCCTCGCCCTCGTCCTCGGCGGCCATCCGCTTGATCTCGCGGATGCGGTCGAGGCCGGCGAACGCCTCCGTGAGCTGCGTCCCGATGGCGGCTATCTCGACGAGCGGCGCGGCGACGAGCGCCGTGAAGAAGATGTACATGAAGAAGTCGCCGAGCGTCATCTCGCCCGAGAGCACCGAGCGGCCGCCGACGAGCGTGAGGATGACGCCGATGGCGCCGATGACGACGGTCGAGAAGGCGGTCACGGCCGAGACGCCCGTCATCGAGCGCGCGACGTTGCGGAACAGCCGGTGCGCGCCGCGCGCGAAGGCCAGCGTCTCGCGCCGCTCGGCCGAGTAGGCCTTCACCACGCGGATGCCGCCCAGCGTCTCGCCGAGGCGCCCCGTCACCTCGGCGTTTATCTGCCCGCGCTCGCGGAAGAGCGGGCGCAGCCGCGAGAAGGCCAGAGACATCGCCGCGCCGAAGAGGCCGATGGCGACCAGCGTGACGGCCGTCAGCCGCCAGCTCAGGTAGAACAGCACGCAGAGCGCGATGAGCGAGGTGACGAGCCCGCCGACCAACTGCACGAGCCCCGTGCCGACGAGGTTGCGGATGCCCTCGGCGTCGGTCATCACGCGCGAGATGAGGACGCCGGTCTGCGTCGAGTCGAAGAAGCGGACGGGGAGGCGCGCGACGTGCGCCTGCACGCTCTTGCGCATCTCGGTGATGGCGCGCTGCGCGGCGACGCCCAGGACGCGCGAGAGCGCGAACGACGTCACGGCCTGCACGACGGTCGCCAGCCCGGCGACGAGCGCCAGCGTCGTCAGCATCTCGCCGCGGCGCTTGACGATGATTTCGTCAACGAGGTACTTCGAGCTGGCCGGCAGGACGAGCCCGACCAGGCGGTTGACGAGCATCAGCGCCATGCCGAGCGCGAGCCGCGAGCGGTGCGCCCAGACCAGTTCCCGCGCGTCGCGCCACGCCTGCGACAGCGAGAGCTTCTTCCTCTTCTTCTCTTCGGCCATCTGTTGTCGCGCGCCGCCTCTAGGGCCTGCGGCCGCGCCCGCGCGGGCGGCGCTTCGAGGGCGGCGGCGGCGGAGCGGGGCTCGCCGCCGCGGGCGCGGGCGCGTCCGCCGCCATCGTGTCCACGATGCTGAGCGTGCTCGGCCCGTCCCTGTCCACGCGCACGACGACGCTGAAGCCGCGGCAGTCGAGCGCGCGCGACTGCTTCGCGTCGTCGGACGCGGCCGGCCCCCACGCGTCCGCGGGGACGGCCAGCCGCTTCGAGGCGTGCGCGGAGAACTCCGCGACGTCGCGCCAGGGCGCGACCCGCCGGTAGCGAACGTCTATGCGTTGGAGCCGGCCGGCGAGGAAGGTCAGCGCCAGCTCGCCCGCGTCGCCGAACTGGTCGCGCCGGATGCCCAGCTCCAGCATCCCGAGCGAGGCGACGAACGGCTTTGACGCGTCGCCCGCGCCCGCGGCCGGCGCCCTCTGCAACTCCTCGGAGCCGGGGAACATGCGCGCCAGCTCCGCGGCCGTCATGCCGAGCATCACGCCGCCGTAGTCGGGCGCGACCGAGCGTTCGAGGCGGCACGGCTCCTGCGCCGACGCGCCGCCGCGCGCGCAGCAGACGGCGGCCGCGAGCAGGAGGAGCGGCTTTAAAAGTTCTCTCGTCATGCGGGTTTCTGTGCGGCGGCGGCGGGCGTCGCGCGGCTAGTCCTTGAAGTGGTCCGGGAAGTCCGTGAGGCCGGGCCCGCCGCCGGGCGGGCGGCTGACGAGCCGCGGCGGAAGCCCCTCGACTGAGCCGCGCGTCGGCGGCGGCGGCGCCTCGACGCGCGGCAGGTCGCCACGCGAGGCCGCGGCCATCAGCCCGTCAATGCCGTCGTTGTTCGCCGCGCCCATCGGACTCCGGAAGACCTTCGGCCGTGAATTGTACCACCGGCCTTTCCGCTTGGATAAGTGACGGGCGGCGTCTACACTCTGCGCCAGGGGCGCGGGCCCTTGCCCCTCCGACATGACCGACAACGTAGACGCCGAGACCCGGCGGCGCACGATGGCCGCCGTCAAGAGCGGGAACACCGTCCCGGAGGTTCGACTCAGGCGGGCGCTGCACGCGCGCGGCCTGCGCTACCGGCTGCACGTCAAGGGGCTGGCCGGCAGCCCCGACCTCGTCTTCCCCGCGCGCCGCGCGGCCGTCTTCGTCCACGGCTGCTTCTGGCACGGGCACGACTGCGGCGCGTGCCGCATCCCGCAGACCAACCGCGAATACTGGACGGGGAAGATAGAGCGCAACGTGCGGCGCGACCGCGCGAGCGCCGAGACGCTGGCGGCCGAGGGCTGGCGCGTGGCGACCGTGTGGGAGTGCGCGCTGCGCGGGCCGAAGAAGCTCCCGCTCGAAGAGGTGGCCGGGGCGGTCGCCGCGTGGCTGCGCGCCGGCGGCGCGCCGACGCTCGACGTGCGCGGCGTCGCGGCCGAAGGCCGGGCGCGCGACCGCGGCGAACGGGCTTGAGGTGGCGGCCCACAGGGCGCGCCCGACGAAGTAGCTCTCGCATGGACTTCTACGAATTCTTCGCCGGCGGCGGGATGGCGCGGCTCGGGCTCGGCGGCGGGTGGCGCTGCGTCTTCGCCAACGACCACGACCCGAAGAAGGCCGCCTGTTACCGCGCGCGCTTCGGCGACGAAGGCCACCTCGTCGTCGGAGACATCGCGCGCCTCGACACGAAGTCGCTCCCCGAAGGGCGCGCCGACCTCGCGTGGGCGTCCTTCCCGTGCCAGGACCTTTCGCTGGCGGGTGCGGGCGCGGGGCTCGGCGGCGAGCGCTCGGGCACCTTCTGGCCGTTCTGGCGTCTGATGCTGGGGCTGCGGCGCGAGGGGCGCGCGCCGCGCGCCGTCGTGCTTGAGAACGTCTACGGGGCCGTCACCTCGCACGGCGGGCGCGACCTCGCTGCCATCTGCGAGGAGCTGGCGGCGGGCGGCTACCGCTTCGGCGCGCTGGTCGTTGACGCCGCGCGCTTCCTCCCGCAGAGCCGGCCGCGCCTGTTCGTCGTCGCCGCCGACGCGTCGCTCGACATCCCCGGCGCGCTGCTCGACGCGGGGCCGGCGGGCGAGTGGCGGCCCGAGTCGCTCAAGCTCTCCCACGGACTCCTGAGCGACGCGGCGCGCGCCGCGTGCGTCTGGTGGAGGCTCGCGCCGCCGCCCGCGCCGGCCCTGACGCTCGAAGACTTGATTGAGGACGAGCCGCGCGGCGTCAACTGGCACACGGCGTCCGAGACGGCGCGCCTGCTCGCCATGATGTCGCCCGTCAACCGCGAGAAGGTCGGCGCGGCGCGGCGCGCGGGCGCGCGCAGGGTCGGCGCGCTCTACCGCCGCACGCGCAGGGACGCCGACGGCGTGAAGAGGCAGCGAGCCGAGGCGCGCTTCGACGGCGTGGCCGGCTGCCTGCGCACGCCCGCCGGCGGCTCCAGCCGCCAGACCGTCATCGTCGTCGAGGGCGAACGCGTCCGCACGCGCCTGCTCTCGCCGCGCGAGGCGGCGCGCCTGATGGGGCTGCCCGACGACTACCCGCTGCCCGCCAACTACAACGACGCGTACCACCTCGCGGGCGACGGCGTCGCCGTCCCCGTCGTCGCCTACCTCGCCGAGAACCTGCTCGCGCCGCTGCTGCTCGGGCGCGCCGCCCGGGCCGTAAGCGGCGCGCCGCCTAAGCCGTAGTCGGCGCGCCGCCCGGGCCGCGCGCGGCGAAACCCCTCACGCCCTTTCGCCCTTTACTCCGCGCGGGCGGCGGCCGTAACATGCGGGGCGCACGCCGTCCGCAAACCAGACCGCAAAGTGAGCACGGAGGAGACTCATGACCCTCGGAGGCACGGCCGCCGTCAGGCGGCTCTTCTGCGCGCTGGCGCTCGCCTGCGCCTGCGCCCTCGCGCTTCAGACGTTCGCGCCGCGCGCCTCGGCGCAGAAGGCCGGGGCGCAAAGACCCTCGGGCGCGCAAAGGCCCGCGCCCCCGACGCAGGCCGCGCCGGGCGGCGGAGCAGCCGCCGACTACGCCGCGAAGATTAAGGAGTACACGACCGAGAAGCACTTCCTGACGGAGCTGGTTGACCACCTGCCGGCCTCCGACCGCGTGCCCTCGCCCGACAAGGTGCTCGGCTACGTCGTCGGCGCGCCCGGCCGCCTCACTTATACGAAGGACGTGCACCGCTACTTCCGCGAGCTTGAGCGGACGAGCCCGCGCGTCAAGGTCTTCGTCGCGCCCGAGCGGAGCGAGGAGGGGCGCGAGCAGATTCTGGTCGCCGTCGGCGACGAGGCGGCCATCGCGCGCCTCGGCCGCTACAAAGAGATAACCGCCCGGCTCGCCGACCCGCGCGGCCTCTCGGACGCCGAGGCGCAGCGGCTCATCGGCGAGGGCAAGGTCTTCTACTGGGCGTCGGGCTCCATCCACTCGCCCGAGACCGGCTCGCCCGAGATGCTGATGGAGCTGGGCTACCGCCTCGCCGTCGGCGAGTCGCCCTTCGTCCGCGACATCCGCCGGAACGTCGTCACGCTCATCACGCCCGTCCTCGAAGTTGACGGGCGCGACAAGATGGTGGACCTCTACAACTACCGCAAGGCGAACCCGGACAAGGCCGTCCCGCCGCTCGTCTACTGGGGCAAGTACGTCGCGCACGACAACAACCGCGACGGCCTCGGCATGGCGCTCGCCCTGACGCGCAACATGATGAAGACTTTTCTGGAGTGGCGCCCGGCCATCCTCCACGACCTGCACGAGTCGGTGCCGTTCCTCTACACCTCGACGGGGACGGGCCCCTACAACGCGTGGCTCGACCCCATCGTGGTTGACGAGTGGCAGTTGCTCGCCTACCACGAGGTCGAGGAGATGACGAAGCGCGGCGTGCCCGGCGTCTGGACGCACGGCTTCTACGACGGCTGGGCGCCGAACTACATGTTCTACGTCGCCAACGGCCACAACGCCGTCGGGCGCTTCTACGAGACGTTCGGCAACGGCGGCGCCGACACGATGGACAGGACGGTCGGCGCGCAGTCGCAGCGCGACTGGTACAGGCCGAACCCGCCGCTGCCGCGCGTGCGCTGGTCGCTGCGCAACAACGTCAACCTGCAACAGTCGGCGCTGCTGCTGGCGATGCACTTCGTCTCGCAGAACAAGGAGCGCTTCCTCCAGAACTTCTACCTCAAGGGCAAGCGCGCCGTGGCGAAGGCGACCAACGAGGGGCCGGCCGCCTACGTCATCCCGGCCGACAACCCGCGCCCCGTCGAGGTCGCCGACGCCGTCAACCTGCTCCGCCTGATGGGCGTCGAGGTGCACCAGGCCAGGTCGGACTTCACAATCAAAGACCAGAAGTACGGCGCCGGCTCCTACGTCGTGCGCATGGACCAGCCCTACTCGCGCATGGCCGACATGATGCTCGACACGCAGTTCTACAACGTGGCCGACCCGCGCCCCTACGACGACACCGGCTGGACGCTCGGCGCGATGCGCAACATCAGGACCGTGCGCGTCACCGACCGCGGCGTCCTGCAAACGCCGATGACGCTGCTCACGGCCGACGCCGCCGTCCGCGGCCGCGTCGCCGGCTCGGGCGGCGTCTTCGTCATCAACCACAACGCCGACAACACGCTCGCCACGCTCCGCTTCAGGCTCAGGGACGTGCGGATGTCGGCGGCCGAGGAGGCTTTCAAGGCCGGCGACCGCCAGTTCAACGCCGGCTCGTTCGTCATCAACTCGGAGGGGAACCCGGCCGACCTGCGGCGGCGGCTGGAGGCGGCCGTGACCGAGCTGGGGCTGACGGCGCACGCCTTCGACAAGCCGCCGGCCGTGAAGACGCACGAGATGAGCGCGCCGCGCATCGCCCTCGTCCACAGTTGGATAAACACGCAGAACGAGGGCTGGTACCGCGTCGAGTTCGACCGCTACCAGATTCCCTACACGTACGTCTCCGACCAGGTGCTGCGCCAGACGCCGAACCTGCGCGAGCGCTTCGACGTCATCATCTACCCGCCCGTGGGCGGCTCGGCGCAGCAGGTCGTCGCTGGGCTGCCGATGCGCGGCGAGCCTATCCCGTGGAAGCAGTCGGAGCTGACGCCGAACTTCGGCGCGTCGCCCGACCAGACCGACGACATGCGCGGCGGGCTGGGGCTGGCGGGGCTCGCCAACCTGCAAAGGTTCGTCGAGGAGGGCGGCCTCTTCGTCGCCGTCACGTCGAACGCGCGCATCCCCATAGACTTCGGCCTCGTCTCGGGCGTCGCCGTGCGCGAGACGACGCAGTTGCAGGCGCGCGGCTCCATCTTCAACGCGACCTTCGCCGACCGCCGCAGCCCCATCGCCTACGGCTACGGCGAGACGCTGCCGCTCTACTTCAACCAGTCGCCGGTCTTTCAGGTCGCGGCGGCGACGGGCGGCGGGGGCGGCGGCGGAGAGGGCGGAACAGGCGGCGGCGGCGCGGGCGCGCGGCCTTCGGGGCGCGGCTCGCTGACCGACCCGGACGTCGTGCAGGCGATGCCGCAGGCCGCGCCGACGCCGACGCCCGCGCCGCGCCGCCCCGGCGAGGAGCCGCCGCTCACGGACGAGCAGCGGCAGCAGCAGCGCAGCCCCTTCTTCACGCCGCCCGCCTTGCGGCCGCGCGTCGTGCTGCGCTTCGCGTCGGACGAGAAGAATCTGCTGGTGAGCGGCATGCTCGCCGGCGGGCAGGAGCTGGCGAACGCGCCGGCCGTCGTGGACGTGCCGGTCGGGCGCGGCCACGTCGTGCTCTTCGCCACCAACCCGATGTGGCGCCACCAGACGCAGGGCGCCTTCTTCCTCCTCTTCAACGCCGCGCTCAACTACGACTCGCTCGGCGCCGGCCGCCCCGCCCCCGCGCCGCCCGCGCGCGAGCAGACGACGCCCGGCGAGGACGGGCATCAGTGAGTTGAAGGATGAGGGAGGAGCGGCCGGCGTTTGAAGGCGGGGCGACTCCCGCCGACGGGGCGGCCTGAAAGAGTCAGGGGCGACGAGTTATCAACCTCGTCGCCCCCTTAACTTATCCGGGCCGCCCCGCGCGTCTTAAACGCCTGCCGCCTCGCCTTCGTCCTTCACCCTTTCAGTCTTCGAGGAGCCCGCCGCGCAAGAGCGGGCGGCCGGCGAGCGAGAGGCGGAAGCCGTAGAGCGCCAGCGCCGTGACGAGCCCCGCGGCGAAGAGCGTGACGCCCGCGTACCAGGCCGACGGGTCGGTCGTGTAGGGGTAGAACTCGACCATGAAGAAGACGAACTGCGCGACGGCGAGCGCCAGCAGCCCGAAGCGCGCGGCGACGAAGATGTAGGCCGCCGTGAGCGCGGCGAAGAAGGGCAGGATGTAGGCGGGCGCCCCCTGAAGCGCCAGCGCCCCGAACATCAGCGCCCACGCGGCCATGGCCGCGCGCCGCTCGCCGCGCAGCAGGGCCGACAGCAGGAAGAGCAGGAAGGCGAACCCGAGCCCGTGGAAGATGGCGACGGGCGCCTGCATGCACAGCAGCAGCGGCGCGACGCCGCCGACGCCGAGCAGCGTCTGCAAGCGGACGGCCGCGAAGTCAGGCGGGACGCCGGCCCAGCGCGCCGTCACCTCGGCCGCCCACATGAAGAGGTTCATCCAGACGCCGAGCAGCGCGCCGACCAGCACGTCGCGCCCGACCAGCGGGTCGCGCCAGTCGCCGGCGAGCAGGCGCGTCCAAGAGATGAGCCTGTGCGGCGCGCGCCGCCTGACGTACGGCTCCAGCGCGATGTAGAAGAGCCAGAGCAGCGACGCGTAGAAGAGCGCCCGCAGCAGCACCGCGAACAGGATGGCGACCTCGCCCGTGAACGTCGGCGTGTGGCTCGCGCCGACGAGCCCGCCTGCGATGCCGGCCGCGAAGACGAAGGCCGCCAGCTTCGACGCGCCCCGCCGGTCGCCGCGCCCCACGCGGAAGTTGCGCCGCGCCAGCCACGCCCCCGCCCCGAGCAGCGAGACGAAGACAGCGAAGATGAACATCAGCAGCCGCTTCAGCCCCGGGTCCGTGAGGTAGGGCTCCATCCGGTAGGGCTTCGTCCACGGCGCGACGAGCTTGAAGGCGACGGGGCGGCCGCGGTAGCTCGCCGCCTCGACGCGCAGAGGCGTCTCCGGCTGGTGCGGGAAGACGCCCTCCCACGCCGCGCGCCGGTCGGCGAAGACGGGCGGCGTCCAGCGCGGCTCCGCCGGGGCGAAGCGCCCTGGGTCAAGGCCGGCCTCCGCGAAGAGCCGCGACCAGTCGGGCTCGGCCGTCGCGGCCGTCACGGCGGACGCGGCTGTCACGGCCGTCACGGCTGACGTAACTGTCACGGCGGAAGTGGCGGACGCTACGGATGCGGCTGGCTCGGCCGTCGTCGCCGTCGCTGCCGTCGCTGCCGTCGCTGCCGTCGCTGCGGACGCGGCCGGCTCGTCCACCTCGGGCGGCGTGACCGACAGCTCTATGAGGCGGCCCTCCGTGTCGAGCCACACGTCGGCCATCCCCGTGTAGAGCCGCCGCTCGGGGTCGGTCGGCGTCACCTCGCTGCCTGCGCGCGGCTCAAGCGGGTGCGGGCTCTGCCTGTGCCAGAACTGTATGAGCGCGGGCTGCCCCGACCTCAGACGCTCCCAGCGCGTCACCGAGCGGTCGCGCGCGGCGACGTGACGGTAGTAGTCCTCGTCCAGCTCGAACCCGTAGGCCGCGTCGGCGGGCGGCTCGGTCAGGCCGGCCGTGCGCGCGACGGCGCGGGCGCGCTCGGCCAGCACCGCGGGCGGCTTGTCCAGCGGCACGTTGCGCGTGAGCAGCACGTCGTCCGAGAGCAGGAAGACGAGCGCGAGGCTCGCCAGCACGGCCCCGAGCAGCGAGACGGCGGCCGCGGGGCGCAGGCCGCCCTCCTTCGGCGCGGCCGCGACCATCTCGGGGCTCGGCGTCTCGCCGGCGGCGAGCGCCGCCGCCAGCGGGTCGCCGCCCGGCAGGGACGCCGCGACCTGCAAGGCCGTCGCCGGCCGCCGCTCCGGGTCGCGCTCAAGGCAGCGGAAGATGACGCGCTCGACCGAGGGGTCTAAGTCTTTGACGTGGCTCGAAGGCGAGGAGGGCTGTGTGTCGCTCCGCCGCAGCCGCAGCAGCTCGCCGAGCGAGGCGGCCTCGAAGGCGCGCCTGCCTGTGAACAGCTCGTAGAGGACGAGGCCGAGCGAGTAGAGGTCGCTGCGCGGCGAAAGCTCGCGCCCGGCCAACTGCTCGGGCGACATGTAGGCGGGCGTGCCCGCGACCTCGGCCGGGTCGCCGTCGCCGGCCGGCGCCGCGATGCCGAAGTCGGTGATGCGCACGTCGCCGCGCTCGTCAATCATCACGTTGGCGGGCTTGAGGTCGCGGTGGAGCACGCCCGCGTCGTGGACGGCGGCGAGCCCCGCGCAGAGCTGCCGCGCCGTCTCGACCGCCTTGTCCCCGGGGAGGCGCCCGATGCGCTTGAGCAGCGACGAGAGCGTCTCGCCGCTCACGTACTCCATCGAGATGAAGTGCGAGCCGTCGGCCTCGGCCACGTCGTAGACGCGGCAGACGTGGCGGTGCGAGACCTGGCGCGCGACGCTCACCTCCTGGTAGAAGCGCGCGAGCGCCGCGCCGTCGGCCGACAGCGCCACGGGCAGAAACTTGAGCGCCACCGTCTGCCTGAGCTTGAGGTCGTCGGCGCGGTAGACCTCGCCCATCCCGCCGCGCCCCAGAAGCCCCGCGAGGCGGTAGCGCCCCGCCAGCACGTCGCCGGGCACGAACCGCGACCCGTCGAAGGAGGGCGGGTTCGTCCGGCCCTGCGAGCGAGCGTCGCTCCCGGGGCCGTCGCCCGAAGGCGCGCGCACCGTCGGCGCGCTCTCGGGCAGCGAGCCGATGAGCGCGGCTGCGGCCTCGAAGACCGGCGTCTCGATGAAGTCGGCGGCGCGCGCGTCGAAGCGGAGCATCTCCTCGACCTCGCGGCGCAGCGAAGAATCGCCGGCGCAGGCCGCGTCGAGGAAGGCCGCGCGCTCGCCCGGCGCGCGCTCCAGCGCCTGCTCGAAAAGGTCGTCCACCTGCCGCCAGCGCTCGGCCCTCATCCGACGCCTCCGCCGCCGCCCCCCGTCGCCGCCCCCGCCTCGCCCGCCAGCGCCCTGTAGAGCCACGCCTTCGCGCGCCGCCACTCGCGCCTCACCGTCGTCGGCGAGACGCCGAGGACTTCCGCCGCCTCCTCGACGCTCAGCCCCGCGAAGTAGCGCAGCTCGACGACGCGCCCCTTCTGCGGGTCAACCTCTTCGAGCGCGCGCAGCGCCTCGTCGAGCGCCAGCAGTTCGCCCGCCTGCCCGCCGGCGACGGCCGCCGCCTCGTCGAGCGCGACGTGCGCCGCCCCGCCGCCGCGCTTGTCGCGCGCGTGCGCCCGCGCGTGGTCAATCAGGACGTGCCGCATAACCTGCGCGCAGACGGCGTAGAAGTGCGCGCGCCCGCTCCACTCGGCCACCCCGCCGCCCGCCAGCCGGAGGAACGCCTCGTTGACGAGCGCCGTGGCCTGTAGCGTGTGGCCGGCGCGCTCGTCGCGCATCTGGCGGCGCGCGATGCGGCGCAACTCCGCGTAGACGAGCGGCGTCAGCTTTTCGAGCGCCTGCCGGTCGCCGCCGCCCCAGTCGGCGAGCAGCCGCGTAATCTCCTGCGGCGAGACTGTCTCCATCGGGTAAGCCCCCGCGTCCGGCGTTCTGAAGCGTGTGAATCGTGAAGCGCGTGAATCCTGAAGCGCGTGAATCCTGAAGCGTGAACCGCGGCGCGGAATTCTATCACCCCGGGGCGGCGCCCCCTGAGGCGAAAAATTTTCGCCCGCGAAAAAAATTCCCCCCAGGGTGGACGTTTCCGCGCGCCGGCGTCGCCCTGGACAGTGAGAGGGAAAAACGACGACCAGGACGGAGACGACGACGATGACGACGATGATGACGGCGATGACGACAACGACGCCGACGATGGTGACGGCGGCGACGGCGGAGCGGACGAGGCGGCGGCCGGCGGACTTGCGGGAAGGCCGCGCCGGGAACGTGACGCTGCTGACGCTGACGCTTGCCTGCTACGTGGCCGCGCTGGCGTGCGTGCTCGCGCTGGGCTACTCGCTGGCCGCGCTCGCGGGGCAAGACCTCGGGCGGCAGGCCGCCGCCATCGTCTCGCCGCGCGGCTTCTAAAGGCCGCCCGCCGTCCCGCAGAAGAGTTCGACACTGGAAGACAGTCTGGAAGGAGAGATGAGATGAATACGCAAACGGCGAACGAACTGAGGAGAAAGGGCGCGGCGTTCTGCCTGCTGGCCGCGCCGCTGCTGATGCTGGCGGGCGACGCGCTCAGGCTGTGGGCGGGGGCGCGCCACACATGGCTCGTGACCTTCAAGCTCGCGTTCGCGCTCTTCGTCGGCGCGGCGCTGGCGCTCGTCCGCCTGTCGGGCGAGCGCGCCGAGCGCGCGGCGCTCCTGGGCGGGGCGCTGGCGGTGGTCGGCTGCCTCGCTGGCGTGGGGATAGTGACGGCGGGCGCCGTGCTCGACTCTCTGGAGACGGCGGGTCTGGATGAGCACGCGACGCGCGCCGTCGAGGCGGCGTTCGCGCGCGACGGCGTCGGCGGATACATCCTGCTCTACCCGCTGCCCGGGCTCGCCTTCCCCCTCGGCTTCCTCGTCCTCGCCTACGCGCTCCGGCGCGCTCGCGCCGCGACGACCGCCGCCGCGGCGCTGATCGCCGCCGGCGCGCTGCTCTTCCCCGTCGGCCGCATCGGCGGCTTCGGCTGGGCCGTCATCGGCAGCGGCCTCGCCATGACGCTCGGCCTCGGCCACGTCGCCCTCGGCGTCCTGCGCGCCGGGGCCGCAGGCCGGCGGCGACTCCCCGAGCCGGCCGAAGCCCACGCGGCCTCCGCGACTTAAGGGCGCCCGCCGCCGTGCGCGGCCGCCGTGCGGGGTCTTTTCGAGCGGGCTCAGAGCAGCCCGGCGTGGCCGGACTCCTTGGCGAGCGCGTGCAGTTCCTTCAGGCGTTCGGCCTGGTCGCGGCGCGCGACGAGCAGGCAGTCGCCCGCGTCCACGACGACGAGGTCGGAGACGCCGAGCGCGAAGACGGGGCGGCCCGCGGCGGCGTGGATGAGAGAGCCGCTCACGTCCAGCGCCAACACCTCGCCGCGCGTCACGTTGCCGCCCTCGCCCGCGCCCTCGCCGAGTTCGTGGACGGCGGCCCAAGTCCCCACGTCGCTCCAGCCGGGGTCCGTGACGACGGTGGCGAGCCCCGCGGCCTTCTCGAAGACGGCCGTGTCAATCGGCTCGCGGTCGAGCCCGCCGAAAGCCTCGCGCATCGCGTCGCGCTCGCGCGCGCTCCCTATGTGCGGCGCGACCTCCATCAGCGCCGCGTGGTGCGTCGGCTTGTGCAGCCTTATCAGTTCGAGCAGGCGCGACGCGACCCACACGCTCATCCCCGGGTTCCAGAGGTGCGAGCCGCCGGCCAGAAACGAGCGAGCGCGCGCGGCGTCCGGCTTCTCCTCGAAGCCCTCGACGGCGTAGGCGCCCTCGCGCCCTTCGAGCGGCGCGCCCGCGCGGATGTAGCCGTAGCCGGTCGCCGGGTAGGTCGGCCGCACGCCGACGATGACGCCGCCCGTCTCGCGCGCCACCTCGGCGGAGGCCAGCAGCGCGCGTCGGAACTCCGCGCCGTCGCGCACGTAAGAGTCGGCCCAGCCGACGAAGATGAGCGCTTCCGGGTCGCGCCGCGCGACGTGCAGCGCGCCCAGGCCCACGGCGAGGTTCGTCCCCAGCGGGAACGGCTCGCCGACTATCTGGCCGGCGGGGACCTCCGGCAACTCCTCGCGCGTCTGCGCGACGTAACGCTCGCCCGTGACGACCCACACGTCCGACGCCCCGACCACGGGCAGCACGCGCTCGACCGTCTGCCGCATGAGCGACTGCTCGCCCGCGAGCGCGTGGAACTGCTTCGGGCGCGACTCGCGCGACAGCGGCCACAGCCGCGTCCCCGCGCCGCCCGCGATGAAGACCGCCTTCAACCCTTCAGCCATCAAGCCTCGACTCACCTCCGAACCAATTTCCGCCGCGCGCCCTTCCGGCCCCTCCCGCGGCGCGCTCAAACTAAAGCGCTCCTCAACGTGAGCGCGTCGAGCCGCACAGCCGCCGAAGGCCGGGCACGGCGACGTGGCGCGGCGCCGCCGCCCGGGCGCGACGCGGACGGCGCCGGCGGCCGGCGCTTCGGCGCCGAGCGAGAAGTTAACACCCCGGCCGCCGCCCGCGAAGCGCCGGCCGAAGCCCTCCCCCTCCGAACGCCCCGCGGACTCGAAACCGCCGGTCGTCGGGCGACCCGCGCCCGCCCCCGCGCGCCCCGCCTCCCGGACCTCGTAAGCCCCCGCGAACTCCCCCGCCGCCATAAAGTCCGCGACGAACGCGCGCGGCGCCTCTTCGTTGACGCCCGCGAGGGCGCGGACGCCGGCCGGCCGGCGCGGGTCATTCCTTGTCATCCCTGACGATGCTCTTCAGCCGCCTCTGCGGCGGCTTGCGCTTGCCGGCGAGCTGCCTGTGCCGGCTCTTCAGAATCGAGCCGAGCGTCTGGTGCGTGACCCCGAGCAGCCGCGCGGCGGCGACGAGGCTGCCGCCCGTCTCCTCCAGCGCGCGCTCGATGAGTTTCGCCTCGAACTCGTGAACCGCGCCGGGGAGCGAGAAGTTCTTGTCCCCGAACTGCGCGGTCGTCAGCCTGCGCATCACGACGCGCGCGCACGCCCGAAGCCTCGCCACGTCCTCCACGTCGCGCGTCTCCCTCAGCAGCCCGTCGGCCCTCGCGTAAGCCTCGTAGACCTCCTCCGGCCGCAGGCGCCATGACACGCCGTGCTCCTCGACGAGCGCCAGCAGCGCCCGCCCCGCGCTGGCCGGCGCCCCCGCGGCCTCGGCCACCTCCGCCGCACGGCGCAGCGCCTCGATGGAACTCTCGTACACCCAGAGCCGCGCCCAGATGACGCCCTGCAACGTCAGGGCGTCCGCCAGCAGCGCCGACGCCTCGCCCTGCTCCAGAGTCTTCACCGCCCCGGCCACCACGCGCTCCGCGTCCCTGTACCTGCGCTCGGCCACCAGCACGCGCGCGCGCGTCTCGTCCACCCGCGCCAGCGTCCACGCGTCCTTGAGCCGCGTCAGAATCGCCTGCGCGCGGTCGAGGTGCTCGTGCGCGTCGCGGTAGCGGCCCAGCTCGTAGAGCAGGAAGGCCAGGCTGTCCTCGCTCGTCGCGACGCGCAGCTCCTGGCGCGCCTGCCCGTAGTGCTGGACGGCCGCGGCGTATTCGACGATGGCGCGGTCGAAGTAGTCCGGGCGGCGCAAAGCCGCGCCCAGTGCCTGCAAGGCCGCGGCCAGCTCCGAGTGGAACATCCCCCTGAGCGCGTGGTTGCCGCTGCGCTCGAACAGCGCCGCCGCGTCGCCGAGCAGGCGGAAGGCTTCTTCGTAACGGCCGGCGGAGGATTCGGCCACGGCGAGGCGCAGGGTTATCTTCGCCTGCGCCTCGTCTTCGTTCAGCGAAGGGCTATCCAGCTCTCGCAGGCGCCCGTCTTCTAAAGTCATGTGAGGTAAACCCTTCCTAGTAGTTGACGATTTTTCGGCGTACATAAAAAAACCGCCCGCCTGTCGCCAGGCGGGCGGTTTAATCCGCTCAAAACTCTTCGTGCCAACAAGGGAAAGACCATGCGTAAAACGCCCGGCGCCGTCGGGCCAACAGCGGCCCTCGGCGACCCAGCGCCCGCCGGCACGAGACGCGGTCCGGCATCGGCGCGGCAGACGACGCCAACGGCCGTCACACGAGAGGCGTCGGGCGGGGGGCCTTCGCCTGACGGCGATGCGGCTATGCCCGGTGCGTCGGACAGCCTGACCAGGGGCGGGTCGAAGCTGCTCGCGGCAGTTCTGCCGGCGATGTTTTAAGGCTGCCCAGTGGCGGCTAGGTGTCGGTGCAAGTCGCGGGCGCCTGGCCTGAGGCGGCGCCCGCAGGCGGGAGATTAACTCCGCGCGGCGTAGAAAGCAACAGGATAGTCTCGCCCGACTGCGGACGCGGCGCCCTCCCGGCCGCGCCTGCGCTAATCGCGGACGTAGATTCCCATGTGATATCCTCTCGCGCGTTCCAGTCTTTGAAAACTTAAAGCAACGGTCGGATGCGTCGCGTAGCTCACCCTCAACCGCCAGAGAGATGAGCATCGCCGTTGAGCAAGAGAGGTCTCTACTCACGGCGACAACATTGTGCGGTCACAGTTTATTGCCATATGGCAATGAACGCAAGCCGGATGCGCGCGGGATTCCGTCAGGGGGTGGCTCCTGATGGGGACGAAGGCGCGCCTAAAGCAGGAGCGTTTGGGCGAGAAGCTTTTGCAGATTCGGCTGGCGCTCGGGCTCTCCCAGACCGAACTGCTTCACCGTCTCGGGGCGGAAAACCTTATCAGTTATACCCAGATTTCGAGGTACGAGACGGGGCAGCGCGAGCCGCCTTTAAGAATTCTTTTGCAGTACGCGCGCACGGCTAACGTGAGCGTAGAAGCTTTGATTGACGACGGCCTGGACTTGCCCGACAAGCTGCCGAGCGCCAGACGGCACGAAGGGGTGAGGCGGCGCGCTCGCTGAATCGGTGGTCGAGCAGGTCGCGCGCCCCCCACACGCTTTGAGCGATGGCTTGAGGACGTGATTTATCAGCGTAACGTACCCGGCTATGAGTCTGGCGAGCGCGCGCCGCCCCTGCCTTTCCTCCTGAGGCGCGCGGAACTCGCGGGCGTACGCCTCGACGCGCCAGCTGACGATAAGCTCAAGCCGCCTTCCAGCCTCCCGGCCAAACCGAGCACAAAAGTCAGGCGGGGCGAAGGGGCGGCGTTTATCGCGCCGCCCCTTCGTCGCTCGCCCCGAATTCAGGACGCCGCCGCCCCGCCGGGTCAGGCGAGCGTGCGGCGGAGTTGTTCGAGCGTGACGTTGCCGCCGCTGAGGACGACGGCGACGCGGCGGCCGGCGTGGCTGTGGCGCGACTTGAGCGCGCCGGCGAGCGCGGCCGCGCCCGCCCCTTCGGCCAGAGAGCGCGCCGCCTCCGCGTAGTGACGCGCGGCCAGCCGAATCTCCTCCTCCGAGACGAGCACGAAGTCGTCGAGCATCTCCCACAGCATGCGCTGCGTCAGCTCGAAGGCGACGCGCGTGGCCAGACCTTCGGCCTCCGTCTCCATACGGGCTTCGAGCAGGCGGCGCGCGCGCCAGGAGGCGTGCGCGGCCGGCGCCTTCTCGGCCTGCACGCCGACGACGCGCGCGCGCGGGCTGACGGCGCGCGCGACGAGGCACGCGCCGGCCGCGCCGCTCCCGCCGCCGACGGCGACGTAGACGACTTCCGTCTCTGGCTCCTCCTCGAAAATTTCGAGCGCGCAGGTGGCGACGCCCGCGACCAGCAGCGGCTCGTTGGCCGAGTGGACGTAGCGCGCGCCCGTCTCGCGCGCCAGCGCCTCGCAGCGCACGCGCGCCTCGTCGAAGTCGGCGCCGTGGAAGACGACCTCCGCGCCGAGGTCGCGCATCGCCTCGACCTTCAGGGGGTTCGCGCCTTCGGGGACGACGATGGTGGCGCGGACGCCGAAGAGGCGCGCCGCGTAGGCGATTGACTGGCCGTGGTTGCCGGTCGAGGCGGAGACGACGCCGGCCGCGCGCTCCGCGGCCGCGAGCCGCGAGACGAGGTTGACGCCGCCGCGCACCTTGAAGGCGCCGGTCGGCTGCATGTTCTCGTGCTTGACGACGGCGCGCGCGCCGAGCAGGCGGTCGAGCGCGGGGTAGCTCCCGAGCGGCGTCGGCCTCAGGTACGGCGCGACGGCGCGACGCGCGCTGAGAACGTCCCTGAACGTTGGTGCTTCCATCAGCTTTGGCGCCTCCGTTTCGCACGGCTATAATCCCGAGGCTTTGACCACGCGCAACTTCAAAGTCGCCCGCAGCCCGATACAGGGCCGCGGCCTCTTCGCGCTCGCGCCCGTCCCGGCGCGCAGGAAACTCGGCGAGTTGGGCGGCGAGCTTATCACGCAGCGCGAGGCGCGCAGGCGCGCGCGCTCGGCCGGCCCCTCCATCAAGCTCGTCGAGTTCGAGGACGGGACGGCGCTCGACGCGTCGCGCGACGGCGGCCCGTTCGCCTACGTCAACCACTCGTGCGAGCCGAACGCCTTCATGCGCCGCCACAGGGGGCGCGTGGAGTTCTACGCGCTGCGCCGCGTCGAGGCCGGCGAGGAGGTGACGTGCGACTACGGCGAGACGCACCACGACGGCGCGCTCGCCTGCCGCTGCGGGAGCGCGAGGTGCCGCGGGCGTCTGTGAGCCGGCCGCGGCCTCAGCGCCCGAAAAAGCCGGGGTCCATCAAATACCAGTTGACCAGCCCGGCCGCCAGTCCGGCGGCGAAGACGGAGAGGACGAGAACCTTGTCACCCGCCGACTCCGGCCTCCCGCCCTTCGCCGGGAAGAGCAGCAGGAAGAGCCCGCCGACGACGCCGACGGGGCCGAACGCCGCCATCTTCGTGGAGTAGCGCCCCTCGGCGTGCAACTGATTCCAGTTGTAAAAGGTCATGCCTGCAAAGAGCAGGACGAGCCCCGCCCCCAACAGCCGCGCCTTCAGATGACTCATCGCAGTCCCCCCCGGCCGCGCGAGAGCGACTGCCGCCCGAGCCGCGCGCAGTCAACGCGCGCGACCCCGTAGCTCCCGTCCAGAATCGCCGGCCGCCCCTTCAACAGCAGCTCGGCCGCGCCCTCTTCGCGCGCCAGCCCGCACACCCCGCGCGCCGCCCGTTCGAGGGCCCAAGGCTCCGGGTACGGCGGGACGTTCAGCTCGGCCATCGCCCACTCGAAGAGCGGCAGGTAGAGGGCGCCGCCGTCCCGCGGCCGGAAGACCTGACGCCGCGCCGCCGGCGGCAGTTTTTCGTAAACCTCCTCGCCGACGCGCACGACCGCGACGGCCGTGTTGCCCGAGTATAAAGCGCCCGACAGGTTCATGTCCCACAAGCCCTTGAAGCTGAGGGCCGGCAGCAGCGCCGCGGCGACGACCAGCGCCCGCGCCGCCAGCGCCGCCGCGCCGGCTTCGCGCCGCGGCGCCAGCGCCACGAGCGTCGGCTCGGCGTCCCGCCGGAACAGTACGAAGACGAAGACGACGAGCGCCGCGTTCCACGCCCAGACGACGCTGTTATAGCCGCGCGCCGCGAGCAGCGCCACCACGGACGCGTGCATCGCCGCCGCCGCCCACACGCACGCGCGCCGCGCCCTCGGGAAGAGCAGCCCGCAGCCGACGAGCGCCTCGGCCGCCGCCGCGCACACGCCGAGCGCGACGGGCGGCGCGTCAACCCACGGCAGAAGGCCGCGCAGGGGCGAGAGCAGAGCGGGCATCACCTCGCTCGTGAACGAAAAGTTGAGCTTCTGCACGCCGCCCCAGACGTAGAGCGACGCCACGACGAGTTGCAGACAGGGGCGCGCGCCCCTCCAGACCGCGTCTTCGTCGTCGTCCCGGCGGCCGTGCAGCGCGAGCACGACGAGGAGCAGCAGGTATTGATAGACCCACGGCTGTAGACGCGTCACGTCGAACGAGACGAGCGCGGCGAGCGCGGCGGCGGCCAACAACGCGGGGCGCTTCGGGCGTCTAAAGGCCGCCAGCATCACGAGCGCGGCGACGAGCGCGGCGCTCAAAAGCCATTCCAACGTCGCGGCCGCCGCCCCGGGCGGGGCCGCCAGGGGCGGGACGCGCGGGAACGTGCGCGCCGAAGGGAACCACAACTCCCTTGAGAGCAGCATCCCCGCGGCGAGCGCCGCCGCGAGCGCGCGACGAAAAAGTCTCAGGCGCTTCATCTCTCCGGGGCGGCCGCCGCGCCGAAGCCGTAAGGGGGAACCGACGTGCGCAACAGTCTCAAGTCGCTCATCTTCGTCAGCCTTTTCTTCGTCTGCCTGTCCGCGGCCGGCGCGCGCGCGCAGACCGCGGTCAACTACCGCTTCGTCGAGGTGCTGGACGCCGAAGGCGGCCCCGTGGCCGGCGCCGAGGTCGAGCCCGTCGGCGCGCCGGGCGGCCGTCTGAAGACCGACGAGCGCGGCAGGGTCGGCGACTTCCCCGTCTACTACGGCGACTACAACACGCGCGGGCTGAAGGTGTCGAAGCCGGGCTACGTGACGCACGAGGACCCGACCGTGTTCCTCGAACACTACGGCGACCTGCTCAGGGGCGAAGACCCGAAGTACGACCCCAAAGGCCCTGTAAAAATCGTCCTGCTGAAAGAGCCCTCCACCGCGGCCGGGCGCAGGGCCGTCGAGGCGGAGTTGCGGCGGCGCGCGCTCGTCCGCGCCGCCAAGTGGGGCGACGTCGCGGGCGTGCGCAGGCTCCTGCGCGAGGGCGCGGAGCCGGACGCGGCCGACGTGCACGGCGTCCCCGCCGTCGTCTGGGCGGCGGCCGGCCCGAGCGCCGAGGCGGTCAGGGCGCTGCTCGCGGCCGGGGCCGACGTGCGCGACAAGGGGCGGTCGGGGCGGAGGGCGCTGCTCTACTACCTCTACTACCACACGCGGGCCGACTACGGCACGCGCGGCGGCCCGCCCGACGAGGAGACGGTGCGCCGCCTGCTCGAAGCGGGCGCCGACCCGCGCGCCGCCGACGCCGACGGCCACACCGCCCTGACGTGGGCCAGGCAGAGCGGCGACGATAAGATTATCAAACTAGTCGAGCGGGCCGCCGCGCGCCGCAAGTGACCCGCGCGGAGGGCCGACGCTTTCAAAAGGCGTCGGCGCTCCCTCGACCCGCCCTCCCCGCCGCGGCGTCCAAACCTTCCCCGCCGCCGCGACGACCGCCGGAAGCTCAGGGGCGACGGCGTGGCCTTCCGTCCCCGCGGCGCTCCGCAAGTCGGCGGCGCGCACGCGCGTTAAAAAGGCGCCGTGACAGATTAGCGAACTGCGCCGTGCATGATGGGCCGAACGAGGGGGAACAGACGGATGGACACGACGCAGTTTCTATACAGGCCGGGCGCGGGGCTCGCCGCCTACGACCCGAAGTTCACAGGCGGCTTCGCCGGCGAGGACGAGGCGCGCTCGCTGTTGGCGCAGGCCGCCGGCGACATCGCGAAGTATCAGGACATCATGATGGCGCACGGCGACTACGGCCTGCTCGTCATCCTCCAGGCGATGGACGGCGCGGGCAAGGACGCGACCATCAAGCACGTCATGTCGAGCGCCGACCCGCAGGGGTGCGAGGTCAAGATGTTCAAGGAGATGACCGAGAAGGAGGTCAGGCACGACTACCTCTGGCGCGCCGCGCAGGCCATGCCCGCGCGCGGGCAGATAGGTCTCTTCAACCGCTCGTACTACGAGCACGTCCTGGCCGAGCGCGTCCACCCGGAGAAGTTGAAGCGGCAGCGGCTCCCCGAATCGGCGCTGGGCGAAGGGCTCTGGGAGAGGCGCTTCCGGCAGATTAACGACTTCGAGCGCTACCTAGTCGAGAACGGCGTCCACATCCTGAAGTTCTACCTGAACCTCTCGCGCGAGGAGCAGCGCGCGCGGCTGCTCGAACGCCTGACGCGCGAGGACAAGCGCTGGAAGTTTTCGGCCTCGGACGTCGAGGAGCGCGGCCTGTGGGACGAGCACATGCGGGCGTTCGAGGCGGCGTTCGAGCGGACGAGCACCGAGTGGGCGCCGTGGCACATCGTCCCGGCCGACAGCCGCTGGTTCGCGCGCGCGGCCGTGGCCTCGGCCGTCGCCTCGAAACTCAAGTCGCTGCACGCCGAGTACCCGAAGCCGGACGAAGACGAGGAGCGGGAGTTGGCCGAGGCGCGCGCGAAGCTGGAAGGCGAAGGGGCGGCCGGTTAGCGTTCTCGCGGGGCGCGCCGCGCGACCGTACGCGCGTCAACCGGCGGCCGGCCGCCGGAGCATCGCCGTCTCGCCCGGCTTCGGCCACGGCGCGACGCCCTCGCGCCCGCGGGTCGTGTGGCCCTCGCCGAACAGCAGCGCGTAGGCGCTAACTGCGACGCATGAAGTAGCCGGCCTGCGCGCGCCGGCGCGACCCCGTGAACAGGCGTGTGGAGGGCGGCCCGTCGAGGAACGCCTCCGCAGCACGCCGGCCGCCCGGTCGAGGTCTTCCACCCCGAGCCGAATCCGGCGCCGAGTCCGCCAACGTCAAGCCCTCCCGCCCTCGTTTGAAGAGAAAGCCTCGCGCCCGCCGGCGCTTTCGCCCGAGAGGTCGTGGACGCGGCCGCCGGCGTGGAACTTCAGCACGTCGAACCGCAAGCCCTCGTCCGTCCTGACGGCGCGTATCTCAAGCACGCCCGCGCCGCGCGGGCCCGAGAGCGGGACGCGCAGCCGCGCGAGCCTCCCGCCGCCGCGCACGCCGCCCCGTATAAAGAAGCCCTCGCGCACGGGCGCGCCCGTCAGCGCGGCGACCGCGGGCGAGCGGCGCGCCCTCTCGACGCCCTCTCGGTAGGCGGCGCTCGATTTGAGCAGCAGCGTGATGCCGAAGACGAGCGCCGCCGTGTAGGCGGCCGAGGCGGCGATGATGATGATGACGAGCGTCGTGACCGTCATTGCCTTCGCGTCCCCGCGACGTGTCCCGCGGCCCCTTACCCGTTCGGCGCAGCCGTCGCGCGCTCCTCTCTCCCCTCCTCCGCGGCGGCGGCCTTTAGGAGCCGGCCTCCTTCAGCTCGGCCACCGAGACGTACCTGGCGGCTATCTTCGGCAGCATCTCGGCGTCCCTGACGTACAGTTCGGCGTGGCCGCACGCGGCGCAGACGTAGAGGCCGAGGCGGGCGACCGAGAAGGCGCTGACCGGTATCGAAAGGCCGGCCGCGTCAACCACGTGGACGCTCTCCGAGCCGCACTTCGCGCATCTGCCGTCGCTCATCAATCCGCTCCTGTCGAAGACTCTCGATTCGGCCGGAGAAGTAGCTTTCGCAGAGCCCCATCCCCCGCCCCCGCGGCGCCACGCGCCAAGCGGCGCTACATACTAACAGGCGCGCGCGGCGGGTCAACCGCCCCCGCGGCGGCGACAAACGTCGAGCCGGCGGAAGACGCGTCTTCCGCCGGCTCGACGTTTGTCGCCGCCGCGGGGGCGGTTGACCCGCCGC
>DASVUF010000325.1:0-11028 GCA_036387195.1 Pyrinomonadaceae bacterium | reverse complement strand
ACCCGGCGGCGCGCGCCGCCGTCTTCGACTCGCGCGGCGGCGCGCGCCGGCTCTCGTCTCACCTCAACCTCTCTTCGCGGACGACGCGCCCGCCTTCGAGCGTGACGCTGTAGTCGCCGAGCCGCTCGGCCTCCTCCCGGTTGTGCGTGACGTAGACGAAGGGGACGCCGGCCGCCCTCTGCGCCGCCTCTATCTCGTCCACCAGCCGCGCGCGCGTCTCCACGTCCACCGCCGACAGGGGCTCGTCGAGCAGCACGACCAGCGGGTCGGACGCGAGCGCGCGCGCCAGGGCCACGCGCTGCTGCTCGCCGCCCGAAAGCTCGTGCGGCAGCCGCCGCGCCGCGTGCCCGACGCGGAAGAGCGCGAGCATCTGGCGCGCGCGTTCGCGGCGCGCGCGGCCGTCCGCGGCCTTCACGCCGAAGGCGACGTTCTGCTCGGCGTTCATGTGCGGGAACAGCGCGTAGTCCTGGAAGACGAAGCCGACGCGCCGCCGCCGGATGGGCAGGTCAACGCCCGCCCCCGAGTCGTAGAAGACGCGGCCGCCGACGCTGACCGCGCCCTCGTCGGGCCGCGTGATGCCGGCGACGAGCCGCAGCGTCGTCGTCTTCCCCGCCCCCGACGCGCCGAGCAGAGTCGTGATGCCGTTCGGCGCCTCGAAGCTCACGTCGAGCACGAAGTCCGAAGAGTCCGCGGAGTCCGGCCGCCCGGCCGCCCCGCGGCGGCTCCCGACCAGACGCTTTCTGACGCGCACGCTCAGCATCCCCGCTCACCCGTAGACGCGCGAGCGCGTCAGCCTGTTCGTCAGGTAGACGGCCGCCACCGAGACGGCCGTCAGGATGAGCGCGAGCGCCTGCGCGCGCCGGTCGTCGCCCGCCGCCACCGCCTCGTAGATGGCCAGCGGCATCGTCTGCGTCCTCCCCTGGATGTTGCCGGCGAGCATCAGCGTCGCGCCGAACTCGCCGAGCGCGCGCGCGAAGCTCAGCACCAGCCCGGCCAGCACGCCGCGCCGCGCCAGCGGCAGCGTGACGCGCAGGAACGTCTCGGCCCTCCCCTTGCCCAGCGTGTACGAGGCTATCTCGTAAGACGGGTTGACGCTCTCGATGGCCGCGCGCGATGTCCTGACCATCAGCGGCAGCGCCATCACGGACGCCGCCAGCACGGCCGCCCACGGCGTGAACGTCACGGCCCAGCCCGTGTATTCGTAGAGCGGGCCGCCCAGGAGCCCGCGGCGGCCGAGCAGCACGATGAGGTAGTAGCCCGTCACCGTCGGCGGCAGCACGAGCGGCAGCGTCAGCAGGGCGTCGAGCAGTTCCTTGCCGCGGAAGTCGCGCCGCGCCAGGAGGTACGCGAAGGCGAGCCCGGCCGCGCCGACCGCGGCGGTCGCGCAGGCGACGACGAAGAGCGACAGCTTGAGCGCCGGCCAGATCATCTCGCGCCCGCTTCGAGGAAGCCGTGGCGGCGCAGCACGGCCTGCCCCTCCGCGCCCGCGACCAGCCCGACGAAGGCGCGCGCGGCCTCGCGGCTCCGGCTCTCGCGGACGACGGCGATGGGGTACAGGATGGGGTCGTGGCTGCCCTCGGGCGCGGCGGCGGCGACGCGCGCCCCGTCGCCCACGGCGCGCGCGTCCGTGCGGTAGACCACGCCCGCGTCGGCCTCCCCGCGCGCCACGTAGTCGAGCACCTGCCGCACGTCCTCGGCGGTGACGAGCTTCGGCTTGAGCCTCTCGGCCAGACCCATCCTCTCGAAGACCTGCGCGGCGTACTGCCCGGCCGGCACGGTCGCCGGGTTGCCGACGGCGACGCGGCGCACGGCCGGCGAGTCCAGCCCGTCGAACGACGCGACGGCGTGCGCGCCCTCGCGCGGCGTGACGACGACCAGCTCGTTGCGCGCGAAGTTGACGCGCGTCTCGCGCTCCAGGAGGCCCTTGCCGTCGAGCGCGTCCATCTGCCGCGCGCCGGCGCTGGCGAAGACGTCCACGGGCGCGGCCGCCTCTATCTGCCGCTGGAGCGCGCCCGACGCGCCGAAGTTGAAACGGACGCGGACGCCCGTCCGCGACTCGTAGAGCCGCCCCACCTCCTGAAAGGCGTCGCGCAGCGAGGCGGCCGCCGACACGGTTATCTCGCCGCCCGCGCGCGCCTCGCCCCCGCACCCGTGCGCCGTGACGAGCGCGGCGCACAGCAGAAGCGGGCGGAGGACGCGGGCGCCCGAGTGACGCGCCGGGGGCTGTCTCAAGTCCGCTCCTCCCGCTCCGAAAATTTTCTTCAAGACTCCCTTCATCATACCTCATGCGGCCGGCGGCCCCACGGCCGCGGCCGCGCGCGCCGCGCTTCGACATCGCCGGCGCGCGCCGTTAAGCTAGGCGCGGCCCGGCGGCCTTGAAGCGCCGGCCGAGGAGAGTCTTTCCGGATGACGACGCTGAAGACGAGGGGCGGGGCCGCCGCCGCCGCGCGCGGCGGCTTCTGCTACGACCCCGACGAGGCCGTGCGGCGCCTGCGCGCGGCCGACCCCGTGCTGGCGCGGTTGATGGAGCGCGCCGGCCCGTTCACGTTGGAGATTCGGGGGCTGCACGACCCCTTCGAGGCGCTGGCGCGCAACATCATCTTCCAGCAGCTACACGGCAAGGCGGCCGCCGCCATCCACGCGCGCGTGCTCGCGCTCTTCGGCGGCGCGAAGCTGCGCCCGGCGGACCTGCTCGGCGCCGGCGACGAGGCGCTGCGCGGCGCGGGGCTCTCGGCGGCGAAGCTGGCCGCGCTGCGCGACCTGGCGGCGAAGACGCTGGACGGGACCGTGCCGACGCTCGCGCGGCTGAGGCGGATGAGCGACGAGGAGATAGTGGAGCGGCTGACGCAGGTGCGCGGCATCGGCCGCTGGACGGTCGAAATGCTCCTGATGTTCAGGCTCGGGCGGCCCGACGTGCTGCCCGTCGGCGACTTCGCCGTGCGCAAAGGCTTCGCGCTCGCCTACGGCCTCGCCGAGTCGCCGAAGCCGAAGGAGCTGACCGCCTACGGCGAGCGCTGGCGGCCCTACAGGTCGGTCGCGAGCTGGTACATGTGGCGCGCCGTCGAGCTTCCCGCAAACCCCTGAGCCGCGTCTCCGCGTCCCCGCGGGACGACCGCCGACGACCGCGGCGGCTTCAGAGGATGACGAGCGCGAAGGAGAACGCGCCGCCGTCCCTGCCGTCGCCGGAGGGGATGTTGGACGGCTCGCCGTCGAGCGGGCGGCCGGCGTCCGAGGTGACGCGCTCGGTGTTGCCGGCGATGAGCGGGTTGGGGTCGCCGTGGAGCGTGACCGTATGGACGCCCTTCTGGAGCGACAGCGGCGCGCCGGGCGGCGTCCTCAGCACCCAGCGAATCGCCGTCGGCGAGATGGGCAGCACGTCCCCGGCCGGCGTCTCGAACGTCGAGGGCAGGTTGGGGACGGAGCGCCGCACGACGAGCGTCAGGCCGTCCCTGACGGTGTCGAGTTTGACGGGCGCGCTGAACTCGAACTCGACGGCGTTGACGCGCGCGCCGCCGTCCGGCTTGACGACCCCCGTGAAGGGCGTGGCGTTCGAGTCGTAGTGGACGGCGGCGGGCGTCCTCGTGCCGGCCTGCGCGCCGGTGCTGAGGACGCGCAGACGCGTGACCTTAAACGGCGGCGCCGGCGCGGGCACGACCCGCAGCGTGAACTCGAACGCGCCGCCCTCGCGCCCTTCGCCCGAGGGCAACTGCCTCGGTTCGCCGTCGAGCCGCCGCCCCCTCGTCGAGATGATGCCCCTGGCGTCGCCCGAGAGCGTCACGGAGTAGTCGCCCGCGGCGAGCGGCTTCTCGGCCCGCCAGATGACGGAGTTGGCGGCCGGGTTCGGCCTGAAGCTGCCGCGCACGGCCGCGCCGGGCGGCGACGTCTTCGGCCTGACGGCGAAGGACGCCTCGTTGACGCTGTCGAAGCTGACGGGCGCGTCGGCCGTGAACTTCACCTCGACGGCGTTCGGCGACTTCGCCTGCGGGACGCTCAGCAGGCGCCCGGGCGGCAGCCCCGTCGAAGGGTTCGCCCGCGCCAGCTCCTCGTCGCGGGGCGGCAGTTGGATGCGGTGGACGCCGACGGCCTCGACCTTCGGGACGGAGAGCCTGACGGTCAGGGCGACCTCGCGCACGCCGCCGGCGTAGTGCGCCCGGACGGCGACCCGCCCCGGCCCGACGCCTCTGACGCCGACCGCCGCCCGCGACTCGCCCGCGGCGATGTTGACGCTCTGCCGCGCGAGCGTGGCGACGGCCGAGTCGCTCACGCTGAAGGTGACGACCGCGCCCGGCCGCCGCGCGGGGCCCGTGAGCGTGACGACGGCCTCCACCTCTTCGCCGGCCTCGAACGCCTCGACCTCCGTCGCTAGGCTGAAGTCCACCAGCCAGAACCACAGCTCCAAGTCGCCGCCGCGCCTCCCGTCCCCGCTCGGCGCGCGCGCGAGGGTGGCGTCGCCGCTCTCTTTGGTGGCGACGCCGAAGAGGTCACCGTCGAGGTGGAGCGACGGGTCTTTCAGCGCCCAGACGAAGTTGCCCTTGAGCGTGAGGCGAGCCAGCACGCGCCCCGGCCGCGCCGAGGTTCCCCTGCCGGCGACGCCGTGCGGGTCGCCGAGCGCCGCGGCGACGCTGCCGCGCAGCCACGTGCCCGCGGCCTCCGTCGGCCGCCACTTGATGAGGGCGCCGTTCGACTCGGGCACGCCGTCGAGGACGACCGGCTGGTAGCCGACGAAGGCGCCGCCGCCCCCCTTCAACCCCCACGCCTCCCTCTGCGCGACGTCGGACGGGAACGGCAGTTCGAGCGTGACGAAACAGACGGGCTTGGCCGTGACCGAGAGCGCGGAGACTTCCTGGTCGCAGACGACGCGCAGCCCCTCGGCCAGCGCGTCGCAGCTCAGGTCGAAGTCGTTGTTTATCAGCTCGCCGCGCGCGAGCGCCGCCGCCAGCGCGGCGGGCACAGATTCCGCGCTGCCGCCCGCGCGCGTCCCGACCTCCCTCAGACGCCGCGCCTCCTCAAGCTCGCGCAGCGCGACGAGGCCGAAGGTGATTTCCCGGACGCGGACGCCAGGCTCGTTGGCGAGGCCGACCAGGCGGCACAGCTCGTCGAGCGCCTCCTGCACGGTCCTGAAGCCCGCCAGCTTGTCGCACCTGCCCGGCTTGTACGCCACCTTGTCGGCGACGCTCAGGTTGGCGTTGAAGCAGACGGGGAGGTGTATGTAGGTCACGCCGTCGGGGCCGAGCAGCCTGGCGGTCACCTGCTGGTTCCAGCGCGTGGGCGCGAGTTCCCACCTGCACCTGGCGAGGCCGCGCTCGTCCGTCCTGACTTCGATCTTCGTGCCCGCGGGCGGCGAGGCGACGCCGCCCGACACCGGGCTCAGACGCCCGTTCGGGCTCTCGCCTTCCGGCGGGGGCGAGGCCGTGTTGATTTCGCCCTCGACGACCTCGAAGACGACGCGCGCGCCCTCGACCGGCGCCGTCCCGTTCGAGACGCCGACGACCAGCGGGTGCGGCAGCTCGACCCGCGCCTGCGGCGGCGCGAGCACGGGCGTCGCCTCCTGCCCCGCGCCCGAGACGTAATGGAGCGTCGTCAGCTCGGTCACGGCCGGGAAGAGTCGCCGGCAGTCGCGGACGACGGTCAGGCCCCACCTCGCGTGCCAGTTGAGCAGCGCGAGCGGGCAGTAGTGGTGCGTGACGCCGGCGGGCGGCTGCGGCTCGGGGCGGCCGGCGGCGTCCGCCGGCCACTCGACGCGCCCCGACTCGCGGTCGGCCGTGGCCGTGCGCGCGGGGATGAGCCAGTAATCGCCGGTCGAGTAGAAGCCGGGCGCCGAGGGGTCTGCGCCGGCCGCGAGGAACTGGACGCGCACGCCGCTCTCCAGCGTGACCCAGTTGCGCTCGGGGTCGGAGGGGTTCGTCCTGACGGGGACGACGCCGTCCCAGCGCCGCATCTTCGGGTGGCGCGTCAGCCCCGCGAGCGCCGGCGCGTCCCTGAGCACGACGGCGCGCGAGGCGGCGTCCACCGACACTATCCGCGTGAGCTGTCCGGGCTGTCCGCGCTGCTCGGTCAGGTCGTCCGACAGCTCGACCCAGTCGCCTTCGGAGAAGCCCAGGTCGTCGTCGGGGCCGAGCGTCTGGACGGTGAGCTGCCTGTCGGCGGCCACGATGGCCTCGACGCCGGTGACGACGACGCCGTTCTGGCGCGACCACTTGAAGGTCGCCGTGACGCGCCGCAGCCGCGGCTCCTGCGCCATCTCGACGCCGCGCACGTCGCGGTCGAGCGTGAGCGCGCCGCCGACGCCGACGCCCGTGACGAAGTAGAGGACGCCCGCCATCGGGTCGCTGCCGGCGCGCGCCGGGTAGAGTTCGACCGCGTCGCCCGCGTTCAGCGCGAGCCCGGCCTCGACGGCGAGCTGGTCGCGCCCCGGCTGCCCGAGCGCCGTGACGCGCACGCTGTCGGCCGCCGAGCCGACGTCGGCCGCCGGCCCGCCGGCGTGAATCTCGACGCGGTAGAGCAGGTTCTCCAGCCCCCTGTAGCCGGCGGCCGGCGACACGACGCAGGGGTCGGCCGAAGCGTCCTCCGGCGCGCCCGAAGCGTTGAGCAGCCCCGCGTTCCTGCGGCCGGCGCCCGAGCGCAGGAAGGCCGCGAAGACGTCGGGGCACTCGCCCGCGCCCGCGGCGCCTTCGACCTTCCACAGTTTGGCCTGCCAGACGGTCTTGACGCGCGTCGCCGTGTCGGGGCCGCCGAGCGCCGTCTCGCGGATGTTCGGGTCGTCGAGCGCGGTCAGGTGGCGCCGCCACACGTCGAGGTAGAGCAGGTAGTCGCCCGGCGCCTCCAAAGGCGGCCGGCCGAGCAGCGGCGGCTCCCTGAAGTCGGGCTGCTGCGAGTAGAACACGTCCCGCTCGTTCTCGCAGAGGATGCCGTCCACGTAGTAGCGGCCGGCGCCCAGCTCGAAGTCGCCCGAGGGCAAGGGCCACGGCGGGACGCCCGTCGGGTCAATGCGGACGCCGGTCGGGTCTACGCCGCGGGCGCCGGCCGGGTCGGGGGGGCGGACGCCGGTCGGGTTGGGGAGGCCGGGCACGCCCTCGCCCTTCTCCTTCCCGCGCTCGGGCTGCGCCACGCGGCCCTTGAAGTCGGGGCGCCACGACCCCGCCGGCGGCAGCACCCGGAAGCCCGCGCCCTCAAGCGGGCCGCCGCAGCCGCCGATGAGGTCGTGCGCCTCCGTCTCGACGCGGTGGGCGGCGATGTCCTGCTGCTCGTTCCAGTCGGCGTCGAGCTGCACGCGCCCCTGCTGCAGCAGGACGCCGCTGTAATGGTTCTTGCGGGCGAACGTTTGTCTACTGAAGTCGCCTTTCACGGGAATCACCTCGCAGTTCTAAGGTCGCTCGGGTCAGGAAGCGTGGAAGACGCCCGCTTCGAGCCCGAAGCGGAGGTACTCGTCGAGGCGCGCGCGCAGGTGCGACTCGCGCTGTGGCTGGTAGAGGTCGTGGTAGACGCCCATCTCGGACTCGTCGTCGGCGCCCTCGGCTATCTCGCGCGGGCAGCGCCGGCTCAGGCGGCAGTAGTCCGGGTCGCCATAGCGCAGCGACGTGAAGACGGGGCGGACGCGCGACTCGTCGGCGCCGGGCGCGGGCTGGCAACTGTAGCGGCGCGGGACGCGCGAGCCGGGCGGGAGGTAGGAGAAGCGCGCGCAGCCCTTCTGCCGCTGCTCGGCCTGCACGGGGGCGCGCCACCCGGCCGCGTCCGACGCGGCGAGCCGCGCGTGGAAGATGCTGTTCGACGCCAGCCCGATGACGGTCGCGTAGACCTTGCCGACGACCGTGCTGTTCTCGACGCGCAGCGCGCCGCCGGGCGCGACCCCCGGGCCGGGCGCGGCGTAGGCGACGCCGGCCGCGCTCGTGCTGTCTATGACGCTGCGGCGGACGCGCACGCCCGCGTCCGCCGCGACGCGCAGGCCGCCGACGACGAGGCAGTCGTCAATCTCGACCTCGACGTCGGCCGACTCGACGACGAGCGCGGGGGCGTGCGCCGGGCCGCGCTCGCCGGGCGCGCCGGCGATGAGCGTGCAGTGGCGCAGGCGCAGCCGCCGCAGGTTGCCCGAGACGCGCAGCGGCGCGCCGCTGATGAGCAGGCCGTTGATGGAGACTTCGCCCTCGTCGCCCCCGACGATTTCCATCGTCTTCGTGAGCGCGAGCGTGGCGCGCCGCTTGTCGCCCGCGCGCAGCTCCAGACGGCGCGCGGGGCCGAGCCGCAGGGGCTGCTTCTCGCCGCCCGACTCCGTCTCCTCGTAGCGCCCGCCGTCAATTATCTCGACCGCGCCGCCCTCCTCGCCCAGCGCGCCGAGCGCCGACTGGACGGAGGCCAGCGCGCCCTCCGAGCCCTCGACGAAGGTGTTCGCCACCCTCGACAGCGGCGGCGGCCCCGCGTCAATCGAGTTGACGCGGTTGTACTCGCCGCCGCCCACGTCCGCCGCGAAGCCGTAATGAAAGCTGACGAGCGGCGGGCTCGCCTGCTCGTCGGCGAAGGCCACGCGCCCGCGCTCGGGGTCCACGGCGACGGCGACGCCCGCGGGCAGCGGCGTGTGCGCCCAGCCCCCGCCCGGCGCGTCGCCGAGGTCGCAGACGCGGATGTCCTCGGCCTCGAAGGCGGTCGGCGCGTCGGCGGGCGTCGCCCCCGCGCGCTCGACCAGGAAGCTGCGCGACCCGCCGTAGTAGTCTTCGAGGCGGCGTTCGAGCGCGCGGCGGCTGATGGGGGCGGGCACGTTGAGCGGCCCGGCCGCCTGCGCCATCTCCGACTCGCTCTCGGGCAGCGTGAAGAGCGCGCCGTCCATGCCGAGCGGGTGGAAGCGGAAGCGGCGGCGGTCGCCCGCGAAGGCCGGCGCGGCGGGCGTGCGCGTCAGCGAGTAGGCGCGCAGCCGCCAGACGAACAGCCCGACGTTGGGGATGTTGTAGCGGCCGCGCGCGAGCCGGCCCGAGACGCGCCGCACGTCGGCCGTGTGCGTCAGGTCGGCCTCGCCCGCCAGCCGCTCGAACGCCGTCCCGAGCCGTTCGAGCCGCGCGGCGTCGCGCACGCCGGCGAGGCTCAGATTCTCGCGCCGGACGTGGCCGACGTGCTGCGTCGTCGCCAGCAGTTGGAAGAACTCGACGGCGCGCGCCGGCCATCCCGTCACGTCGCGCGCCAGTTGTTCGAGGACGGCGGCCGTCCCCTTGCGCCGGCGGTAGCCGATGGTGTTCGCCACCTCGGCGCGCGGCGTCAGGCCCCCCGCCCCCGCGGACGGCAGCCCCTCGACGCCGATGAGGTCGCCGACGTAGGGCAGCGCCCACGGCGCGCACGTCTCGATGAACATGTCGTCGTAGAGCTGCGCCAGGTTGTCGTCGAGGACGGCGGCCTCGCCGGCGATGACGCCGAGCAGCGCGCGCAGCGGCCCGCCGCGCTCGGCGTCGCGTATGCGGTAGACGGCCGGCAGGAGGTTGTAGAGGCGCTCGGCGTCGTAGCTCATAGTCCGACCTCCGTCGTCAGCGAGTCGCCGAGCGGCTCGGCGTGGAGCGTGAGCAGTTCGGCCGGCTCGACGCGCGCCGCGCCCGTCCCCGGCGCGGGCAGCTCCGCCGTCACCACCGAGTTGAGCAAGCGCCGCGTCCGCGCCCCGCCGTCGCGGTGGAGCCGCCGCACGTCCACGGCGACGACGCCCTCGACGTTCTGCATCACGGCCACCACCTCGCTCAGCGCCACGGGCTGTCCGAAGGCGCGCGCCTCGAACGAGAAGCGCGCGCGCAGCGCCGCCTCGACCGCCGCGCGCGCCTTCTCGGCCGGGTAGGCCGGGTCAACGCGCACGACGGCCGCGAGCCTGAAGTGCGCCGCGCGGTACGAGCCGACGCGGACGGGGACGCCGGGCGCGCCCGCCGCCCGCAGGGCGCGCACGAGCTTCGTCCGGAGGTCGCCGCCCTCGGGCACCGCGTCGCCGCCCGAGCCGGCCACCGTGACGTAGACGCCGCGCGCCCCCGCCTGCCACGTCCAGACCGCGTGCGCCTTGTCGAGCCCCGCGAACGTGCGCGCGAAGTCTTCGTAGTCGCGCAGCGAGACGACGCGCCCGAGCGTCAGCACGGTCGCCGGCGCGGCCTCTCGAATCTCGTCCGCCCCCTGCGGGTCTTCCGCGCCGTCCGCGGCCAGGGGGTTCGTCACCGACTTGACGCCGAGCGGCCGCGTCATCAACAGGCTCAACTGCCCCGCCCTGACCAGCCCCTCGCGGCCGAGCCCCTTGCGGTAACCGGCCGTCACGTTCTCCTGCCCCGTCGGCGGCCGCGCCCCCTCGCGCCCGTCGCCGAACTGCACGACGCGGCCGCCGTCCTCCGTGGCGCGCGTGACGTAGACGCGCTCGCCGGGGCCGCGGCCGTAGAGCGTGGGGACTTCCTGCCAGAGCAGGTCGTTGACTCTCACCTCAAGGGTCGAGGCCGCGCCGCCGGGCGTCTCGGCCGCGACGTAGGTGAGCGGCGCCTGCCGCAGGGCGAACTTCTGGTAGGGGCGCGCGGCGTCGCCGCCGCCGAGGACTTCGCCGACCGCCTCGCCGTGCGTCGCCTGCGCGACGTTGGCGCGGACGGTGACAGACGCGCGCTCGTAAAAGTTCCCGAGCGGTTTCGTCAGGATGAGTTTCGTGTGGCCGTCGTCCGAGGCGAGGGCGCGCGCGAGCGTGACCAGCTCGCTCGCCTCCGCGCCGCCGCCGGGCTCGGCGAGCAGCAGGTGCCTGTCGGCGGGAGCCGCGGCGCCCGGCGGCGTCTCGTAGAGGAAGGCGCCGGCCTCGTCGGTCATGTAGCCCTCGAAGCCCTCGGAGTCGCGCAGCAGCCAGCGGCGGCGGCCGGGCGCGCCCTCGGCGTCGGCGGGCGCGCCGGCGACCGGCAGCTCGTCGCCCTCGGCCACGTCGGCCGTCTCCTCGGGGTTCGACGCCGAGGTGAGGCGGAGCGCGCCCGGCCTGCGTCCGAGCCGGAGCCGCGCCGCGAGGCGGCGGCCCGAGACGACGAGCTTGCGGCCCGGTTCGAGCCCTTCGAC
>DASVUF010000324.1:0-3368 GCA_036387195.1 Pyrinomonadaceae bacterium | reverse complement strand
CCGGGAAGAGATGTCTTCCCCAGCCGCCGCCCGCCGCCCGCGGCTCACGGCTTTTTCGTCTCCTCGTCGCCGGCGGCGCGCGCGAGCCCCAGCTCGGCCGCGGCGTCGGCGGGGAGCGGGTAGGACTCGTCGTCGGAAGGGAAGGAGCCGGCGCGCACATCGTCGGCGTAGGCCAGGATGGCGTCGTTCATCGCGCCGCGCACGTCGGCGTAGCGGCGGACGAAGCGCGGGCTCGACTTGCTGAAGGAGAGGCCGAGCAGGTCGTGCGTGACGAGAATCTGCGCGTCGCAGCCGGCCCCGGCGCCGATGCCGATGGTCGGGACGTGGAGCGCCGCCGTCACCTCGCGCGCTATCTCGCGCGGGACGACTTCGAGCACGACGGCGAAGGCGCCCGCCTCTTCGAGCATCAGCGCGTCCTCGACGAGCGCGCGCGCCGCGTCGGCCGTCTTCGCCTGGAGGCGGTAGCTGCCGAGCTTGTGCAGCGACTGCGGCGTCAGCCCGACGTGCCCCATCACGGGAATCTCCTCCGAGACGAGGCGGCGGATGACCTCGACGCGGTTGCGCCCGCCTTCGAGCTTGACCGCCTCGGCGCCGCCCTCCTTGACGAGGCGGAGCGCGGCGCGCACGGCGTCGTCGGCGCCTGTGTGGTAGGTGCCGTAGGGCATGTCGGCGACGAGCAGCGCGCGCTCGACGCCGCGCCTGACGGCGCGCGTGTGGTGGAGCATCTCTTCGAGCGTCACGGGGACGGTCGAGTCGTAGCCGAGGACGACGTTGCCCAGCGAGTCGCCGACGAGGATGACGTCCGTGCCGGCCTCGTCCACGATGCGGGCGGTCGGGTAGTCGTAGGCGGTCAGGCAGACCAGCTTCTCGCCGCGCTCCTTGCTCGCGCGGACGGCGGGCACGGTGACCTTCTCGGGGCGCTGCTGTTTGAGATAGACCATGTTGGTGTGGTTCCCTCTGTGCTGATTCCGGGTCGGCTAGTTGGGACGGAAGGGCGCGGCGGGCCGCCGGCGGCCGGGGGACGTCCCGGTAAAGAGAGCCGGGAGCCCGACGGCCAGAAGAGATGTTCGGCGGCGCATGTCGGCGATATTCTACGCTCGCGCTACTTGAGTCGGCAAATTTGAGAGCGAGTCGGCAAATTTGAGAGCGCCGAATTATAGGCGCGCGCGCCCGCGCGGGCAAGGGAAAAGCAGACGGGGGAGTAGGCGGCGGGCGGCGGGCGGGCGGCGTCGGTCGGCTGTCTCCGCCCGGCGGGGTCGCCGCCCGCCGCCCGGGCGGTTCGTCATAAGAGCCTCCCTTCGCCGAAGAACGTCCGCCGCCCGCTACCCGTCGCCCGGCTCCCAGCGTTCGACGCGCGCGGCGCCGCCGGCGGCGTCGAGGAGTTGGGCGAAGGTCGCGCCGAGGGCGGGGTGGCGCGCTTCGGGAATCAGCTCGGCCAGCGGCGCGAGGGCGAAGCGTCGGAGGTGCAGGCGCGGGTGCGGGAGCGTGAGCGACGCGCTCGCGTGGAGCGCGTCGCCGTAGAGGAGCAGGTCGAGGTCGAGCGTGCGCGGGGCGAGCGGGCGCGGGCGCCGGCGGCCGAGTGAGCTTTCGACGCCGAGCAGGACGCGGAGCAGTTCTTCGGCGGGCGGCAGCGGCGCGGCCAGTTCCGCGACCATGTTGAGGAAGGCCGGCTGGTCTTCGACGACGCCGAACGGTTCCGTCTCGTAGACGGACGAGAGCCGCGCGACGGCCAGCCCCGCCGCGAGCATCCCGCGCACGCCGAGCAGGAGGTTCCCCGCGCGGTCGCCGAGGTTCGACCCCAGCCCGACGTAGGCGCGCGCCTCCCCCGCCGCCGCCCCTTGCCCCGCCGGCATCAGCGCCGCCCCTCGTCCATCTTCCTGTTGAACTCGTCCGACTGCCCGCGCGGGATGCTGAGCGTCTTCCAGCCCGAGGACTTGAGGTGCTTGGCGAGGAAGACTATCTGCCCCGCGTGCTGGCCGTAGTGCGAGATTTGGCGGTTGACGGCCTCGACGACGGTGTGCGGCTCGCCGCGGATGGTGACGGCGCGCATGAGGTCAACGCCGCGCAGCGAGTCGAGCGTGTCGAAGACCGTCCGCCAGCCGGCCTCCCAGCGCTCCTCGATGGCGCGGCGGTCTTCGCCCTCGACGACGAACTCGGAGTCGCGGCGCCGGTCGGGCTTCTCGCCGTCGCTGTCGAGGAAGTCCGTCCAGCGCGAGCGCATGTTGCCGGCCATGTGCTTCATGATGAGGGCGATGCTGTTCGACTCGGGGTCTATCGCGCGGAAGAACTCTTCGTCGCTGACCTGCGCGGCCGCGCCGTCGGCGAGCTTCTTCAGGTTGCGGAAAACCTTCACGGCGTCTTTCAGGTAGTGCTCGGAGAGCGTGTCTGTCATCAACCTTCCTCCTTCGGTCAGGGGGTTTTAAAAAGTCCGGCGGCGCGGATTTTAATCCTTCCCGCGCCGGGCGTCATTCTTCAGCTTGAGCAGGAGCCGCAGCCGGCGCGCGTCCGGCCCGCCGGCGCGCCAGGCGTAGTCGCTGAGCGCCGCGACCGCGTTCCACGTCGGGTGGTAGCGCAGGTAGATGTCGCGCTCGTTGACGTCGCCCCAGCTCCCGTCCGGGTTCTGGCGCGCGAGCAGGTACTCCGTCCCCTCGCGAATCTCCGGGTCGCCGTCGCCGAGGCCGAAGGCGCGGAGCGAGTCCATGAACTCGCCGAGCATGTCGGCGTCGCCGGCGGCGACGGCCGCGCGCAGGTTCGAGCGGAGGAAGGCGAACTCCTCCGGGAGCAGCCGCGCGGGGAGCCGGCGCTGGCCGTAGTCGTTGAGCGTGTAGACGACGTGCGTGACGGCGTAGACCGTGTCGTAGAACTCGTGCGCGCCGGGGCCGCGGTGCGGCCGCAGGCTCGGGAGCCACGCCAGCACGTCGGCGTAGGAGGCGCCGAGCCGCACGCCGTAACGCTCGCCGACGTAGGCCGTAATCAGCGCGTCGTACCAGACGTCGTGCGGCGTGCGCATGCGCAGCGCGCGCCCGCAGCGGCGGCAGCGGGTCGCGCCGCGCGCGTTCCAGGCGCGGTCGGCCTCGCACTCGGCGGGCACGTCGGCCGGCGGCGGCTCTGTGAGCGGGTCGAAGAGCAGGAAGTCGCGCGCCGTGAAGCGCGCGGCGGCGCGCCGCACCTGGCGCTTGAGCCGGGGGTCGGGCGGGCCGAGGCTGTCGGCCGCGTCGCCGCCGAAGGCGTAGTCGCTGACGGTGGCGGCGTCGGCGTCGGCGGGGAGCGAGCCGCGCGTGCGCCGCCACTCGCGCGCGCGCTCGACGCCCATGCGGCGCGCGGCGCGGCGCACGGCCGGGTCGCTCACGCTCGCGCCGACGGTGTAG
>DASVUF010000323.1:0-8673 GCA_036387195.1 Pyrinomonadaceae bacterium | reverse complement strand
GGCGCGCCGGCCGCCTCACTTTCGCCTTCCGCCTTTTACTCCCCGCCTTCGGCCGCCCGCCTTCACCCCTCGTCGTCGGCCGGGTCGGCGCCGAAGTAGTACATCCACTCGCCAAGCTCCGACTCCTTCACGCCGACGGGGGCGTCGCCCTCGGGCGCCGCGGCGGCGCGCGTTAAGGCGTCGAGCCGCCTGCGCAAATCGCCCGAGCGGACGACCTGCGCGCCGCAGCGGCGGACGTAGTCGGCGAGCGCGCGGTCGGAGGTGACGACCTTGAGCGTCCGGCGCTCGCGCGACGCCTCGACCAGCTCCTTGATGCGCGCGTCGGCGTCCGCGCCGCGCGCGGCGTAGAAGACGCGCACGCCCATGAAGTAGGAGCCGTCGGGGAAGGCCTCGTCGGGCGCGCCGTCGAAGACGGCCTCGACCGTCACGCCCGCCTCGCGCGCGAACCGCGCCAGCTCGCCGAGCAGGCGGCGGCGCGCGCCCGGCTTGTCCCTGTGCCACCCGACGCGCTGCCCCATCACGTTGTTCCCGTCAACCAGGTACGACATCGGCCCCCGCGGCGGCGCGCCGCCCCGACAGAGACGGAACGATGTTTTTGTCGGCCCCCGGCCCCGCCCGCTTCAAGAACGGCGCGCACGCGCGCGGCCGCGTGCGCGCCGTTCCATTCAGCGGCACTTGAAGAGGTTGGGCTCGCGGTCGCGCGCGAGCGAGAAGACGCCGATAAGCTCCTTCGTGTCGGCGCGCCTGACCGTGAGCTTCAGGAGGCTCCCGCCGACCACGCCGCTCAGGCGGACGGGGTGGCCGACCGCCCTCTCGTCGGAGCGCACGGGGCCGCCGTGCTCCTCGTAGTGCGTGCCGGCGACCTCGAAGCGGCCGCGGCCGTCAACAATTATCTTCCCCTCGACCGCGCCGCGGGCGCAGTCGTACTCGACGT
This sequence comes from Pyrinomonadaceae bacterium, assembly GCA_036387195.1. Taxonomy (GTDB): domain Bacteria; phylum Acidobacteriota; class Blastocatellia; order Pyrinomonadales; family Pyrinomonadaceae; genus QHXN01. The sequence continues at coordinate 7,739 of DASVUF010000323.1, read as the reverse complement.
TCGCGCCCTGCTCCGTCACCTCGAAGCGTATGTGCTCGCCGCCCCACACGCCGGGGATGAGCGCGTCGCCCGCGGGCTTGCGCCGCGGCCTCCGCGCGCGCCTCTGAGGCGCGGGCGCCCCCCCTCTTCCGGACGCGACGCCGTCCGCCGCCCGCTCGCCCCGCGCGTGCGCGGCGGCGCCGGCGCCGGGCAGCAGCGCGACGAGTTGGAGCGCGGCGACCGCGAGCGTCATCTTCAGCTTATGCCTCAAAGCGACCTCCTTTCGACCCCGGCGAGTATAAAACATGGGGCGGCGTCCGCGGCCACCCCGGGCGCGCGGCCGCTCGAAAAAAAGTGGGGGCGGACGTTCGTCACGCCCGCCCCGCCTCCGGCGTCCGCGCCGCGCGCCGGCCTACTGGCAGGTGCTCAGCTTGAACGAGTAGATGTAGGTCGCCCAGTTGAACGTGCCGTTGGCCGGCTGGTACTCGGTCGTGAAGACCATCGTGCAGCCGTCGACGGGGTCAACGCTGAGGGTGCTGTAGTCGCCCCAGCGCGAGAGGCCGCTCGTCTGCGAGCCGGGGCCGACGAACGCGCTCGTCTCGTTGCCGAGCGCGCCGAGCGGGTCGCCCGCCGCGCGGTAGGCGTAGCGGATGCTCGGCCTGACGGACGCGCTGGAGACGTTGTAGCCGACGGCGATGCCGCCCGTCTTGTCAATCGCGGCCGAGCCCAGCCAGCGGTGGGTCGAGTCGGGCGAGAACGTGCCCTGCTGGTAGAGCACGGGGTTGGCGCCCCCGAGCGTCTGGCCGGCGGCGTTGCGCAGCTCGTACCAGCGGATGCCGCTCGTGCCGCCCGTGGCGACCGCGTGGTTGATGACCATGGACTCGTGCGTCCCGAAGTTGCGGTAGCTCAGGCGGTAGTTCAGGCGGTCGCCCATCGAGTCGAGCTGCTGCGTCGTCCCCGCCTGCGGGATGCACGTGCCGCCGCCGCACGCGCGGCTGAACGAGACGCCCGGGACGGTGAACGGCCCCGTCAGCGCGGACGTGCCGGCCGTCCAGTTGACCGAGTAACGCCACGCCTGAAGCGAGGACGTGCCGATGCTCAGCAGCGGGTTGGCGCTCCCGGCCGCGGGCAGCGTCGGCCCCTCGATGTCGGCCGGCTCGAGGCTGTGGGCGGAGGCCGTCAGCGTGCAAATCTGGCGCGCCGCCGCGCCGACCAGCATCTTGTCGCGTTCGAGCGCGCAGACGTTCGAGCCGGAGAAGGTGCGGCCGCCGCGGAACATGTTGTAGGTGATGTAGTAGCCGTCGCGCCAGACGCCCATCTTCGGGAAGTCGTTGAAGTCGCGGCCGAACGAGTAGGCGTAGCGGTAGTACGTGCCCGTCGGGTCGGGGCTCGTCGAGACGGCGACGCACTGCGTGAAGGGCTGCGCGGCGACGGCGAACTGCGTCATCACCCAGCGGTCGGCGAACTGGTCGTACTGGACGATGGGGTCGCCGTCGTTCATCGTCTCGCACGGGCCGCCGAAGCCCTGCCAGAGGACGTTGCCGTTCTTGGGGAAGCCCGGGAGCAGCGCGAAGTTGGATATCTGGTTCGTGAGCGGGTCCCTGACCAGCGAGTAGATGGCGTAGCGGAGGTTGACCCACTGCACGTAGTGGTTGCGGCCGAGGTCGCCCGTCGTGTCGGGCGGGGCGACGCGCGCCGCCGGGTCAATGCCGACGCCCGTCGTCGCCGCGCGCGGCTGCGCGTAGGCCGAGAAGGCGACGTTGTTGCGCTCGACCAGCGGGTCCACGCCGCCGGGCATCGTGTTGCCGACGGGCTGCGGCCGGCCCGGCTCGAAGTCGCGCCCGCCGCGCGCCGCGTCAACCTTGCCGCCGCGGTCGAACATCTCGCGCAGTGGGCGCGCGGAGCGGTCGAAGTGCGTCGGGCGCATCACCTCGGCTTTGGTTTCATTGCTATTACCCTGGCCGAGTACTACGGCCGGTAGTAGTAGAGTGCAAAGGACGAGAGTCATCAGTAGCGCAAAAGCTTTTTTCATTTTCCCTCCGGACGGTTCTGCCCGTGATCAGCCGAGACTTTACAGACGTGAGGTTTCGTTTGTTCAGTCGTTGGGGCGCAATCGCTTTAGAGAAAGCCGTGAGCCTGTCAGGTATGAAATGCCGCCGCCGGCCGCGGGGCCGTCGCAGAGAAGACTCTGCCGCCCGACGTGTCCGCACGCCGCCCGAACCCTTTTGTACGTTGGGGGCCGGGGCGGCCGGCTGAGGAGTCGGCGCTTCGGCCAGGGAATTTTTGATTAAGACCGCGCCGGAAGAAGGGACAGGAGAGTTCTCACGCGCGGAGTAACGATTCGGCCGGGAGATAGTAAGCGCAAACCCCGCCCGCGGTCAATTCCTCCTGCCGAAAAATTTGGAAGGACCACAAGCCGTACTCTTTCCAACAACTTGGACGTACGCCACCGGACGAAAAACGCGCCCGCCCCCGTCCCCCGCTCCGCAGTCAGATTCTCTCGCGGCCGTAGTCGCAGTACTCGACGACGGGGCAGCGCTCGCAGAGCGGGTCGCGTGGCCGGCAGAGCTTGCGGCCGTGGCGGATGAGGTTGACGTGGAAGGAGTAGAACTTGCCCGCGGGCACGAGGCGGTTCATCACCTCGTGCGCGAAGCGGTCGGAGGATTTGGCGGGGATGAGGCCGACGCGGCGGAGGATGCGGAAGATGTGCGTGTCGAGCGGGAAGACGTCGAGGCCGCAGGCGAAGAGGAGCGTGCAGGCCGCGGTCTTCGGCCCGACGCCGCGGAAGGAGGCGAGGTACTCGACCGCCTCGCGCGCCGGCGCCGCGCGCAGGAACGAGAGGTCGAACGAGCCGTGCCGCTCTTTGACCTGCCGCAGCAGGTCGCGGATGACGGCCGCCTTCTGGTTGGCGAGCCCGCCGAGCCGGATGGTCTCGACCAGCGTGGACTGGCGCGCGCGCAGGACCGAGTCCCACGTCGGGAAGCGCTTCTTGAGCGCGTCGTAGGTGCGGTCGCTGTTGGCGTCGCTCGTCGCCTGCGAGAGGATGACGGCGACGAGCATGTCGAGCACGTCCCAGCCCGTCCACTTGTTGACGGGCTCGCCGTAGGCGCGCTCAAGGTTCTGGATGACGTAGCCGAGCGGCTTCTCTTCGGCCGCCGAGGCGGCCCACTCCTCGGCCGTCGGCGCGGCGCGCCGGGCGGCGCCGTCACTTCGTGGGGTTCTCGTTCGCCGCGGCGATGACGCGCTCATAGAATTCGATGTACTGCGGGATGACGAGGTCCGTGCTGTAGCGGCCGACGGCCGACTCGCGCGCGCGCCGCCCCATCTCGCGCCGCAGGCGCTCGTCGGCGAGCAGGCGCGCGGCGCAGTCGCTCATCTTCTCCAAATCGCCGACCTCGGCCAGACAGCCGGTCGAGCCGTCCTCGACGACCTCCGGGATGCCGCCGACGCGCGAGGCGATGACCGGCGTCTCGCAGGCCAGCGCTTCGAGCGCGGCGAGGCCGAACGACTCCTGCTCGGAAGGCAGCAGCAGCACGTCCGAGACCGAGAGGTAGTCCACGATGCGCGGCTGCTTGCCGACGAACGAGCAGTGGCGCTCGACGCCGAGGCAGCGCGCGCGGTGCTCGGCGCGCGAGCGCTCGCTCCCGTCGCCGACCATCACGAGCCGCGCGCCGACGCCCCTGGCGCGCACGCGAGCCAGAATCTCCACGCAGTCCACGGGGCGCTTGACGGGGCGGAAGTTCGAGACGTGGCAGAGCAGCGGCTCGCCGCCGGGCGCCAGCTCGCGCCGCAGCTCCTCGCGCGGCTTGCGGCTGTAGTCGGTCGCGCAGATGAAGTTGGGGATGACGGCGATGTGCTCGAACTGGAACGTCTCGGCCGTCGCCCGCTTGAGGTAGTTCGAGACGGCGGTGACGCCGTCCGACTGCGCGATGCCGTAGCGCGTGATGGGGAGGTAGGAGCGGTCGGCGCCGACGAGCGTGATGTCCGTGCCGTGGAGCGTCGTGACGACGGGGAGCGTGCGGCGCGGCTTCAAAGACTCGCGCGCGAGGATGGCGCTGATGGAGTGCGGGATGGCGTAGTGGACGTGGAGCAGGTCGAGGTCTTCCGACTCGGCCACGTCGGCCATCTTGGTCGCCAGCGCGAGCGTGTAGGGCTGGTGCTCGAAGAGCGGGTACGACATCATCTCGACCTCGTGGAAGCGCACGCGCTCGCCCAACTGCGTCAGGCGGGTCGGCAGCGCCGACGAGATGAAGTGGACGGTGTGCCCGCGCTCGGCCAGCTCCTTGCCCAGCTCAGAGCCGACGATGCCGCTGCCGCCGTAGGTCGGGTAGACAGTGATTCCGATGTTCATAATAAGCTGCTGTCCATTAGCTCTTGGCTGTTAGCTTAGCAAAAGCCCGCGGACAAATAAAAAGCCGTCGGCCGGGCGCCCCGGCCAACAGCTAATAACTGACGGCTAGAAATAGCAAGAGGCAGCCGGCCCTCGCTACCGTCTGCCTCTTGTCTCAACTTGTCTCACCTGCGAAGGGGGGACAAGCGAGGGCAGAACTATACGCCTACTTCTGGATTTTGACAAATTAAATTTTCGGGTCGGGGGGGTATTTTGGCGCCATCCCGGACGTAACGCGCGGCGGGCGCGCCCGAGCCCCCGGGACTGCGCCCGCGGGCGGAACAGGCTATAATATGCGCGGGACGAAAAACTGACTTTAAGTTGAGGCGCGGGCCGGCGCGTGACGCGCGGCCGGCCGCGCATCAGGGAGAGATTATTGAATGCCTAAGATTGACAACATCGAAGAGACGCCGAACCCGAACGCCGTCAAGTTCATCCTCAAGGAGCCGGTCACGGCCGGCGTGACGCGCTCGTTCCAGAGCGCCGCCGAGGCCGAGGGCGACCCGCTGGCCGCGCCGCTCTTCGCCGTCGGCGACGTCTCGTCGGTCTTCTACATGGACAGGATGATTACGGTCGAGAAGGCGGACGAGGCCGACTGGGACGACCTCCTACCGCGGCTCGCCGTGCCCATCCGCGCGGCCGAGGGCGTCGGCGCCAACGGCGGCGCGTCGCAGCCGCAGCAGCAGGCGGCCCAGGGCGTCGGCGGCGCCTTGGGCGCGCTGATGAGCGACGACCCGCGCCTCGTACGCATCAACGAGATGCTCGACGAGAAGATACGCCCCTACCTCGCCTCAGACGGCGGCTGGCTGGACGTGGTCTCCCTGGAGGACAAGACGCTCACCATCCGCTACCAGGGCGCCTGCGGCAGTTGCCCCAGCTCGCTGACCGGCACGCTGATGGGCATCGAAAGCCTCATCCGCCAGGAGATTGACCCCGACATCGAGGTCGTCGCCATCTGAGCTAAACGTCGCGGGAGGAGCGATGAAGGAGACGCCGTCCGGCCGTCCCTTCGTCCGCCCTCCCGCGGCGTCACTCACCCGGCCTGCCGCCTCCGTCCTTTTTTTTGGAACTCGCCGTCGGCCGACCGCGTTTACCTCTCCAACTCAGCCCGAGCGCGCGCCTCCGTCTATCCGGAGGCCGGCGCGCGCACGTTTCCCACGACCTTTCGCGACAAACGTCCGGCGACGGCCGCGTCCCCACCGCCGGATTCGAGGACGAAAAAGATGAACAGACCAGCCCGCCTCCTCTCGTTCGCGCTCTGCCTTTCGGCGCTCGCGCCGTCGGCCGGCGCGCAGACGCCCGCCGGAGCGAAGGCGCCCGCCGCCGCGCAGAAGAAGTCCGCCGCGAAGAAGCCCGCGGCCGACGCGGCCGCCGACCCGATGGCCGAGGTGCGCCGCGCCTCCGCCGTCTCGCTCGTCTCCGCGCTGGCCGACGAGGCGCGCGCCTTCGGCGACCCGGCCCTGCGCGCGCGCGTGCAGGCGCGCGCCGCCGACGCCCTCTGGGACACCGAGCGCGAGCGCGCCCGCGCCCTCTTCCGCCGCGCGTGGGACGCGGCCGAGGCGGCCGACCGCGACACGGCGAGCCTCTCCGACGCCGAGCGCCGCCGGCGCTCCATCGCGCAGGGCGCGGCCGGCCCGCGCGGCCTGCTCAACATGCGCCGCGAGGTCGCCATCCTCGCCTCGAAGCGCGACCGCGAGCTGGGCGAGGAGTTCCTGACGCGGATGGACGAGGCGCGCAAGTCCGAGGAGTCGGGCGCGGCCACCGCCAACGCCAGCGCCTCTGCCGCCGCGGCCGCCGCGCAGGCGCCCGGCCAGCCGGCCTTCAACCCCGACAACCCGCCGGCCGCGATGGCGCAGCGGCTCGGGCTCGCGCAGCAGCTCCTCGAAGACGGCGACGTCGAGCGCGCGTTGCAGTTCGCCGACCCGGCGCTCTACCCCGTCAACACCTTCGGGATGAACGTCCTGAACACGCTGCGCGAGAAGGACGCGGCCGCGGCCGACAAGCGCTTCATGGCGCTCGTCACGCGCGCGGCCTCCGACCCTGCGGCGGACGCCAACACCGTCTCGCTGCTCTCGTCCTACGTCTTCACGCCGTTCCTCTACATCACCGTCCGCCCCGACGGCAACAGCCACACGCGGCAGTGGCGCGGCCAGACCACGCCGCCGGCCGGGCTGGACGCGGGCGTGCGCAACGCCTTCCTCAACGCGGCGGCGCAGATACTTCTGCGGCCGCTGCCGCCGCCCGAGGAGGACAGAAGCTCCTCGGGGCGCATCGGCGGCTACGTCGTCACGACGCGCATGCTGCCGCTCTTCGAGCGCCACGCGCCCGACCGCGCGGCGGCGCTGCGCGCGCGGCAGGCGCTCCTGACGCAGGACACGCCCGAGCGCAACCGCCGCCCCGACGACCGGCTCCTGACGCGCGGCGTCGCGCCCGAGGACGCCAGCCGCGACGAGGTGCAGGAGGCGCTCGACCGAATCGAAAGGGCCAAGAGCCCCGGCGAGCGCGACATGCTCTACTTCCGCGCCGCGATGGGCTCGCTCGAAAAAGACCCGGCGCGCGCGCGCGAGTTCGCCGAGAAGATAGAGGACGCGGACACGCGCAGACAGCTCCTCTCCTTCATGGCCTTCCAGCAGGTGCAGGACGCCGTGCGCGGGCGCCGCCCCGACGACGCGCTGCGGCTGTCGCGCTCGGACGAGCTGACGCGCGTGCAGCGCGCGTGGGGGCTGACCGAGGCCGCGCGGCTCCTCTCGAAGGAGCAGCCGGGGCGCGCCGCCGAGGCGCTCGACGAGGCGGCCGCCGAGGCGCGGCGCATCGAGGACGGGACGCCCGAGCGCGTGCGCGCGCTCGTCGCCGTCGCCACGCAGCTCGCCGCGCTCGACCGCGCGCGCGCGTGGGGGCTGATGGAGGAGGTCGTCAAGTCGGCTAACGCGCTTCCCGACTTCAGCGGCGAGGACGGCGAAATCACCGTCCGCGTCGAGTTCAAGGGCGGCGGCGCGATGACGCAGAACATCAACGCCGAGTCGTTCGACCTCTCGGGCGTCTTCACGGCGCTCGCGGCCGAGGACTTCGACCGCGCGGCGGCGCTCGCGCGCACGCTCAAGGCCGAGGCCCCGCGCTCGGTGGCGACGCTCGCCATCGCCCGCTCCGTCCTCGTCAAAAAGGCCGAGCGCGAGGCGACGGCCGCCGCCGCGAACTGACCCCGCCCCTTAATTCGGGAACTATCGAGGGGCGTCCCGGGAATCAACATGGATGGGCGGCGCGCGGGATAAAGCAGTTGCAGGTTGAGGTTTGAGTTTGAGAGTTTGAGAGTCGAGGGTCGAGGGTCGAGAGTTTGAGAGTCGAGAGTCGAACCTATGACTCTCGACTCTCA
>DASVUF010000322.1:0-12811 GCA_036387195.1 Pyrinomonadaceae bacterium | reverse complement strand
TGAAAAATTGAGACGGCGAAAGATATTCAACGGCCCGGTTGACGCCGACCGCGACCCGCGTGCTAACATCCCCACGCTTCTGATTGATGTGCCCCCGTAGCTCAGCGGATAGAGCATCTGCCTTCTAAGCAGAGGGTCGCTGGTTCGAGTCCAGCCGGGGGCATCTTCGGGGCCGGGGCGGCGGCGGCCGGCTTGTCAGCGCGGCGGCCGGTTGGTAGTATAACTGCCAACGTTCGCTTCCCCCTTCGTGGCGGCTATAGCTCAGTCGGTTAGAGCGCCTGACTGTGGATCAGGAGGCCGAGGGTTCAAGTCCCTCTAGCCGCCCCACCAAATTTCCCGACGCGCGCGCGGGCCACGCTCTGCGGCCCGTCTCACACTTTAACTTAGGCAGCAGGCTTCCAAGACGATGAAAGCGCCGCAGTTCACACTCTTCGGGTTCAGGCGACCGCGCGAGGTCGTAGGCGCGGCGCTGGGCAAGCTCGAGAAGACGGTGATGGAGGAGGCGTGGCGCCGCGGGCGCGTGAGCGCCAGCGACATCTACCGCGCCTTCGGCGAGCGCACGGCCTACACGACATGGATGACGACGCTCGACCGGCTCTACAAGAAGGGGCTGCTCGGGCGCGAGAAGGAGGGGCGCGCCTACCTCTACTCGCCGCGCGTGACGCGCGAGGAGTTCGAGCGCGGCGTGGCCGAGGACGTGCTCGGCGACCTGCTCGACCGCAGCGGCGGCGCGGAGCCGCTGCTCGCCTGCATCGTGGACGCCGTCAGCGAGCACGACGGCTCGCTCCTCGACGAGTTGCACCGGCTGGTCGAAGAGAAGCGGCGCGAGTTGCGCGCGCGGGAGTGAACGGCCTTGTACCTGCTGCTCGGCTCATGTCTGGCGCTCGCGGCGTTGCTGGCGGTCAACGCCTGCGCCTCGGCGCTGGCCGGGCTCGCGTGGCGGGCGGGCGCGCCCCTCGTCGCCGGCTGGCCGGCGGCCGCGCGCGCGCGGCTGCTCTTCGCCCTGCGCGTGACGCCGACGGCGCTGGCCGCCGCGCTCGTCTTCCTGCTGGTGCTCCCCGCCTACGTGCTCCACGAGCCGACCGACACGGACGAGACTGTCGGGGCGAAGCTGCTCGCCCTCGCCGCGCTGTCGGCGGCCGGGGTGCTGCTGGCCTCCTGGCGCGTCGCGCGGACGTGGCTGGCGACGCGCAGGCTCGCGCGCGACTGGATGCGTGACGCCGAGCCGGTCGAGGTCGCCGGCGCGGGCGTCCCCGCCTACCGCTTCCGCCACCGCTTCCCCGTCGTCGCGGTCATCGGCGTCCTGCGCCCACGCCTCTTCATCGCCTCGCAGGTCTTCGACGCGCTGACCGGGGGCGAGCTGGCCGCGGCGCTCGCGCACGAGCGCGGCCACGTCGAGGCGCGCGACAACCTGAAGCGCGCGCTGCTCCAGGCGTGCCAGGACGCGCTGCTGCTCGCGCCGCTCGGGCGCGCGCTGCGGCGCGAGTGGCGGCACGAGTCGGAGCTGGCGGCCGACGAGTTCGCGGCCGAGGCGGGCCCGGCCGCCGCGCTCGACCTCGCCTCGGCCATCGTCAAAATCTCCAGGCTCATCCCGCGCGGCGCCCGGCCGACGCTGCCCGCGGGCGCGCACCTGCTCGGCGAGGCCGACGACGGCCTCTCGCGCCGCGTGCGCAACCTCCTGCGCCTCGCCTCCGCCCCGGCGGGCGGGGTCGAACCGCGCGGGGCGCGCGCGCCCTCGCGGATGAAGACGGCGCTGTGCGTCTGCCTCTGCGCGGCCGCCGCGCCGCTCGTCACTCACCCGGAAGTCCTGCGCGCCACGCACGCGGCCATCGAGCACGTCGTCGAGCGCCTCGGCTGAGGACGCCGCGCGGCCCCTTTCGGCTCACCTCCGCCGCCCCCTTCCAGGGCCGTCAAAACCCCGCCGCTCAAAGGAATGACGCAGCTACGACGGCTGGTAGTAGGTAGCGGCCGCGTGTAATCTCGGCGCGGCTCTCGACTCTTCAAAACGCTCAGAAAGACAGACAAAGACAGACAAAGACAGACAAGGCGCACCGTATGAGAAGACGCATGACCTGGCTGGCGGCCTCGCTCGCCCTCGCGCTTTTCCTCTCGACCTTCGCCGGCGCGGCCCCGGCGCGGCCGGCTCAGGGCTCGCGCGGCAGCGTCGCGGGCGTCGTCAAAGACCCGTCCGGCGCGGTCGTCAAGGACACGGAAGTCTCGCTCGTCAACGCGCAGCAGGCCGTGATACGCGACACGCGCACGGACGACGAGGGGCGCTTCAGCTTCACGGACGTGCCCGTCGGCTCCTACGCGGTCACGGTCTCGCGGCCGGACTTCGGCCGCCGCCGCGAGGCCGTGCAGGTGACGGCCGGCTCGTCGGCCGAGCTGACGCTCGTCCTGCGGCCGACCGACATCAGCGAGCAGGTGACGGTGACGGCCGAGGCCGGGCAGGTCGGCGAGGCGCGCAACACCGCGCAGCCCATCAACATCATCACCGAGGACGAGGTCGTCGAGCGCGCGCCCGAGGTCGTCGCGCAGGTGGTGGACGAGGAGGCGGGCGTCAACCTCCAGCGCACGAGCCCGAGCCTGAGCGCCGTCTTCGTGCGCGGCCTGACGGGGCGCAACGTCGCCGTCTACGTGGACGGCGTGCGCTACACGACGAGCGCGCAGCGCGGCGGCGTCGGCACCTTCTTCAGCCTGATAGAGCCTTCGAGCCTGGAGACGGTCGAAGTCCTGCGCGGGCCGAACAGCTCGCAGTACGGCTCGGACGTGCTCGGCGGCGTCGTCAACTTCATCTCGCACGCGCCCGTCTACGGCGGCGACGAAGAGTGGCACGGGCGGGCCGGCGTCTTCTACACGTCGCCGACCAACGGCTTCGGCGGCAGCAACCTGCTGACCTACGGCGCGCGCAGGTACGGCCTGCTGCTCAACGCGAACGCGCGCCGCATCAACCGCCTGCGCCCCGGCGGGGGGCTCGACACGCACGCGGCCGTGACGCGCTTCCTCGGCGTCCCTTCGGACATCCTCGGCGAGCGGCTGCCCGACACGGCCTTCACGCAGTACGGCGGGCTGGCCCGCGCCAGCCTCAACCTCGACGACACGACGCAGCTCCTCTTCAGCTACGCGCGCAACCAGCAGGACGGCGGGCGCCGCTACGACCAACTGGCCGGCGGCGACGGCAACCTCATCGCCGACCTGCGCAACCTGATGACCGACCTCTTCTACGCGCGGCTCGTCAGGCAGAACCTCGGCCCCTTCGACAACGGGCAGTTCACCTTCTCCTACAACGGCCAGCGCGAGGAGCGCGTCAACCAGGGCGGCCAGGGCAACCCGCTGGCGGCCGTCACCAACCAGCGCGAGCGCACCAACGTCCTCGGCTTCAACTTTTACGTTGACCGGCGGCTCGGCGAGTCGAACACGCTGACGCTCGGCGCGGACGTCTACCGCGACAAGATAAGCGCGCCGGCCTTCACGACCGACCCGGCGACCGGCGCGGTCGTGCCCTCGCGGCCGCGCATCCCGGACGGCGCGCGCTACCTCTCCTACGGCTTCTTCGCGCAGGACGTGTGGGCGGCCGTCCCCGACCGCGTGCGCGTGAGCGGCGCGCTGCGCTACAGCGTCGCGTCCTACAGGTCGAGGGCCGGGAACGCGCCGGTCTTCAACGGCCGGCCGCTCTTCCCCGACGACAGCGAGCGCTTCGACGCCCTGTCGGGGCGCGTCGGCGTGGTCGTCAACGTCGGCGGCGGCTTCGACGTCGCCGCGAAGTACGCGCGCGGCTTCCGCGCCCCGAACACGACCGACCTCGGCATCATCGGGCTCGTCGGCACGGGCTACGAGGTCAACTCGGCGACGGCCGCGGCGCTCGGCGGCTTCATCGGCTCGACCGCGGGCGCGGACGCCGTCTCGACCGGCATCCCCGTCAGGCGGCTCGGGCCCGAGACGAGCGACAGCTTCGACGTCAGCCTCCGCTACAGCCACAGCCGCTTCCGCGCCGAGCTGAGCGGCTTCACGAACAAGCTCAACGACGTCTATTTCGACCAGGCGCTCGTGCTGCCGCAGGGCGCGGTCGGCCTTTTCCTCGGCAGCGAGCAGATAGTCAGGCAGAACGCCAACGGCCTCGTCTTCGTCGCCGCCGCCACCAACCCCGTCCTCGTCCGCGTCAACTTCGACGACGCACGCTTCAACGGCGTCGAGTTCGACACGGAGGCGCGCCTGGGCCGCGACTTCAGCGCCGCCGGCAACTTCACATACATCCGCGCCTACAGCCTGCTCAACGGCCTGCCGCCGAACGTCGAGGGCGGCGTGCCGCCGGCCACGGGCTTCCTCAGCCTGCGCTACCAGCCGCGGCGCGCGTCGCGCTTCTACGTCGAGGCTTACACGGTTCTGGCCGCGCGGCAGAACCGGCTCTCCTCGCTCGACCTCTCCGACCGGCGGACGGGCGCGCCCCGCTCGCGCGCGCAGATACAGAACTTCTTCCGCCGCGGCGCGTGCGTGCGCGGCGTGACGACGCCCGGCGCGAACGGCCAGTGCGGCTCGGCCGGCGGCGTCCTCGTCTCGACGGGCGAGACGCTGGCGCAGGTGCAGAACCGCCTGCTGCCCATCGGCGCGACGATCAACGGCGTGACCGTCGTCAACAACGACACGAGCGTCCCGCTCTACCCCTACCTGCCCGGCTACGGGCTCGTCGGCCTGCGCGGCATGTTCCGCCTCGGCGAGCGCTCCGAGGTCTTCGTGGACTTCGAGAACATCGCCGACAAGCAGTACCGCGGCATCAGTTGGGGCGTGGACGGCGCCGGGCGCGGCGTGACGGTGCGCTACCGCTATAAGTTTTAGGCGGCGCGCGCCGCGGACGGGCCGGCGGCCGGCAAAAAAATTCGATGACAAGCCGGGCGGCGTTGTTCTATATTCAAAGGGCGCTCTGATTTTTCGGAGCGCCCTTGCCCTTCCGGGCCGCAGAAACGTCGCTCTCCCGCGGCGGCCGAAGACTCACCAGCAAGCGTATGTCGAAGGACGGGAGTAGACCCTGACGCCCTTCGCGCATCTTTCCCGGGCCGGGTCTGGAAAAAGTTCGCGTTCGATGTTACTCTCCCGCTGCCCGCCCCGGGCGCGCGTTTTCGACCCGGCGGGGGGCGCTCTTCTCGTCCTTCTTTAATTCAGACTTTAACCCGATGAACCGGCCGCAGCATTACGACAGGACTGTACCCGCGGGTCTGCCGACCGCGGGCGGGACCGTCACCCCTCGCCGCGGCTCGTCCGACCCCGAAGCCTTCATAAGTACCGGAGCACAAAGGAACCCCCAATGCGTTCAGTTTCCCGACTCCTTCTTGCCGCCGCCCTTCTGAGCCTGCTCGCCGCCACGGCCTTCCCGCAAAAGCGGATGTGCCCGAAGCCGCCGCCGTCCCCCTTCAAGCACGACGGCGAAATCGTCACCGTCTTCGACTCGCGCGCCGGCGGGATGCGCACGACGCTCGAACACCCGCGCGCGCTCGGGCGCGGCGCGGACGTCTACCGCCTCGCGGCCTCCTTCATGCACCAGAGCGCGAAGCGGCCGGGGACGCCGACGCTCGAGGTGGTGCTCTACACGACGTCCCCCGCGTCGCGGCTTCAGGCCGGGCAGGCGTTCACGCTCGTGCTCGACGGCCAGCCGCACGCCTTCAGCCGCGCCGCCAGCTACCGCCCGCAGCCCGGCGGCGGCGGCGCCGTCCGGCTCTCGCTCACCTACGCCGACGCCTCGGCGCTCGCGCGCTCGCGCAAGGTCGCGGCGCAGTTCGGCGGCGCGGAGGTCGAGTTGACGAACAACCACCTCGAAGCGCTCCGCGAGATGTTCAGCCTGCTCGCGCCCTCGCCCGGCCGCTGGCAGACCGCCGACGCCTCCACCCGGTAAGACGAAAGGGCGAAAGGCGCCCGGCTGAAAGACCGAAGGGGGACGAAGGGCCGCGCGCCCTTCGTCCCCCTTAACTTTTCGCCTCTCACCCTTTGAAGCCCGCCTTCGGCCTTCGCCGCGGGCGCCCGCCTCTCCTAACGCGTGTAGCCGGTCGGGTGGATGATTTCGCCCTCGCTCGTGCCGGCGACGACGCGCACCTTGTGAAAGCCCTTGTCCGGGTGCGTCGAGAGGTAGGTCAGCGCGAACTGGCGCGAGAGCAGCGAGTCTATCTCGCGCAGGAAGCGGTCGAGGCTCACAGGCGCCGCCGTGCCGTTGAAGAAGGCGCGCCCGCCCGTCTCCTCCGACAGGCGGTTGAGCGAGCCCTGCCCGTTGGTGACGAGCGACGCGTCGCCCCCGCCCACCGTCGGCGCGTAGATGGAGTGGACGGCCACGCCGAGCCGCTGCGCCTCGTTGACCGTGCGCTGCAAGTCTATGCTCGCCCCCGGCGACGAGTTCGAGACGCCGCGCGAGAGGTCTATGCCGTCGCTCACGAGCAGCACGGCGCGGCGGCCGACGGGCTGCGACTCGAACCGCTTGACGGCGTCGCGCGTCAGCCCGAACGGGCTGTAGGGCGAGGCCGCCGTCGAGCCGAGGGGGATGCGCAGCGACTTCGCCGCGCGTTCGAGGTCGATGGTGAACTTCTGCCGGACGCGCAGCGAGCCCGCGCTCAGGTACGCCACCATCACGCGCGAGCCCGGCGGGAGTTGCCGGATGAAGGCCGCGATGCCCCGAATCTCGTTGCTCATCGAGGAGACGAGGTCGTCCTGGATGAGCACGGCCAGCGTCAGCGGCGAGCGCCCCGCGCCGCGCATGGCGAGCACCTCCTGCCGCTCGCCGTCCTCGAAGATTTGCAGGTCTTCCAGGTAGCGCACCTCCGACTGCGCGGCGCGCTCCGCCAGCCGCAGCGTCACGGGGATGGTCACCGCGCGGACGTCGCGCCGCACCTCGCCGCGCACGGCCGTCTCGCCCCTCGTCTGCGCGCGCGCCGCCGGGAAGGCCGCGCAGACGAGCAGCGCCGACAGCGCGGCGGCAATTTTTGTGAGCCTTCTTCTCATCGCCCCTCCCCGGGCCGCCCTTCGCCACGCGCCCGGCTCTGCTATTATAGCCCCTCGGCCGGTCGAAGCGCATACGGGTCGGCCGCGCGCGGCCGCGGCGGGACGCAAACGTCCTGTGAAGAACAGACCGCGTCGCCGGGCGCCTGAGGTTTGATGCGTCCGCAGGCCGGAAAACTTTGGCGGGAGGGAAGGCTTTGGGCGACGGCAAGACGGGCGGCGGCAGGCTCACCTCGGGCGACCGCATGAAGGGCTGGCTCCTGCGCTGGTCGCCCCTGCTCGCCTACCTCCTGCTCGCGTTCCCGCTCCCCGCATACTTCCTCTTTCGGTACTTCACGGCCTCTGAGAACCCCGGCGAGCACATGCTCTTCGCGCTGACCTCGCTGGCCGTCTTCTCGGTCTTCGGCGTGGCGGCGGCCGTCGTCGTCTTCCTCTACCGCAAGTTCTGGGAGAGGCGCCTGCGAGAGCGCCTGGCCGCCGACGGCGTGACCGCCGACGAGCTTTCGCTCTTCGCGTCGGAGTTGACGGCCGAGCAGCGGCGCGCGCTCCGCGAGATGGAGGCGCGCAACCTTCTGCTCGCCGACGCCTACCGCGAGACGCTGGCCGCGCGCCTCACGGCCGCCCGCGTGCTGGCGCGCGCGCGGTCCGACTCCGAGCAGGTCGCGCGCCGGCTGCAAAGCGTCGCGGGGCTCCAGGCCGCCGGGCGCGACGAGCTTGAGCAGGATTTGCGGCGGGACGTCGAGCGGCTCGAACGCGTCCGGAGCGAGGCCGACGAGCACGCCCGCGAAATGGACGCCCGCCTGCAAATCATCGAGGCCGTCGCCAGCCGCGACGCCAGCCAGGCCGAGACTGAGCTGGCCCTAAAGCGCCTCGGCTCCGTCCGCGAGAACCGCCCGCTCACGCTCGACCGCGTACGCGGCGAGCAGGAGGCGCTCGACGAGATCGAGCGCGAACTCCGTCAACTTCCCACGCCGCCCGAGGAGCGCCCCGGCGTCTAAAGACCGCTACAGACGCCCCACGCGCTCCTCGAAATCCGCCAGGCGGTAGACGCCCCGCTCGACGCGCACGGCGAACCCCTCGTCAACCAGCGCGTGGTTGCCCTTCCCCGCGTCGGCGCGCGAAAGCCCCGTCACCCTCGCCAACTCGCCCGGAAGCGTCATCCCCGCGCCCTCAAGGTACGCCCGCGCCACCTCTCGCAGCGCCTCCTCCCGCTTCACCTTCCGCGAAAGCTCCTCGGCGAAGCGCCCCTCGCCGAGCGCCCAGATGTACGTGAACCAGGGCTCGTAGAGCACCTCCTGCGGGATGACCTTCAGCGTCCGCTGCAACTCGTCGAGCGCGCGCGTGAAGCGTTGCCGCTCCGCGACCTTCGACGCCTCGCGCAGGTCGGACGTCGCCATCTCCCACTCCTTGCGCAGGACTTTTAAGACCGCCCGCGCGTCCTCCGACAGCGCCTTCGACTCGTCCCTGCGCGCCACGCCCCAGAGCGCGTTGAAGTGCGGCACGAGCCGCCGCGCGACGAAGGTCGTTCGGTTTTTCGTCAGCTTCGCGTAGTAGACGCGCCCCCTTCGCATCAACTCGTCCTTCAAGACCCAGGTCAGGCTGCTCTCCGGGTCTTTCTGGACGTTGCGCGGCATGTGCGCGTCGCGCCGGCCGCAGACCGCGACGTAGAGCGACGGCCCCGTTCGCCGAGAATCCGTCATCGTGGCGCAAAAGCCTGCGGATTCAACAAGTTTCTCGGCGTCGGCCGCCGTCTCGACGCGCGCCTCCGGCTCACGCCGCCAGGCGCGGTCGCGGTAGGCTTCGACCTCTTCTGGAAGTCCCTTTAACATTTCCAGAAATTACGCGAACATCCTTGACAAACTACTGCCAAAGCTGTTTAATCCTTGATGCCTGCTCATTTTTTTGAGCAAAGGCGAGGGGTTTTCAGCCCTGACGTTCCGTTTCGCCGCCGCCTCGCGCGCGGCCTTTCGCCCCGGAGCCCGCCGCTCCCGCCCCTTCCACGATGTCTTCAGGCGAATCAGAACCCTGCAAGGAGACGGCGGCCGAGGTCGCCGCTTCCAGAGCGCGCGCCGGCATCCGGTCGCGCGCCGCCTGACCTTCACGGCCACACGGATTCCGGAGGTGTAACTTGGCCGGCAGAATACCAGAACGACCCACGCGGCGCACGAGCCTTCGCTTCGTCTCGGCCCTGCTCGCGCTCTGCCTGCTCGCGTCGCCGGCCGCGGCGTGGTCGGGCAAGGGGCAGAGGAACTACAAGCAGGGGCTGAAGCACGAGGCGGCGCAGCAGTGGGAGAAGGCGGCCGAGGAGTTCTCGCTCGCGGCCGCGGCCGAGCCCGAGAACAGCGAGTACCAGCTCCACCTCCGCCGCGCGCTCTTCAACGCCTCGCAGCAGTTCTCGCAGCAGGGCGCGGCGCTCTTAGAGCGCGGCGAATACCTCGGTGCCTACAACGCCTTCCGCCGCGCCTACGGCTACGACCCGGCCAACGAGCTGGCGCGCACGCTGATGGAGCGCGCTTTCCGCCTCCAGACCGGCGGCGAGGATAAGCAGGAGGCCGGCAGGCCGGCGCCGCAGGCGCGCCCGCAGGCTTCGGCGCGCCTGCGGCCGACGGCCTACGAGTCGGAGGGCGGCTCGCCCGCGCGGCGCGACAACGTGACGCCGCGGCAGGACGACTCGCTGGCGGCGCCCGCGCGCAACGAGCAGTTGCAGTCCATCCAGTACAGCGGCGACCTCGAAAAGTTCATCAAGCACCTCGCGCGCCAGATTCGGCTCAACGTCGTCTTCGACCGCGACTTCCCGCGCCGCGAGGTGAGCGTTGACCTCATAGACGTGACGGCCGCGCAGGCGCTCGACTACATCTTCGTCACGCAGGGCATCTTCTTCCAGAAGCTCTCGCCGCGCACCATCATCGTCGCCGAGCAGATCAAGCGCCCGCAGTACCAGCAGCTCGTGCTGCGCACCTTCTACCTCTACAACGTAGACCCGAACGACGCGCGCACGCTCATCACCGCCTCCATCCCGCCGCAGGCCGGCCGCCAGCCCGTCATCACCGCCAACAAGGCGACCAACTCCATCACCGTGCGCGACACGCCCGAGAACGTCCGCCTCGTCGCCGAGCTGCTGCGCTCTATAGACAAGGAGCGCGCCGAGGTCGTGATGGACGTCAACATCTTCGAGGTGTCGCGCGAAGACCTGCTCCAGTTCGGCAACCAGCTCGGCACGGGCGACTCGCTGATGAACCTCGGCGGCATCCAGAAGGGTTTGAGCGTGCTCGGCGGCAGCCGGCAGGTCGTGACGCAGGCGCTCGCGTCCGTCCCGACGGCGCTGGGCGCGGCCTTCATCGTCCCGCCGACGGCGCTCTCGGCCCTCCAGCGGCGCGACAACACGCGGCTCGTCGCCTCCACGCAGGTCCACGCCTTCGACGGCGAGAAGTCCACGGCGCACATCGGCCAGCGCGTGCCCGTGCAGACGGCCGCCGTCTCGCCCTACGGCTCCGTCTCGACCGGCGACAACAACAACGGGCAGCAGCAGGGCGTCACGCAGGGGCTCTTCGGCGGCAACGGCTACCCCGTCATCCAGTACGAGAAGACGGGGCTGACGCTGGAGTTCACGCCGCAGGTCTTCCCCAACCTCGACGTGCAGGTGAAGATGTCCATCAAGTCGAACGACGTGGTGGGCGTCAAGGGCAACCCGTCGCTGACGCCGACCTTCACCGAGCGCAACATCGAGGGCACGGCGCGGATGCAGAACAACCGCACGCTGATGATAGCCAGCGTCGCGCAGAACCAGCAGTCGCGCGGGCGCCAGGGACTGCCCGTGCTCGGGCTCGTCCCCGTCCTGGGCAACCTCTTCTCCGCGCCGCGCCGCGAGGACTCGCAGACCGACATCGTCATCGCCGTCACGCCGCACGTCATGCGCGCCTCGACGGTCACGCCCGAGGACGAGGAGATGCACCCGTCGGGCACGCTCCAGACGCCCACCGCCGGCACGCTCGAAGCGATGCTCGACGAGGTGGCGCGCGAGGAGCAGCTCGCCGCCGCGCGCGCGCTCCCGAGGCACGCGAGCGTCGAGTTGCCCGCGGCCGAGGCCGAGCCGCTGGCGCGCGCCGGCGTCGCGCCGGCCGCGGCGGCGGCGACCCGACCGACGCAGGGTGAGGAGGCGACCACCTTCGTCCCCGCGCCGAAGGAGCTGATGAACGTCGGCGTCGAGCCCGCCGCCGCGCGGTCCGCCGCGCGCGAGGCCGTGCGCGACGACGAGCACGACGCCCCGCTGCGCGCGCCCGTCTCGAACCCCGCGCCCGCGCAGACCCCGAAGCCCGCCCCCGGGCGCGCCGCGAACCCCGAGCCCACGCCGGGGCGCGCGCCCGGCGGCTCGCTCTTCTCTTTCGACAGGGCCGCGCCGTCCGAGGGCGCGCATGAAGCGTCCCCGGGCGTCGAGGCGCCGGGCGTGGCGTCCGTCGCTGCCGTCACGGAGAGGCCGCCGGCGGCGCGCGCCGCGGCCCCGGCCACGAGCGCCGCCTCGCTCCGGCTGACGGCCGAGCCGAGCCCGCTGCGCGTCGGCGAACGCCGACGGCTGACCGTGCTGCTCAAGACCGACGCGCCGCTCGGGCTCGTCGCGCTCACCTTCAGGCTCGACCCGCGCGCGCTCGCCGTCCGCTCGGTCGCCGCGGGCTCGCTCTTCGGGCCGTCGGGCGCGCGCCTGACGCACTCGACGACCGCCGAGGGGCTGCTGCTCGTCACGGTCGCGCCCGACCGCCCGGCCTCCCCCCTGAGCGGCGCGGGCGTGCTGCTCTCCTTCGACGTCGAGGCGTTGGCCTCCGGCGCCGAACCCCTGCGTTTCGACGCCGACGACGTCCACCTCGTCGCCACCGACGGGCGGAAGGTGCTCGTCAAGGTGCTGGCGGACAGGCTCTCGGTCTCGGAGTAAGACGCGACGCCGGTTCCCCCCGCGCGCGTAAGCCCGGCGCGGGGCTCGCCACACGTTTCAGCCCGAACGGATGAGCAGGCAGAGGCTTTTCCCCGTCTTCGCTTGGAGCGTGATTGTCGCGGGCGCGGCCGTCGCGCTGTGGTCGCTCGCGCGCCTGCCGCTGGCCGCGCTCGACCTGCGCTTCGCCGGGCTGGCCGCCGTGACGCTCTTCGTCACCTCTCGCGTCTCGGTCGTCATTCCGCGCACCAAGTCGTCCATCTCCGTCTCGGACACACTCATCTTCCTGACGCTCGTCCTCTACGGGGGCGAGGCCGCCATCCTCCTGAACGCGGCCGAGAGCGCGCTCTCCTCCTACAGGTACAGCAAGACGAGGCTCACCGTCGCCTTCAACGCGGCGGCGCTCTCGCTGGCGACGCTCGTCACGGTCGTGGCGCTGCGCCTGAGCCACGGCGGCGAGCTGGCCGAAGGCTGGGGGCGCGGCGGCCACTACGCCTCGGCCTTCGTCCTGATGGCGCTCGTCCAGTACGTGGCCAACTCGGGCGTCGTCGCGCTCGCCTTCGCGCTCAAGAACGGCCAGCCCGTCTGGCAGACGTGGCGGCAGCACTACCTCTGGACTTCTATCACGTACCTGGCGGGCGCGTCGGCCGCCGGCCTGACCGCGCTGCTGCTCGTCGCCGTGGGCGAGTGGGCGCTCATCGTCACGACGCCCTTCGTCCTCATCACATACTTCACCTACCGCACCTACCTCAAGCACGTCGAGACGTCGAACGCGCAGGCCGAGCAGGCGCGGCGCCACGTCGAGGAGCTGTCGCACTACATCAGCGAGCAGGAGCGCATCCGCGAGCAGTACGCGCAGATAGAGAAGCTGTCGGCCTTAGGCGAGCTGGCCTCGGGCGTGGCGCACGACTTCAA
>DASVUF010000321.1:0-3272 GCA_036387195.1 Pyrinomonadaceae bacterium | reverse complement strand
CGCGGCCTCGAAGACATAAGCCTTCGAGGCCGCGTCTCGGCGTCCGCGGTCGAAATTTTTTAGCGCGCGCGTGCGCGTGTAGAATGCGGCCGTATGCCGACCCACAGAATCAAGGTGCGCTCGCGCGGGCGCGAGGAGCTGGTCGAGTTCACGGACGAGGTGCGCCGCGTCCTCAAAGAGTCGGGCGCGCGCGAGGGCGTCTGCACGCTCTACGTGCGCCACACGACGGCCGGGCTGACCGTCAACGAGAACGCCGACCCGGACGTGCCGCGCGACATGCTCCACGCCCTGCGCACGCTCATCCCGCAGCACGGCATGGGCTTCCGCCACGGCGAGGAGAATTCCGACGCGCACATCAAAGCCTCGCTCGTCGGCCCGAGCGTCGCCGTCCCCTTCGCCGACGGCGAACTGCTCCTCGGCCGCTGGCAGGGCGTCTTCCTCTGCGAGTTCGACGGCCCGCGCGAGCGCGAAGTCGTCCTCTCGATACTCGGCGACGGGCGCTGAGCGCGGCCCCCGCGTCACCACGCGCGCGACCAGCGCGGGCCCCCGTGCCCTTCGTCGCGCAGGCGCGTGTCGAGGCCGGCGCGCAGCTCAAGCAGGCGGCCCAGCAGCCAGAGCAGGTCGGAGAGGCGGTTGAGGTAGGGGACGACGTGCGGGTTGATTTCGACGCCCGTCTCGGCGAGGCGGACGACGCAGCGCTCGGCGCGGCGGCAGACCGTGCGCGCCACGTCGTAGGCGGCCGCGGCGGCGTGGTCGCCCGGCAGCGACCAGTCGGAGAGTATCCCCTCGGTCGCCTCGACGCGCGTGACGTGGGCGGTGAGCGCCTCGACCATCTCGGGCGTGACGTAGGTGGTCGGCGACTCCGCGCCGCCGGCCGGGCTGGCTATCGCGCCGGCGACCGTGAACAGCTCGCGCTGGACGGACTTGGTCACCTCGCGCACCTCCGCGTCGTCGCAGACCGAGCGCGCGAACCCCATCGCCGCGCCCAACTCGTCCACCGTCCCGTACGCCTCGACCCGCAGGTCGGCCTTCGACACGCGCGCCCCGCCGATGAGCCCCGTGTCCCCCCTGTCGCCGTGCTTCGTCGCGATGCTCATGCTCGTCCTCGCTAAAAGATTTTCGAAGGGTCGTTCAGCCAGAGCCCGAAGAACTCGTCGAGGCTGTCGGCCACACGACGCGCCGGCGCGTCGCCGTAGAAGTCCGCGTAGACGGCGGAGGTCTCCGCGCCCACGGGGCGCAGCCCGTAGGCGTGTGAGTTGATGAGAAAGTCCACGAAGAGCAGGAGCGTGCCCGCGCGCTTCGGGTTCTCTGCGGCGACGCGGCCGGGCGTCCAGAGCGTCAGGCACTCGCCGTCCGTCTCGCCGTCGTCCATCCCGCCGGTGGCGCCGTAGAGCGCGACGAGGTCGCCCGCGAACGGGCGCCCCGCGCGCCGCAGCGCCTCGGCGGCCTCGCGCCTGCCCGGCGGCGGCAGCAGCCTGACGCCCTCGCGCCGCCACTTCAGCAAAAGCCCCTCGATGTTCGCGAGCGCCGCCAAAGCCCCCGCCCCCTTCACATCGCCGTGTAACGCTGCTGCCTGCGCAAAAGCCAGAGGAAGACGGGGCCGCCGGCGAGCGCCGTGATGGCGCCGACGGGCAGTTCGCCCGCGCCGAGCGCCGTGCGCGCCACCGCGTCGGCCAGCATCAGGAAGGCCGCGCCGAGGACGAACGAGCAGGGCATCACGACGCGCACGTCCTCGCCGAACAGCAGCCGCACCGCGTGCGGCACGATGAGCCCGACGAACCCGATGGCCCCGCCCACCGCCACCGTCACGCCGACGATGAGCGACGCCGCCACGTAGACCAGCCGCTCGCTGCGGCGGACGTTGACGCCGAGGCTCTCGGCCGTCTCCTCGTCCACGGCGAGCAGGTGCAGGTCGCGCGCCAGCAGCAGCAGCACGACCCAGCCCGGCACGAGGAACAGCAGCATCCGCCAGACGAGGTCGAAGCCGACCACGTCGAGGCTCCCGATAGTCCACCGCAGGATTTGCAGCGCGCGCGAGTAGTCGGCGAAGTACTGGATGACGACGACGCCCGCCGCCGCCACCGTGTTCATCACCACCCCCGCCAGCAGCAGCGCGCCCGGCAGCACGGTCGCGCCCGTCCGCGCCAGCCTGTAGACCACCACCACGCTCAGGCACGCCCCCGCGAACGCCGCGACGAAGACGACCGGCAGCCCCGCCACGCGCGCCCCCGCCCCGAAGGCGATGGCGACGCTCGCGCCCAGCGCGCCGCCGCCCGAGACGCCGAGCGTCAAAGGCTCGGCCAGCGGGTTGCGGAACATCGCCTGCAACGCCGCGCCGACGAGCCCCAGCGACGCGCCCACCACCCCGGCGAGCACGACGCGCGGCAGCCGCAGCCCGAAGAAGATGAGGCGCGCCCGCTCGTCCGTCCACAGCGCCGCGACGTCCAGGCGCTGGTAGCCGACCCACAGCGCCAGCAGCGTCGTGGCGAGCAGCGCCGCCGCGAGCAGCAGCAGCGCGCGGGCGAGCCGCGCCCCGGCCGTCGCCGGCCTCCGGGACGCGTGCTGCGGGCTGCTGGTTGCGGACTCGCGGGCCAAGGCTGTCTGCGCGCCTCTCGTCTTCGTCAGCTCGGATGACATGGCAAAGTTAAATCCGCGGCCGGGATTCCGCAATCCGCCGCCGCTAGAGTTCCGACCAGACGAAGGTGTGGCCGAAGGCGCGCCGCGCGCGGACGTGCTCGTCGCCGTAGATGTCCGCCAGCACTTCGTCGCGGAGCACGTCGGCGGGCGCGCCCTCGGCGGCGACCTCGCCGCGGCGGACGGCGTGGACGCGGTCGAAGGCCGGGTCGAGCAGCATCAGGTCGTGCGTGACGACGAGCGCCGTCATGCCGCGCTCGTCGCGCAGCCGGCGCAGGTGGCGGATGAGCCCCGCGCGGTGCTTGAGGTCGAGCGCGGCCGAGGGCTCGTCGAGCAGAAGGCACTCGGGCTCCTGCGCCAGCGCGCGCGCCAGCCCGACCATCTGGCGCTCGCCGCCCGACAGCTCCGTGACGGGCCGCGCTTCGAGGTGCGCGGCGTCCACGGCCGCCAGCGCCGCGCGCGCCGCGTCGAGGTCGCGCGTCGTCTCGAAGCTGAAGCGCCGCGCGTGCGGGCTGCGCCCCGTCAGCACGACTTCGAGCGCGGTGAAGGGGAAGACGGTCGAGACGCCCTGCGGCACGTAGGCGACGCGGCGCGCACGCTCGCGCGGCTCGACGCGCGCGAGCGCGACGCCGCCGAGC
>DASVUF010000320.1:0-3117 GCA_036387195.1 Pyrinomonadaceae bacterium | reverse complement strand
GTTCCCGGCCGCCGCGCCGGCCGCGCGCCGCCACGCGGCCGGCGAGGGCGGCGCGGCGGTTTGAGGCGCGCGGCCGGATTGGTCGGGGCCGGCGCCGGCGTCGGCCTCACGCGGTCGGCCGCGGGCGCGCGCTGCGGTCAGGTCGGCCGGCGGCCGCGCGCGGGGCGAATTTAAATCGGCGGCGGGGCACGCCAGCCTGATGCGAGGAGTGTTTGACAGACATGTTGAAGCGAATCGTAGCCATCGCCTTCATCTTCGCGTGCGCGTCCGCCGCGTGGGTGATTCTCGGCGCGACCATCTTCTCGCGCACTTACGACTCGGACGAAGCGCTGGAGGGCCGTGTCGCGTCGCTCTGGGGCGCGCCGCAGGCGCAGTCGCCGCCCTCCGCCTCGTGCGAGCTGACGACGCCGAAGACGACCGAGACGGTCGAGAACGGCAAGAGGAAGGTCGTCACCGAGAAGGTGACCGAGACGGCGACGCTGCCGCTGGAGTCGAGCCGCGTTGACGTCCAGCTCGGGCTCGAGCACAGGCAGAAGGGGCTGCTCTGGTACAGCACCTACAGGGTCGGCTTCCAGGGCGTCTACGCCTTCCGCAACACGACCGACCAGGAGCGCGTCACCTTCACGCTCAGGTTCCCGGCCGAGCGCGCCATCTACGACGACCTCGTCTTCACGGTCAACGGCGCGCCCGTCGCGCTCACCAGCGAGAAGAACGCGGCGGCGGGCTCGGCCGCGGTCAAGCCGGGCGAGACGGCGACGCTGCGCGTGGCCTACCGCTCGCAGGGGCTCGGCGAGTGGCGCTACGACTTCGGCGGCGACGTCTCGCAGGTGCGCGACTTCCGCATGCGGATGCGCACGGACTTCGCGGAGATAGACTTTCCGGAGAACACCCTTTCGCCTTCGGAGAAGCGCGAGGCCGGCGGCGGGTGGGAGCTTGAGTGGAACTACAAGAACCTCGTCTCGGGCTTCCAGATAGGGATGACGATGCCCGAGAAGTTGCAGCCGGGGCCGCTCGCCGGGCGCATCAGCTTCTTCGCGCCGGTGTCGCTCTTCTTCTTCTTCTTCCTGATGTTCATCATCACGACGATGCGCGGGCTGGAGCTGCACCCGATGAACTACTTCTTCCTCGCCGCGGCCTTCTTCTCGTTCCACCTGCTGCTGGCGTATCTGGTTGACCACGTCTCAATCCACGCGGCGTTCGCGGCGTCGTCGGTGGTGTCAATCTTCCTGGTCATCAGCTACCTGCGGCTGGTCCTGGGGACGCGGTTCGCGGCGCGCGAGGCGGGCCTCGCCCAGTTCATCTACCTCGTGATGTTCTCGTACGCCTTCTTCTTCAAGGGCTTCACGGGGCTCGCCGTCACGGTCGGCTCCATCCTCACGCTCTTCGTCGTCATGCAGATTACGGGTCGCGTCCGCTGGTCGGAGAAGTTCGCTTCAAAGGCCGGCGGCGACGGCGGCGGCGAGTCCCCGGCAGACTTCTCCGGCAAGGTCGCGCCGTCGGTGAGCGCCTGAAGGGGAGGGCGGAAGGGTGAGGGCGTAAGGCGGGAGGCGGGAGGATGAAGGCGGCGCCCAATTCATCCGCTCGCCTTCCGCCTTACGCCTTTAAGCGGCTTCGGCCGCGTCGCAACTGCGGCGGCACGCGGCCCGACTGCGCCGCAGTCTCCCCCGCCGCCTCGGATTGAGCGCGCGCGGCCGCGCCGCAGGCCGCCGCCAGGAAGAGCGCGAGCGCGCAGAGCGTCGCCGCGCGCGTAACGCCGCGCCAGGTCGTCTTCGTCAAACTGACGTTCCCCATAAATCCCTCCTGCTTTCGAGCGCCCCGGGCCGCGCGCGTCTCGCGCGCGCGTCGCCGCCGCTAGCCCGAGCCAGCATAGAGGCGCGCGGCGGCGCGCGACGCGCTTTCTGTGGCGCTTGTTCGACTGCCACAGGGCGCGGCGGCGCACGTACTGTTTCGATATTTCGGGCGCGGCCGGTTCTGTTTGGCTACGGGTCAGGCGGCCCCGGCGTTCGCGCGCCGCGCGGCGTAAACCTTGAAAGCGCGGGCGCTTACGCCGCGCGGCGTGCGCGGCCCGGCGTTTGCACGGGAGCGCGGGGAAGGGCGTTCCGGGTTCGGACGCGGGACACAAGGACGCGCAGGGGGAGGTTTCGGGGTTGATGCGTGCTCGCAAGGTTACAGGGTGGGTTCTGTTGGCCCTGCTGACGTTGCAGACGGCGTGCGGCGGGTTGCTGGCCGGCGCGCGCCTGGGCTCGCTCGACGGGTCGTCGTCGTCGCGCGCCTCGGCGGGCTTCAACCTCTTCAGCCCCGAGCAGGACATCGAGCTGGGCGAGGCTTCGGCCGAGGAGATTCGGCGGCAGGTCGTGGTGCTGCGCGACGAGCGCGCCGAGCGCTACGTGCAGCGGTTGGGCGAGCGGCTGGCGGCCGAGGCGCCCGGCTACAAGTTCCCTTACAAGTTCGTCGTCGTCGCCTCGCCCGAGGTCAACGCCTTCGCGCTGCCGGGCGGCTACGTCTTCGTCAACGAGGGCGCGATAGAGGCGGCGCGGAGCGAGGCCGAGCTGGCCGGCGTGCTCGCGCACGAAATTGCACACGTCTCTCTGCGCCACGGGACGACGCAGGCTTCGCGCGCGTACCTGGCGAAGACGGGGCTGAACGTGCTGAACGCGGTGACGGTCGCGTTGCAGGGCGACGTCGCGCGGCTGGCGGCCATCGTCGGCGGGGCGGGCGCGAACAAGTTGTTCCTGAAGTCGAACCGCGAGGCCGAGGCGCAGGCCGACGCCGAGGGCGCGCGGCTGATGGCCGCCGCCGGCTACGACCCGCGCGAGATGGCGATGTTCTTCGAGCGGCTCTACGAGCAGGGCGACGAGCGTGAGGAGGAGGGCGACCACCCCGACCCCGCGAGCCGCGTCGAGGCGATTACGAAGGTCGCCGTCGGGCTCAGACGCGCCACGCCGCGCGCGCAGAACACCGACGAGTTCCGCCGCGTCAAGTCGCGCCTGTCCGGCCGCTGAGACGGGCCGTCAGGCTTCGGGGTTGATAGACGCCGAAGCTGAAAGTTAACTACGGAGACGAGGAAGACGCGTAAGACGGGGGCGGGGCGGCTCTCAACTATGATAGTTGAGAGCC
>DASVUF010000319.1:0-3908 GCA_036387195.1 Pyrinomonadaceae bacterium | reverse complement strand
CCCCCCCCGCGACCCTTCCGCCTCTCAGCCGGCGGACGAGCGGGCGCGCCGCGCCCCCCTCCGAAGATTCCTTACGCGCCGTTCTACCCGCCCTTGCGACGACCCGGTCGCCTTCCCAGCCCGCTTTCACGTCGAGCGCGGCCGACTGGCAAAGGCGCGCCCGAGAAGTGATTCTCGGGCGCCGCGGCGTTTCCGGCCCTGCGCGCTCGCGGCGGTGGGGCGGGGCGGTTACAATCGGGTCATGACGGAAGTGGTGGTGATTGGCGGCGGGCTGGCGGGGGCCGAGGCCGCGTGGCAGGCGGCCGAAGAGGGCGCGCGCGTGCGGCTCTACGAGATGCGCCCCGTGCGGCGGACGCCCGCGCACAGGACGGACAGCCTTGCGGAGATCGTCTGCTCGAACTCTCTGAAGTCGGACGAGCCGGGGACGGCCCCCTACTTGTTGAAGGAGGAGCTGCGGCGCGCGGGCTCGCTCGTGCTCGACGTGGCGATGCGGACGCGCGTGCCGGCGGGCGCGGCGCTCGCGGTTGACCGCGAGCAGTTCGCGCGACTCGTCACGGAGCGCGTCGCGTCGCACCCGAACATCACGCTCGTGCGCGAGGAGGCGACGGCGGTTGACGACTCGGCGGTGACGGTCGTCGCGGCCGGGCCGCTCTGCTCCGACGCGCTGGCCGAGGAGATAGCGCGGCTCACCGCCGGGAAGGGGCTCTACTTCTACGACGCCATCGCGCCCATCGTCGCGGCTGAGTCGGTCAACACCGAAGTCGCCTTCCGCGCCGCGCGCTACGGCAAGGGCGGCGACGACTACCTCAACTGCCCGATGGACGAGGCGGAGTACGCGCGCTTCTACGAGGCGCTCGTCGGCGCGCAGAGCGTGCCGCTCCAGCGTTTCGAGGAGACGCGCTGGTTCGAGGCGTGTTTGCCGATTGAGGAGCTGGCGCGGCGCGGGGTGGACACCCTCCGCTACGGGCCGATGAAGCCCGTCGGCCTGCGCGACCCGCGGACGGGGCGCGAGCCTTACGCGGCCGTCCAGCTCCGGCAGGAGAATTTGATGGCCGACGCCTACAACCTCGTCGGCTTCCAGAATCATCTACGTTACGGCGAACAGGCGCGCGTGCTCCGTCTCATACCCGGCCTCGAACGCGCCGAGTTTTTGCAGTACGGACAGATTCACCGCAACACGTACATCAACGCCCCGCGCGTGCTCGCGCCGACGTTGCAGATGCGCGAGCGCCCGCGGGTCTTTTTCGCCGGCCAGATCAGCGGGGTCGAGGGCTACGTCGAGTCGGTGGCGACGGGGTGGCTGGCGGGGCGCAACGCGGCGCGCGTGGCGCGCGGGGAGGCGCCGCTCGAAGCGCCGCCCAAGGCCGCGACCGGCGCGCTGGCGCGCTACGTCTCGGGCGCGGACGCGCGGAACTACCAGCCGGTCAACATCACTTTCGCGCTGCTGGAGCCGCTCGCCGAGGAGGAGCGGCGCAGGTTCAAGAAGAAGCGCGACCGCCACTCGCGGCAGGTCGCGCTCGCACTCGAAGAATGGGACGCCTGGCTTCAAAACATCGGGCGCGGGCGGCTGGCGGCGACGCCTTGAGCGCGCGCGCGTCATCGCCGTCGGGGGGGCGCGCGCGCGGCCTCGTCGTGGCGTGCGCCTGCGCGCTCGCGCTGCTGCCGGCCGCGTCTTCGTCGGCGCTGCGCGCGCAGTCGGGGCGCAGGAGCGCGCCGCAGCCGCCGCCCATACACATCGGGAAGAAGGGCGCGGCCGCCGCGACCCCGACGCCCGCGCCGACGCCCTTCAGGCGCCCGACCGGCCCCATCGCCGAGCCGACCGCGGCCGACGACCCTCAGGCCGGGAAGGCCGGGAAGAAGGGCGGCGGCCTGCGCCCGCCCGGCTCGGAGGCGCCGCCGCCGAAGACGGCCGGCGAGGACGCGGACGAGGGCGAAGAGGTCGTCCGCATCAGCTCGAACCTCGTCCCCGTGCCGGCCTACGTCGTGGACGCGCAGGGACGCGCGGTCGCGGATTTGAAGGCCGAGGACTTCGAGCTGAAGGTGGACGGCGAGGTGAGGCCCATCGGCGACCTGTCGCGCTCCGAGACGCCCGTCAGCATCGCGCTCCTCTTCGACAACAGCTCCAGCCAGGTCTCTGCGCGCGACTTCGAGCGGCAGGCCGGCATACGCTTCCTGCGTTCGGTCGTCCGCGCCGGCGACCGCGCCGCCGTCTACTCCATCTCGACCGAGCCGGAGCTGTCGCACCCGCTGACGAACGACGTGAACCGCCTGGTGCGCGTCATCGAAAACTTCCCCAAGCCGGAGGCCGCCGCCACCGCGCTCTTCGACACGGTCACGATGGCCGCCGAGTACCTCAAGCCGCAGCGCACGCGCAAGGTCATCGTCATCATCTCCGACGGGACGGACACGGTCAGCGAGCTGGACTTCGACACGACGCTCAAGGCGCTGCTCGCCGACGACTGTCAGGTCTACGCCGTCCGCACCGGCAACAGCGACAGCCCGAACCTCCACGACCTCGCCGGCGCGCGCCGCCTAGAAGAGTTCGCCGCGCAGACGGGCGGCGCGGTCTACGTCCCGCGCACGCACGAGGAGCTGTCGGCCGCCTTCCGCCAGATAGCCGCCGACCTCTCGCAGCAGTACGTGCTCAGCTACTACCCGCCGGGCGACGTGCGCGACGGCCGCTTCCGCGCCTTCACGCTCAACGTCAAGACACGCCCGAACCTCCGCGTCCGCACGCGCAAGGGCTACTACGCCCCGAAGGGGTAGCGGGCGGTCATCAGTAGAAAGGTGTGGCAGACCCGCGGCGGTTTGTTTTATCCTGAGGCCGCCGCCGCCGGAAGGGGGCGCCGACTACTGTCCGCCGTCTAATTTTTTATGGAGCAACTACTGACGCAGTTCCTCGAACACCTGCGCTACGAGCGCAACGTGAGCGAGCACACGCTCAGGAACTACGCCATCGACCTCGGCCAGTTCCTCGAACACCTGGCGCCGGCCGACCCGGCCACGGGCGCGCGCCGCGAGGTGGACGTCCGCGACGTAGACCACATCACCATCCGCGAGTGGCTCTCGGAGCTGCACGACGCGCAGAAGAAGAAGTCCTCCATCGCGCGTAAGCTGGCGGCGCTGCGCACCTTCTTCCAGTTCCTCATCCGCGAGGGCGCGGTCGAGGCCAACCCGGCGAAGCTCGTCTCGACGCCGCGGCTGGAGAAGAAGCTCCCGAACCACCTCTCGGTCGAGGACGCCGTCCGCTTCATCGAGACGCCGGACGCGACGACCGACCTCGGCAAGCGCGACCGCGCCATCCTCGAAATGCTCTACGGGACGGGCGTGCGCGTCTCCGAGCTGGTCAAGCTCGACATGCGCGACGTAGACTTCCGCGGGCGCACCATCCGGGTCAAGGGCAAGCGGCGCAAGGAGCGCATCGTGCCCTTCGGCGAGCCGGCGCTCCACGCCCTGATGAGGTATCTGACCGAGGTGCGCGGCGGCTTCCTCAACAACGCGCCCGCCGCCGAGCGCGAGCCCGACGCCGTCTTCCTCAACTACCAGGGGACGCGCATCACCACGCGCTCGGTCGGCCGCATGGTGGACAAGTACATCAAGGTCTGCGCCGGCATCCACGACATCAGCCCGCACTCGCTGCGCCACTCCTTCGCCACGCACCTGCTCGACAGCGGCGCCGACCTCCGCGACATCCAGGAGCTTCTGGGGCACGCGCGCCTCTCCACCACCCAGATTTACACGCACGTCTCCATGGAGAAGCTCATCGAGGTCTACGACAAGGCGCACCCGAAAGCCTGACGGCTGTGAAAGCGGTAGGCGGTAAGCCGCGAGCCGTGACGAGAGAAGAACTGCCTTCCTCCTCGTCACGGCTCGCGGCTTACCGCCTACGGCCGTCAGGGTTTTCAGGC
>DASVUF010000318.1:0-6547 GCA_036387195.1 Pyrinomonadaceae bacterium | reverse complement strand
TGGGACGAACGCCTACAACGTGCCGCTGGCGGTGCGGCTGAGCGGGGATTTGGACGCGGGGGCGCTGGCGAGGGCGCTGGGCGAGGTGGTGCGGCGGCACGAGGCGCTGCGGACGAGGTTCGAGGCGGCGGGCGGGGAGCCCGAGCAGGTGGTGGACGAGGGGGCGGAGTTGGCGCTGGAGGAGAGGGACTTGCGCGACCTGCCTCACGACCTGCGCGAGGCGGAGGCGTTGCGGCTGGCCGAAGCGGACGCGCGCAAGCCCTTCGACCTCGCGGCGGGGCCGCTGCTGCGCGCGAGTCTGTTACGGCTCGACGAGACGGAGCACATCCTGCTGTTCACGATGCACCACATCGTCTCGGACGGCTGGTCAATGGGCGTGCTCCTCAGAGAAGTTATCGCGCTCTACACGGCCTTCATCGAGGGCGAAGAGTCGCCGCTGCCGGAACTCTCGATACAGTACGCGGACTTCGCCGTCTGGCAGCGTAAATACCTGACGGGCGAGGTGCTGGAGCGGCAACTCGCCTACTGGCGCGAGCGGCTGGCGGGCGCGCCGCCCGTGCTGGAGCTGCCGACAGACCGTCCGCGCCCGGCCGTCCAGACGTTCCGCGGGGCGAAGCAGCAGGTTAACCTGCCGCCCGAGCTGCTCAACAAACTCCTCGAACTGGGGCGCGGTCAGGGCGTGACGCTCTACATGCTGCTGCTCGCGGCGTTCCAGACGTTGCTGATGCGCTACAGCGGGCAGGAGGACGTAATCGTCGGCTCGCCCATCGCGGGGCGCAACCGCGCGGAGACGGAGCCGCTCATCGGCTTCTTCGTCAACACTCTGGCGATGAGGACGGACCTGTCGGGCGACCCGACCTTCGCCGAACTGCTCGGGCGCGTCCGCGAAGTCGCGCTCGGCGCTTACGCGCATCAGGACGTGCCGTTCGAGAAGCTGGTCGAGGAGCTACAGCCCGAGCGAGACATGAGCCACGCGCCCATCTTCCAGGTGGCGCTGACGCTGCATAACGTCCCGATGGGGGAGACGTCGTTCGCGGGGCTGACGCTCTCGGCCGTGCCGGTCGAGATGGGCACGGCGATGTTCGACTTCCGCATCTGGCTACAGGAATGGGAGGGCGGACTCGGCGGCCACGTCGAATACAACACGGACCTCTTCGACGGCTCGACCATCGAACGCCTCTTCGGGCGTTACGTCCGTCTGCTCGACGCCGTCGTTGACGACCCGGCGCGGCGTCTTTCCGCGCTGCCGCTGGTGGAGGACGACGAGCGGCGGCGGCTGCTGGTCGAGTGGAACGACACGGCGACCGAGTACCCGCGCGAGGCCACCATACACGAGCTGTTCGAGCGGCAGGTCGAGCGCACGCCGGACGCGACGGCCGTCGTCTACGGCGACGAGCGTCTGAGCTACGCGGAACTCAACCGCCGCGCCAACAAGCTCGGGCGCCACCTGCGCGGCCTGGGCGTCGGCCCCGACACCTGCGTCGGGCTGTGCGTCGAGCGCTCGCCGGAGATGGTCGTCGGCCTGCTCGGCATCCTCAAGGCCGGCGGCGCGTACCTGCCGATTGACCCGGCCTACCCGCTCGAACGCATCTCCTACATGCTCGAAGAGGCGGGCGTGCCCGTGCTGCTGACGCAGGAGCGCCTGCTCGAAGGGCTGCCCTCGCACTGGGCGCACGTCGTCTGTCTCGACACGGATTGGGAACTCGTCGAGGCGGAGGGCGAAGAGAACCCGGGGCCGACGGCGGGCGCCGAAAACCTCGCCTACGTCATCTACACGTCGGGCTCCACCGGCAAACCCAAGGGCGTCGCCGTCGTCCACCGCAACGTCGCGCGGCTCGTCAAAGAGAATTACTTCGCAGACCTCTCGCCCGACGAGGTCTTTCTGCAACTGGCCTCCGTCTCCTTCGACGCCTCCACCTTCGAGGTCTGGGGCAGCCTGCTCAACGGCGCGCGCCTCGTGCTCGCGCCCGCCCACAGCCTCTCGCTCGAAGAGTTGGGGCGCTTCGTGTCGGAGCAGGGCGTGACGACCCTCTGGCTGACGGCCGGGCTCTTTCACCAGATGGTTGACCAGCGGCTCGCCGACCTGCGCGGCGTGCGGCAACTGCTCGCCGGCGGCGACGTGCTCTCGCCGCAGCACGTCCGGCGCGTGCTGCGCGAATTGCCGGGCTGCCGCGTAATCAACGGCTACGGCCCGACCGAGAGCACGACCTTCGCCTGCACGCACACGCTGACGGGCGAGGGCGACCTCGCCTCGACGGTGCCCATCGGCCGCCCCATCGCCAACACCGAAGTCTACCTGCTCGACCGGCGGATGGAGCCCGTCGCGCAGGGCGTCTGGGGTGAGTTGCACATCGGC
The DNA here is from genome assembly GCA_036387195.1 of Pyrinomonadaceae bacterium. Taxonomy (GTDB): domain Bacteria; phylum Acidobacteriota; class Blastocatellia; order Pyrinomonadales; family Pyrinomonadaceae; genus QHXN01. Next base: position 4,191 of record DASVUF010000318.1, on the reverse strand, counting down.
GGCGACGGCCTCGCGCGCGGCTACCTGAACCGCCCCGCGCTGACGGCCGAGCGTTTCATCCCCGACCCGTTCTCGTCGGAGCCGGGCGCTCGCCTCTACCGCACGGGCGACGTGGCGCGCCACCTCGAAGACGGCCGCATCGAGTTCCAGGGGCGGCGCGACTTGCAGGTCAAGGTCAGGGGCTTCCGCATCGAGCTCGGCGAGATTGAGGCCGTGCTGGCGCAGCACCGCGCCGTGCGCGAGGTGGTCGTCGAGGCGCGCCAATCCAAGGGGCAGCCGGACGACAAGCAGTTGGTCGCCTACCTCGTGTGCGACGCCGACGCGGCGCCGCCGAACGCGACGGAGTTGCGCGCCTACGTGCGCGAGCGGCTGCCGGACTACATGACGCCCTCACACTTCGTCATGCTCGACGCGCTCCCGCTCACGCCCAACGGCAAGGTTGACCGCCGCGCGCTGCCGGAGCCGGAGGGCGCGCGCCCCGAGCTGGGGACGGACTACGAGGCGCCGCGCGGCGAGCTGGAAGAGGCGCTGGCGGGTGTTTGGACGGAGGTGCTGGAGGTCGAGCGCGTCGGCGTGCGCGACAACTTCTTCGACCTCGGCGGGCACTCGCTGCTGGCGACGCAGGTCATCTCGCGCGTGCGCGACCGTTTCGGCGTGGAGTTGCCGCTGCGCATCATGTTCGAGGCGCCGACCGTGGCGGAGATGTGCGCGGCCCTGTCCGGGGAGCTCGGCGAGGGCGGCGGCGTTCGGCGGGACGGGGCCGCGGAGACGGCGGCCATCACGAGGGTGGAGCGGGGCGGGGCGCTGCCGCTCTCCTTCGCGCAGCAGCGGCTCTGGTTCCTCGACCAGTTCGAGCCGGGGCTGGCCGTCTACAACATCCCCCTGGCCGTGCGCCTGCGCGGCCGTCTCGACGCGGCGGCGCTCGAACGCACGCTCAACGAGATAGTGCGCCGGCACGAGTCGCTGCGCACGTCCTTCGACATCGCGGGCAACGAGCCGACGCAAATCATCGCGGACTCGCTGGAGCTGCCGCTGCCGCTGATAGATTTGTCGGGGCTGCCCGAGGGCGAGCGCGAGGCCGAGGCCGCGCGCCTCGGCGGCGAAGAGGCGCGCGAGCCGTTCGACCTTTCGCGCGGCCCGCTCCTGAGGATGAAGCTGCTGCGCCTCGCGGAGTCGGAGCACGTGCTGCTGTTCACGATGCACCACATCGTCAGCGACAACTGGTCTTTGAACGTGCTCGTCGGGGAGGTCGCCGCGCTCTACGAGGCGTTCAGCAACGGCCGGCCCTCGCCGCTCCCCGAGCTGCCGATTCAGTACGCCGACTACGCGGCCTGGCAGCGCGGCTGGCTCACGGGCGAAGCGCTCGAAGCGCAACTCTCCTACTGGCGCGGGCAGTTGCGCGACGTGCCCGTGCTCGAACTGCCGACCGACAGGCCGCGCCCCGTCGTGCCGACCTACAACGGGACGAACGCGCTGTTCCTGCTCGACCCCGCCCTGCTCGAAGCCCTCAACGCGCTCTGCCGCCGGCAGGACGTCACGCTCTACATGCTCCTGCTCGCGGCCTTCCAGACCCTGCTCTCGCGCTGGAGCGGGCAGGAGGACGTGGTCGTCGGCACCGCCATCGCCAGCCGCAACCGCGCGGAGGTCGAGCCGCTGATAGGCTTCTTCGTCAACACGCTCGCGCTGCGCACGAACCTCTCGGGCGACCCGACCTTCACGGAACTGCTCGGGCGCGTCAAAGAGGTCGCGCTCGGCGCCTACGCGCACCAGGACGTGCCGTTCGAGAAGCTGGTCAAGGAGTTGCAGCCCGAACGCGACATGAGCCACGCGCCCATCTTCCAGGTGGCGTTCGCGTTGCAGAACGCGCCGGGCGGCAGGCTGGAACTGCCCGGCCTCACGCTCGAAGCCGTGCCGACCGACACGGGGGCGGCGCACTTCGATTTGACGCTGCTGCTGAGCGAGGTGGCGGAGGGGCTTTCGGGCTACCTCGAATACAACACGGACCTCTTCGAGGCCGACACGATGCGGCGTTTCGTCGCGCACTTCGAGAACCTGCTGCGCGGCGTCGCCGCCGACCCGTCGCGGCGCCTCTCGGAGCTGCCCGTGCTCTCCGCCGACGAGCGCCGCCGCCTGCTCGTCGAGTGGAACGACACGGCGACCGAGTACCCGCGCGAGGCGACCATACACGAACTGTTCGAGCGGCAGGTCGAGCGCGCGCCGGACGCGACGGCCGTCGTCTACGGCGACGAGCGGTTGAGCTACGCGGAACTCAACCGCCGCGCCAACCGCCTGGCGCGGCGCCTGCGCGGGCTCGGCGTCGGGCCGGAGGTGATGGTGGGCATCTGCGTCGAGCGTTCGGCGGAGATGGTCGTCGGGCTGCTCGGCATACTCAAGGCCGGCGGCGCCTACGTGCCACTCGACCCGACGCACCCGGCGCCGCGTCTCGCCTTTATGATAGAAGACGCCGCCGTGCCCGTGCTGCTTACGCAGGAGCGCACGGCGAAGGCGCTCCCCGCGTACGGCGGAAAGGTCGTGCGGCTCGACGCCGACTGGCACGAGATAGAGCGCGAGGGCGATGAAAATCTCGACGCCCCCGTGTCGGGCGAGCACCTGGCCTACGTCATCTACACGTCGGGCACCACGGGGCGGCCCAAGGGCAGTTCCGTATCTCACAGGGCGGTGAACCGCCTGGTCATCAACACGGACTACGTGTGGCTCGGCGCCGACGACAGGGTCGCGCAGGTCTCCAACTCGTCCTTCGACGCGGCGACGTTCGAGATTTGGGGCGCGCTTTTAAACGGCGCGACCCTCGTGGGCTTCACGAAGGACATCGCGCTCTCGCCGCGCGAGTTCGCCGCGCAGTTGCACGAGCGGCGAATCACGACGCTGTTCCTGACGACCGCGCTTTTCAACATTCTGGCCGCCGAGGCGCCCGGGGCCTTCGGGTCGCTGCGCCACCTGCTCTTCGGCGGCGAGGCCGTAGACCCGGGCCGCGTGCGTGAGGTGCTGGAGGGCGCGCCGCCCGCCCGCCTGCTTCACGTCTACGGCCCCACCGAGAGCACGACCTACTCCACCTGGCACAGGGTGGAGCACGTCCCCGCGGGCGCGACGACCGTGCCCATCGGGCGCGCCATCGCCAACACGGAGATTTACGTCCTCGACGCGCAGACGCGCCCCGCGCCCGTCGGCGTGGCGGGCGAGCTATACATCGGCGGCGACGGCCTCGCGCGCGGCTACCACCAGCGCCCCGGCCAGACCGCCGAGCGTTTCGTGCCCGACCCGTTCTCGGGGAAGCCGGGCGCGCGACTCTACAGGACGGGCGACGTGGTGCGCTGGCGCGCGGAAGGGCATATAGAGTTTCTCGGGCGGCGCGACCAGCAGGTCAAGGTCAGGGGCTTCCGCATCGAGTTGGGCGAGATTGAGGCCGTGCTGGCGCAGCACCCGGCGGTGCGCGAGGTGGTCGTGACGGCGCAGGGTGAGAGCGCGGAGAAGCGGCTGGTGGCCTACGTGGTCGGCCAGACGCCGGCCGCGCCCGCGACGGTCGCCGCGGGGCACATGACCGGGGCGGCCATGGCGCGCGTCTCACTCGTCAACGAGTTGCGTGATTACGTGCGCGAGCGTCTGCCGGACTACATGACGCCCTCGCACTTCGTCACCCTCGACTCGCTGCCGCTTACACCAAACGGCAAGATAGACCGCCGCGCGCTGCCCGCGCCCGACCTCTCGCCGGCCGTCGCCGCGCAGGACTACGTCGCGCCGCAGGCGGGCGTGGAGGAGCTGGTGGCGGAGGTCTGGGCCTCGGTCTTGGGCGTCGGGCGGGTCGGGGCGCTCGACAACTTCTTCGACGCGGGCGGGCACAGCCTGCTGGCCACGCAGTTGGTTTCCCGGCTGCGCGAGAGCCTGGGCGTCGAGGTCGGACTGCGCCAGCTCTTCGAGTCGCCGACCGTCAGGGGGCTGGCCGCGGCGGCGTCCGCGGCGCTGGGCGCGGAGGCGGGCGTGGCGGCCCCGCCGCTGGTGAAGGCGGGGCGCGAAGGCGCGCTGCCGCTCTCATTCGCGCAGCAGCGGCTGTGGTTCTTCGAGCAGTTGGAGCCTGGGACGAACGCCTACAACGTGCCGCTGGCGGTGCGGCTGAGCGGGGATTTGGACGCGGGGGCGCTGGCGAGGGCGCTGGGCGAGGTGGTGCGGCGGCAC
>DASVUF010000317.1:0-12657 GCA_036387195.1 Pyrinomonadaceae bacterium | reverse complement strand
AACGGTTGATGAGAGCCGCGCCGCCCTCCGTCTTTACAGCCGCCTTTACGTCTTCCTGACTTCGCCCGCCGCGCAGCCTTCGCGCCCCTCGGCCTTCGCCTTTTGCCCTTCGCCGCCTCGCCGTCAGGCGGAGCCGGTGCTGCCGAAGCCGCCCGCGCCGCGGTCGGTCTCTTCGAGGTCTTCGGCCCACGCGGGCTGCGGGGTGGCGATGGCCTCGACGACGAGCTGTGCGACGCGCGCGCCGGGCTCGACCTCGAACGGCTCTTCGCCGTGGTTGACGAGCGCGCACAGTATCTCGCCGCGGTAGTCTGAATCAACGACGCCGGCCAGCACGTCTATCCCGTGCCGGACGGCGAGCCCCGAGCGCGGCGCGACGCGGCCGTAGAAGCCCGCGGGTATCGCCGCCGCCAGCCCCGTCCGCACCGCCGCGCGCCCGCCCGGCGCGATGACCACGCGCTCGACCGCGTAGAGGTCGAGCCCCGCCGCGCCCGCGCTCCCGCGCGTCGGCAGCCTCGCCCCCGCGTGGAGCCGCTTGAACAGTAGACGCTCGGACATGAGAGACGGCCTCGGACGGACTTTCAATGCGCGGCGCGGCCGGGCCCGCGACCCGAGATGAGGTGGCGCACCTTCCCGCCGACGAACTGACCCAGGAAGAACGCGCCGACGAGCACGGGGAAGCTGACCGGCTTCCAGCCGAGCCCCGAGAAGATTCTGAGCGCGACGACCAGCGGGACGGGCAGGTGTACGGCCAGGAACCAACTCCGCGACAGCCTCCGCACGCTCGCGCGCCAGTAGCCGAACGGCAGGTTGATAAGGAAGACGAGGAGCGCGACTGTCCAGAGACTCATGCCCGTTCTAACCCCTGGACCCCTTCGGCGGACTCTTTCGGCGCGAACTCGCCCTCGACCCAGACTTCGCCGTCCTCGAAGAACTCCTTCTTCCAGATGGGGACGGTGCGCTTCAGCTCGCGGATGGCCCACTCGCAGGCTTCGAAGGCGGCGCGGCGGTGCGGGGCGCTGACGGAGATGACGACGGAAGTCTCGCCGATTTCGGTGCGCCCCGTGCGGTGGACGATGCCGACGTGCGCCACGTCGAAACGCCGCCGCGCCTCGGCTCCCAGGCGGCGCATCTCGGCGAGCGCCATCGGGGCGTAGGCTTCGTAGACGAGGTGCAGCGTCCTGCGCCCCTTCGTCCACTCGCGCGCGTAGCCGTCGAGCGTGACGGTCGCGCCGCAGCGGCGGGGCACGACGCGGCGCGCGACCGCGCCGACGTCTATGGGCTCGGTCGTCAGCTCGTAGAAGTCTGGCGCGTCGTCGGCCCCGGGCGCGCCCGCCCCGCCGCCGCCGCTGACGGGCGGGAAGAGCGCCAGCTCGTCGCCGTCCCCCAGCACGACTTCGAGGTCGCGCGCGTACTCCTGGTTGACGGCGACGAGGAGCGATGAGCCGAAGCGCCGCAGCGCCGGGTAATCTTCGAGCAGCCGCGCGAACGCCTCGCGCGCGTTCGCGCCCTCGGGAAGCTCCAGCGTCAGCTCGTCGGCCGCGGCCTCGCGCGCCGCGCCGAAGAAGAGGACGCGCACGCGCGCGCTGCCCGCGGCCCGGCCTTCCGGCGCCGCCGCGCCCGCCCCCGCGCGCCCGCCCGACGACGACGCCCCGCTCATTCGCCCAGGTCCACCTTCCTGCCGGCGTGGCCGTTGCCGCGCGAAACCTCGTGCGTGCGCGCGCGCGCCTCGTAGGCCGAGACCGCCTGGGAGAGCATCGTGTGGAGCCGTCGCAGCCGCCCCGAGGTCGAGCGCATCTCCAGCAGCCGCTGCTTCGCCTCGGCGTCCATCTCGACGACGGCGGCGACGACGAAGGAGAGGCGCTCGGGGTCGTCCTGCGGCAGCTCGGGCAGCGAGGCGCGCTCTTCGCTGGCCGTGCGCATGGCGCGCGCGATGCGCATGAACATCTCGCTGACCTCGCCGGCGCGGCGCGCGACCGTCCGCGCGTCCTCCTCGTCGTCCTCGAAGAACTCGACGCGCGCGACGAGGTACGGCTCGCCGCGCTCGACGTACTCCGTGACGCGGTAGCGCGCGACGCCGACCGTCAGAATGTTCGAGCGGCCGTCGGGCAGCGGCTGCGCCTCGACCACCTCGGTCGCGCAGCCGACGTGGCCGGCGGGCGGGCGGTCTTCCGCGCCCGCGCCCGGCGCGAAGTAGGAGAGGCCGAAGAGGTTGTTCGACGCGCGCACGTCAACCAGCAGGCGGCGGTAGCGCTCCTCGAAGATGTGGAGCGGCAGCGGCGCGCCCGGGAAGAGCACCAGCGGCAGCGGGAACAGCGGCAGCTCGCGCACGCCGCGCACTTTGTCTAACGCTTCTGACATGAAAAGGTCTACCGGGCGCCGGGGCGCGGTTGGCTGATGTCGGGGCGGGCCGCGCGCCCGCCGCCCGTCACTTGTCGCCCATCACGGCCGCCGTCGTCGCGCTGCGTTCGAGCGCGCCGAGCGCCGAGGGCGAGGGGGCGTCCGCCGCCGCCTCGCCCGCGCCGGCGGCGCGCGCCCGCGGCTCGATTTTCTGCTCGATGAGTTCGAGGATGGCCTCGGGCGATTCGTCGCCGAGCGCGCGGCGCTTGGCCTCCAGCACCAGCTCGGCCATCTCGCGCGCGCGGTCGCGGAAGCGGTTGTCGCGCGCGATGAGGTCTTCGACGATGCGGCGCTCGCGGTGCGCGCGCGACGTGTCGGCGTCGAGGCCGGCGGCGACGGCGTACTCGACGGGCACGCTCTGGTTCTTGAGCATGACGTGGAGCGCGCCGGTCTTCTCCAAAGCCTCCTCGCGCATCCGCCGCATGTCGAGGAGCGAGTTCTTGAAGCCGAGGTGGCCGCGCAGGTTTATCTCGATGATGGGGGCGGGCTCGCCCGACGCCGGGTCGTGGGGGCGCGCCTCCCGCCCGACCGCCTCCAGGACGCCGGCGCGGACGGCCTCGGCGTCCTCCGCGCCCGAGACGTCGAAGGTCAGGCGCTGGAAGGGGCGCTGCACGTAGTCGTTGATGAAGGCGGCGCTGACGGCGTGCGCGTCGTCCACCTCGACGAGGTAGAGGCCGCGCTCCTCGCGGTACTCGTCAATCGAGCAGGCTTCGAGCGAGCCGGGGTTGAAGGCCCAGTTCTCCAGCTCGAAACGCTTGTGCGTGTGGCCGAGCGCGACGTAGTCCACGAGCGAGCGCAGCTCCTTCAGCCGCTCGACCGAGAGCGCGGGGATGGGGCGGTTGAGCTGCCCCTCGACGTCGGTGTGGAGCAGCAGGATGTGGAAGAGCCCCTCGCCGCGCGCGGCGCGCAGCGACTCGGCCAGCATCGGCATCGCGGCGTTGGCCGAAGTCCCGTACCAGTGCGTCCCGAAGATGCGCGCGCCCTTGATGTCCACGTAGGAGCCGGCGCGCGACTCCTCGTCCCACGGCCGCATCTCCCAGGGCAGCCCCCCCTCCGCCGTCTCGGCGACGCGCGCCGGTTCGAGGAGGATGAAGAAGCCGGCCTGCGAGAAGGAGCGCATCCAGCTGTAGTCGGAGACGGCGTCGCGGCGGTCGTGGTTGCCCTCGATGGCGACGACGGGGACGCCGGCGTCCTTCAACCGCTGGAGGCCGGCGAGCGCGTGGTTCATCGTCTGCGGGTCTATGTTGCGCCGGTCGAAGAAGTCGCCGGCGATGAGCACGAAGTCCACCCCGTTCGGCAGCGCGTGATTCTCGATCACGTCGTACCAGCTCCGGAAGAAGTCCTTCGTCCGCTCCTCCAGGTTGTAGCGCCGGCAGCCCAGGTGGACGTCCGACATGTGTAAAAACTTAATCATCTGGTGCGGCCCGGCCCTCGCAATCCCCTTCAAAAGAGACTCTTAAAAGTCGCCGTTTGTGGCGACATTATACGACAAAGCGGAGGCCGGAGGTTAGAGGGCGGGGGGCGGTCGAAAATAAGTTCTCGACTCGCCCCCCGGCCTCCGGCCTCCGGCCTCCGCCGGGCAAAAAATAAAGCCCCCGCGACTCTGGGCAGGAGTCTATTTGGAAACGGGGGCTTTGCGACCACGCAAGGCAGAAGGGATGCCTTAACGCGCGGACGCAGTCACGGCCACTCGATTATTGGGGTAGGCGAGGGCCGCATCCTTAAAGGTCAAAGAGCATCAGGGCGCGCGAGGCAGGGCGAACACTCGAAGCGCCCTGGTTTCCAACGGCGGCCGCCGCCGGCCGCCTGCCGGGGTGAATTCTGGGGGTGAGCACCCCGGCCGCGGCCGTCCAGGCCGCGGCGAGTCTGCGCGCGACGGCCGTGCGGCGGACGGTCGCGAGCAGGCGCTCGACGTCGAGCGGCTTATCGAAGAACCCGTCGGCCCCGCGGCGGATGCACTCGCGGCGCATCTCGCCCGAGGGGTCGGAGCTGGCGACGAAGACCTTGGACGCCGGCAGGTGGCTCTTGACGTAGTCGAGGATGCGCAGGCCGGTGTCGGGCGCGTCGAGCGTCGGCGGCAGATGCAGGTCGAGGATGGCGACGTCCGGCTCGTAGATGGTCGCGCGGCGGATGGCCGAGGCGAGGCCGTTGGCCGTCATCACCTCGAACTCGTCGCACAGCGTCCAGAAGAGCTGCTGCGTGATGGCGACGTCGTCGTCAATTATGAGAACTTTCGGCTTCGTCATCGTCCTCTTCCCCGTCACTCACCAAAATGGCTCCGGCGGTCTCCTGCGTTTTCATCTGCGGTCGGTCACCCTTTCGGCGGATGCTCAGGTTAAAACCCCTCGACGCCGGCACACGTTCGCAACGCCCGTGCCACCGCCCGGCCGGCGCCCGGAATCGCGAAAATCCGCGGAAAACGCGACGGCGGGCGCGCGCCCGGGTCCCGGATGTCAACACGAGTGGACACGCCGCGGCGCGCGTGTGAACAACTGAGAACAGTGGGGGCGGGGGCGAAGGCGGAAGGGCGGGTGTTTTGAAGGCGGAAGGGCGGGGGTGAAAGGCCGGGCCGTCGGGCCTCGCCTTCGTCCACTGATGATTCGGCCTTGGCCCCCGGCCTTCAGACGCCGGTGATGGAGAGTTCGCTGATGAGGCGGTGGAGGTAGGAGCGGCTGATGCCGAGTCGGCGGGCGGCGGCGACGCGGTTGCCGCCCTCGGCCTGGAGCGCCGTGATGACCATGCGGCGGCGCAGCGCGAGCGTCGCGCCTTCGAGCGTCGTCTCGTCGCCGTGGAGGGCGGCCGCGGGCTGCGCCGCCGCGCGCAGCATCTTCTCGGGCAGGAACTCGACGCCGAGCCGCGCGTCCTTCGTCAGCACGACGAGGCGCTCGACCAGGTTCTCCAGCTCGCGGACGTTGCCCGGCCAGTCGTACTCGTGCAGGGACTCGACGAGCGCGGGGTCCAGCTCGGGCAGCGGGCGGTCGTGCTTCTCGGCGGCCTTGGCGGCGAAGTGCGCGGCGAGGACCGGGATGTCCTCGCGCCGCTCCCTGAGCGCCGGCATGTGGAGCGGGACGACGTTGAGGCGGTAGAAGAGGTCTTCGCGGAAGCGCCCCTCCTTGACCTCCTGTTCGAGGTCGCGGTTCGAGGCGGCGATGAGCCGGATGTCCACCTTGACCTGCTGGTTGCTGCCCACGCGCTCGATGACGCGCTCCTGAAGCACGCGCAGCAGCTTGACCTGGACGACGGGCTGCAACTCGCCTATCTCGTCGAGGAAGAGCGTGCCGCCGTCGGCGAGGCCGAAGCGCCCCACGCGGTCGCTCTTGGCGTCGGTGAAGGCGCCCTTGACGTGGCCGAACAGCTCGGACTCGATGAGCGACTCGGGGAGCGCGGCGCACGAGACGGCGACGAAGGGGCGGTCGCGGCGCGTGCTCTCCTCGTGGATGGCGCGCGCCAGCACCTCCTTGCCCGTGCCGTTCTCGCCGCTGATGAGGACGGTGACGGAGGTGTCGGCGACGGCGCGCGCCTGCTTGAGCGTGCGCTCCAGCGCGTTGCTCGCGCCGACGAAGCGGCCGAAGCCGCGGAACATCTTCAGCTCGGAGCGGAGCCTCAGGACCTCGGTCTCGAGGCAGCGCAGCCGCGCCGCCTGCGCGACGATGTGCGAGACCTCCTCCTCGTCGAACGGCTTCTCGAAGAAGCCGTAGGCGCCGCGGCGGACGGCTTCGAGCGCGGCCTGCTTGTTGTCGCTGCCCGTGATGACGACGACGGGGACGGAGGGGCGCTCGCCGCGCGCGGCCTCGACGACGGCGAGCCCCTCCTCGATGCCGTCGAGGTCGGGCGGCAGGTGGAGGTCGCAGATGACGACGTCCACGCGCTCGCGCTGGAGGAGTTCGACGGCGCCGGGGCGCGTCTCGGCTTCGAGCACGCGGTGGCGCTCGACGAGCGCCCAGTGGAGCTGCCGGCGCAGCAGGCGGTCGTCGTCCACGACCAGCACCGTCGTCTTCTGTTCCGCCTGTTCGGTCATGGCAAGGGGGGTCCCGAATGGTAATAGGCGACGCCTCGGCCGGGCGAGCGGCGCGAGCAACTTCGGGGCAAGGCTTAGCTGTCTGGAAGGGCTGAATGGGTCAGCCGGGCAAGTCGGGCGGCGCGCTCTCCGTCGGGGCCGTCACCTTCTCCGGCCGCTCGCGCCGCTCCCCCGAGTGGAACAGGCGGGATGGTAGCACGACGCGGAAGCGCGTGCCAGCGCCGGGTCGTGAATCCACTTCGAGCCGGCCGCCGTGCGCCTCGACCACCTCGCGGCAGGTGAAGAGGCCGAGCCCGATGCCCTTGTTCTTCGTCGTCGAGAAGGGGCGGAAGAGTCTGGTCTTGACGAACTCCTCGGTCATGCCGACGCCGGTGTCCTCGACGCCGAAGAAGACGAGGTCGCCTTCGAGCGCGCCGGCCTCGACCGTCAGGCGGCCGCCGCGCGCGCCCATCGCCTCGAGCGCGTTGATGACGAGGTTCTCGACGACGTTCTCGATGCGCTCGGGCTCGACCGTGGCGACGAGGCGGTCGGGGAGGCGCGCCTCGACCTCGTTGAGCGGGCGCGTCGGCTCGGCGTTGGTGGCCAGCACGCGGCGGATGATGGGGACGAGGTCGGTGGGGCGCGCGGCGATGCGGTACTCGCCGCTCAGGGACTTGGCCGGCTCGTTCAGGCGCGCGACCGTGCGCTTGAGCTTCTCGGTCGCCTCGCGCAGAGACTCGATGGCGTCGGCGCGGAACTCTTCGCGGTGGAACTGCCTCTCCATGTTCGAGACCAGCATCGAGAGGCCGGCGATGGCGTTCTTCAGGTCGTGCGAGACCATCGCCGAGATGCGCATGAACGAGGCGAACTGGCGCGACTCGGCCTCGCGCGCTATCAGCTCGCGCAGCCGCTCGGTCATGGCGTTGAAGTTCTCGGCCAGCTCGCGCGTCTCGCCGCTGTGGCTGACGTCGATGCGCTGGTCGAGGTCGCCGGCGGCGATGGCCGACGCGCCGCGCGTGACGCGGCCGATGCCGCGCGTCTCGCGCCCGGCGATGTAGGAGAGGAGCGCCGCGGCCGTGAGCGCGGCCAGCAGCGAGAGCCCGCCGCCGACGAGCGCCGCGCGCCTGACGGGCGCGAGCGCCGCCGCGTAGTCCTCCGAGGCGGCCAGCGAGAGCCCGAGCCCTTCGGCCTGCCGGAAGGCCGCGAGCCGGCGGCCGCCGCCGGGCGCGTCGTAGAAGTCGTGGCCCGACTCGCCGGCCCTCATCCGCGCGGCGGTGGCGGCGAAGAAGGGCATGGCGGACGAGGCGGTCTGGTGTTTGAGCGCGTCGTTGGTGTGGTAGACGATGGCGTCGTTGGCGTTGTCGAGCGCGATGACGATGCGGCGCGCCGCGCCGGCGCGCGTGGGCTCGTCGGCGGCCACGCCCGGGCGCGCGGCCCCGGCCTGCGCCGTCTCGCACGCCTCGCGCGCCACGTCGCCCAGCCTGATTTCGGCGACGACGGCGCCCGCCGGCTCGCCGCCCTCCTCGGCGGGCGCGGGCGAGAAGACGGGGGCCGTCAGGCGCAGCGCCGCGCCGTAAGTCTCGCGGCTGAGCGGCGAGCGCAGCGCCTGCGAGGAGCGCGCGGCCCAGACCCGCTCGTCGTGGCGCGACTGGCTGCTGACGAACTCAGAAGTCTGCGCGGCGAACTCCTGCCCGCCCTCGCGCCTTTCGAGGCGCAGCGCCGCCTGCCCGCCGCGCTCGATGAAGGTGACGCATTGCAGGTATTCGCGGTTGGCGGCGGCGTAGGCGGCGAGGAGGCCGGCGACTTCGGCGGCGGCGGCCCCGCGCGCGGCGGGGTCGGCGTCGCCGGCGGGCGGCGCGCCCGCGGCGGCGGCGGCGCGGCGTTCGAGCGCGTAGCGGCGCAGCGGCTCGAACCCGGCTAGTTCGCGCAGGCGCGACTCCTGCGCGCCGAGCACCTGCTCGACGTCGTGCGCCATGCGGGAGGCGTGCTCGCCGGCGCGCTCGCGCAGCGACGTCTCGACGGCCGCCGCCCCCGCGCGGTACTGGACGACGCAGAGGGCGAGCAGCGGGACGAGCGCCAGCGCGACGAAGACGATGATGAGCTTGGTTCTGAGGTTCACGGCTGCCACCACTTGCGAAGGCTCGTAAAGGGTGAGACGCGCGGCGCGCGCCGGCCGGCGGAAGACGCGTCGGCGCTGTCGCAGGGCGGCAAGTATAAAGGCGAAAGGCGGAGGGCGAAAGGGGAAAGACGCGGCCCGGTCGAAAGGCTGAAGCGGGCGGCGAACGGCGGACGGCGGACGATAGTCAGCAGCCGGCGGGCGGCGGACTGTAGACGGCGGGCGGCGGACGGCAGTCAGTGGCCGGCAGTCGTTAGAAGACCTTTCGCCGGCGAACCGTCCGGGCCCCGGGTCAACGCCGGGGACGCGGAGCGCCCGCCATCCGCCGTCCGCCGTCTACAGTCCGCCGCCCGCCGTCCGGTTACCCTTCCAGCTTCGCGTCCAGCGTAATCTCGGCGTTGAAGAGGCGCGAGACGGGGCAGCCGGCCTTGGCGTTGTCGGCGGCCGTCTGGAAGGCGGCGGCGTCGGCGCCGGGGACGCGCGCCGTGACGTCGAGGTGGACTTTGGTGATGGAGAAGCCGGCGTCGGTCTTCTCAAGGCGGACGGCCGCGGTCGTGTTGATGGAGTCGGCCGTGAAGCCGGCGTCGTTCAACTGCTTGGAGAGCGCCATCGAGAAGCAGCCGGCGTGCGCCGCGGCCAGCAACTCCTCGGGGTTCGTGCCCTTGCCGTCCTCGAAGCGCGTGCTGAAAGAGTACTGCGCGCCGTCGAGCACGCCGCTCTCGGTCGAGACCGTGCCCCGGCCGTCCTTGATGCCGCCCTGCCACGCGGCGGAACCTGTTCGCTTCATCCCTTATCTTCTCCTTCTCCGTCGGGTCTGAATTTAAGCAAAGCTCAGAAGCGCTCGCGCCCCCACTCGTCGAGCAGCGGGCGGAGCCGGGCGATGACCGCGTCGTGCGCCGCGCCGTTCGAGGCGACCAGCCCGTTGCGGTTGAGCACGTCGGGCGTGTTGTAGCGCATCGGGTCGCCCCACAAATCGGTCATGCGGCCGCCGGCCTCGGTCAGCACGGCCTCGGGCGCGCACGTGTCCCACTGCTTGGTCTTGCCCGAGAGGTGTATGTAGAGGTCGGCCTGGCGCTCGACGAGGAGCCCGACCTTGATGCCGACCGAGTGGCTGCGGACTTCCGAGCCGACGCCGAGCGCGCCCACGACCGCGTCCATCCGCGGGCTGCGGTGCGAGCGGCTCTCGGCCAGCCGCATCCGCTCGGGCTCGGGCTCGGCCGTCACGCCGAGGCGCTCGGCCCTGACGCTCTGGCCGGCCTCGGAGGTCGGGCGCAGGACCCACGCCCCGTGCCCGCGCGCCGCCCAGTAGAGCACGTCGGTCGCGGGCGCGTAGAGCACGCCGAGCGCGGCGCGCCCCTCGACCGCGAGCCCCACCTGGACGGCGAAGTCGCCCGTGCCGGCGATGAAGCCCTTGGTGCCGTCAATGGGGTCTATCATCCACGCGCGCCCGCGCCCGAGCCGCCGACCCGTGTCAACCGACTCTTCGGCCAGGATGCCGTCAGCCGGGAACGCCTCGCGCAGGCCCCGGACGATAAGCTCGTTGGCGACGCGGTCGGCCTGCGTCACCGGCTCGTTGAACTCGTCCTTGTGCTCCACGCGCAGCGGCTTCCCGTAGAAGGCGAGCGCCGCCTCGCCCGCGCGCCGCGCCAGCTCCACCGCCACGCCCAGCTCCCGCTCGAACTCCCCGCTCGTCACTTCTATCAGTGCAGACATAAACCTCGCCCGGACTCGGCTCACTCGCCTTCTAGTTCACGCGCGGCGCGGCGGATGACGTCGAGCGTCAGCTCCACGTCGCGGCGGGTCGTGCGGAAGTTGGTGACGGAGGCGCGCAGCCAGAAGCGGCCCCCGAGGACGGCGTTCGAGACGTAAGCCTCGCCGCCGCGCTGCACGCGCTGCACGACGCCCGCGTTCAGCTCGTCGAGCCGACGGTTCAATTCTTCGCGGCGGGCGTCGTCGGCCTCTTCCAGCTCGCGCCGCGCCGCCGGCGGGACGTAGCGGAAGCAGCAGATGCCGAGCGTGACGGGCGCGCCCGGCTCGAAGTCTTCGGCGGCGGCGACGAGCGCGGCCATGTGCGCGGCCGTCGCGCAGTCCTCCTCGATGGCCGCGGCCACGCGCCGCGCGCCGTAGTAGCTGAGCGCGGCCCACACCTTGAGCGCGCGGAACGGGCGCGACAGCTCCGGGCCGTAATCCCAGAAGGCGAACGCCTCGTCCTCCTCGCGCTCGAAGACCTGGATGTAGCTCTCCTCCGTCCCCGCGAAGGCTGCGCGCGCTCGCTCGGGCTCGCGCAGGAGCAGGCAGCCGACGCCGAGCGGCGTGTAGAGCCACTTGTGCGGGTCGAGCGAGACGGAGTCGGCCTCGGCGAGCCCTTCGAACAGCGCGCGCTTCGAGGGCGCGCTGGCGGCGAGCGCGCCGTAGGCGCCGTCTACGTGAAACCAGAGCCCGCGCTCGCGCGCCACCCCCGCCACCTCGCGCAGCGGCTCGACCGCGCCGGTCGAGACGGCGCCCGCGTTGGCCACGACGCAGAAGGGGCGCAGGCCGGCGCGCTCGTCCGCCTCTATGCGCTCGCGCAGGAGCCGCACGTCAAGGCGGAACCGGGCGTCCGAAGGCACGACGCGCACCTGCTCGCGCCCGAGGCCGAGGAGGTCGGCCGCCTTCGGTATCGAAAGGTGCGTCTGGTCCGAGGCGTAAAGGGTCGCCGGCGCGCCCGCGCCCCACAAGCCAGCGAGCGAAGGGTTTCGGGCCGTTCCGTCGGCGGCGACGCCCTCCGCGCCGCCGGCCGCGCGTCGCGCGTGAGCGCGGTGCGCGACGAAGACCGCGTTCAGGTTCGCCATCGAGCCGCCGCTCGTCAGCAGCCCGCCGCTGGCCTCGTTCACCCCCGCGCCCTTGAAGCCTATCAGCTCCGCCAGCCAGCCGACGACCGTCCGCTCCACCTCGGTCGGCCCCGGGGCCGAGCGCCACGAGGTGACGTTCGAGTTGAGCGCCGCCGCCAGCAGCGACGCGAACGCGCCGACGGGCGTCGCCGGCGAGGTGACGTAGCCGAACATCCGCGGGTGCCCGTTCTGCCGGCTGTGGCGGACGACCTCGGCGCACGCCCCGGCGAGCGCGCCGAGCCCCACGCCCTCGCGCGGCAGCCCCCCGCGGAAAAGCTCCGCGACGCGCGCCGCCGAAGTCTCGGGGAAGACGGGCAGCCCCTCCGGGGACGCGAGATGGTCCAACGCCATCCGGCAGAAAGTCTGCGCCAGCGCCTCCAACTCCTCGCGCGGCAGGTCGAGCGTCGAGGCTCGCGCCCCGTCTTGTCCTTCGGTCGTCATGGTTTTCAGCAACCCTACCACACAGCCTCCGCCGTTTTGAAGCCGGCTCCCCGCCGGCCGGGGGCGCGAACATTTCCGGCGCCCACGCGTTACGTTCCGCCGCGCGCGCGCCACACAGGGGCATGAGCGCGCTCACGCCCTGCCGGCCGCGCGCCAATCCGTCACGAAGGAGATGAAGAAGATGCTGCCAAACCTTGGTTCGAGAATCAGGCTGCTTGCGCTGTCGGCCTTCTGCCTGCTCGCCTTCAGCACGCCGGCCTTCGCCGGCGCCAACTGCTGGTGTCGCATCAACCTCGGCGCGACCAACTGGGGCTCGCCGGCGTGGGATTTGGGCTCGGTCGCCAGCTACGCGGGGATGACGGCGCAGCTCAAGAAGGGCAACCAGGACGACTGCCGCGAGAGGTGCTCGGCGGCCGTCCTCGACTGGTTCAACCAGAACCGGGACGCGGTCTGCAAGCAGTACGGCGGCCCCGGCGAGGCGCTCGTCATCGGGCAGGCGGCGCTCGGCACGCGCGCCCCCGAGGTCGTCCAGACGCTCAAGACCCGCTGCTGCGAGAAGCCGGCCGTCGTCAAATGCCCGCCCGGCTCCGTGCTGGACGTGGGGCGCGTGCCCGTGCGCTGCAAGCGCGAGCTGGGCGGCTGCCCCGTCAAGCCGTCGCCGCCCAACGGCACGAACATCGGCGCCGACAACGACCCGTGGGGCTTCTGGTGGAACGGCGCGGTCGTGCAGTTGGTCGCGCCGCTCTTCTACCAGCCGCGTGAGATAGTGGCCTGCTGACGTGGGGCGGGGCGGGCGGCCCGCGCGGGCCGCCCGCCCCGCCCCACGTCAGCAGGCC
>DASVUF010000316.1:0-8127 GCA_036387195.1 Pyrinomonadaceae bacterium | reverse complement strand
GGAGGGTGCCGCGGGCGAGTCGTACGCGAAGATAGACGAGAACCCTTTCCTCGACGCGGCGCGCGCGCCGCTCTCGACCTTCGCGGTGGACGTGGACACGGCCTCCTACAGCAACACGCGCCGCTTCCTCTCGGAAGGCCGGCTGCCGCCGCGCGACGCCGTCCGCGTCGAGGAGTTGGTCAACTACTTCACCTACGACTACCCGCAGCCGGCCGACGCCGCGCCCTTCTCGGTCACCGCCGAGGTCGCCGACTGCCCCTGGAACCCCGCGCACAGGCTCGTCCACATAGGGCTCCAGGGGCGGAAGGTCGCGCGGGAGAACCTGCCGCCCGCCAACCTCGTCTTCCTCGTGGACGTGTCGGGCTCGATGGGCGCGCCGGACAAACTCCCGCTCGTCAAGTCTTCGCTGCTGAGGCTGGCCGAGCAGTTGCGGCCGGGCGACCGCGTGGCCGTCGTCACCTACGCCGGCTCCAGCGGCGTCGCGCTCGACTCGACTCCGGGCGCGCGCGCGGGCGACATCGCCGCGGCGGTCGCGCGCCTGGAGGCGGGCGGCTCGACCAACGGCGGCTCGGGCATCAGGCTCGCCTACCGCGTCGCCGAGGAGAACTTCATCCGCGGCGGCGTCAACCGCGTCATCCTCGCCACCGACGGCGACTTCAACGTCGGCGTGACGAGCGACGAGGAGCTTGTGCGCTTGATAGAGGAGAAGCGGCGGGGCGGCGTCTTCCTCTCGGTGCTCGGCTTCGGGACGGGCAACCTCAACGACTCGATGATGGAGAAGCTGGCCGACAAGGGCAACGGCAATTACGCCTACATCGACACCGAGGCCGAGGCCGAGCGCGCGCTGGTCGAGCAGGCCGCGGGCACGCTGGCCACCATCGCCAGGGACGTGAAGATACAGGTCGAGTTCAACCCGCGGCTCGTCGCAGGCTACCGCCTCGTCGGCTACGAGAACCGGCTGCTGGCCGTCCGCGACTTCAACGACGACCGCAAGGACGCGGGCGAGGTGGGCGCGGGCCACTCCGTCACCGCGCTCTACGAGGTCGTGCCCGCGGGGCAGAGGGTCGAGAACCCCGGCGTGGACGAGTTGAAGTACAGCCGCCCCGTCGAAGTCGCGCGCGGGGCGGGCGGCGGCGAGCTGCTGACCGTAAAGCTGCGCTACAAGGAGCCGGACGGCGACGCGAGCAGGCCGCTCAACGTCGGCGTCCCCGACCGACTCGCCAGCTACAGGAACGCCTCGGAGAACTTCAGGTTCGCGGCGGCCGTCGCCGAGTTCGGCATGCTTCTGCGCGACTCGCGCTACAAGGGGCAGTCGAGCTACGACGGCGCGGCCGAACTCGCGCGCGCGGCCCTGGGCGCCGACCTGCGCGGCCACCGCGCGGAGTTCGTCCGCCTCGTCGAGACGGCCAAAGGCATCTCGCTCGACGGCGCCGGGCGCTGAGCCCCGGCTTTCACGGGCAGCGGGTCGGGGCTTGAGTCCGCCGCAAAGACCCGCGGACAAAGACGCGCATACAAAGAGACGCATACAAAGAGACGCGGCCCGCAGGCTCGAAGCCCGCGGGCCGCGTCTCGCGCGTGTCGGCGGTCAACCCTCGTCAGATTCCCGGCGGCCCCGGCTCGTCAACCCGGGGCGAGTTCTGCGCCTCGATGTTGACGATGAAGCGGAACGTCCCCGTGCGCATCACGCCCAGCTTGAAGACGACGTTGACGCTCTGGCCGGGCGGCAGCGGCGTCGCCAGCGTGATGAAGTCGGCCGACAGGCTCGCGTCGTAGCCGCCGCCCGCCGGCTGCGACGGCGGCTCCTCCAGCCTCACCCCGCGCGCCACGACCAACTGCCCGCCCACGCCCGCCTCGCCGTCCTGCGACGTCAGCGCGCGCACGTCGGCGCACGCCCCGCCGCACTCCGCGCCGGGCGTCCCCTGCGTCGTCGTGTTGATGACGCGGAAGCGCAGGCGCGAGACGGGCGCGCCCGTGTTGTTCGTGAACGTGCGGCGGATGAGCATCGTCCCGAGGTCGGCGTTCGGCTCGACGTTCGGCCGGCGCTCGCGGTTGGGCGCCTGCGACTGCCCGACCGACGGGTCGAGCAGGCCGGAGGCGATGGCCGCGTTGTTGACGACCGGGCTCAGGCGGTTCTCCGGGCCGGGCGCGCCGAGGCGCGTGACCTGGATGTTGACGCTCGTCCCGACGAGCATGAAGTCGGAGGCGTTGTCGTTCGTGTCGCGCGGCGAGCCGGCGCGCAGGTCGCGGTAGTGCGTGTGCTCGACGCCGGCGGTGACGACGGTGGGGAAGCCCGCGCCCTCCCTGAAGAGCGCCGGCGAACTGGCGTAGCCGAACGCGTCGAGCCGCGTGGCCGCGCTCAGGTTCGGGACGCTCGCCGTCGAAAAGAGCGCGACGCCCGCCCCGTCCGGCACGTCCAAATCCCACGTCGCGTCCGGCGTCGCCGTCGCGAAGGGCGAGGCCGCGGCGGCGGCGGGCGCGCCCCCGGCGGCGACGACCGCCGCGTCCGGGTTCCCCGACGGGTAGCCGCCGAGGCTGTAGCCGAGCGAGTTGGCGCCGAGGAAGTGGCCGCGCGCGGGGATGCGCGCGCCGTTCGGCACGACGAAGAGGACGCCCGTCACCCGGCCGTCGGAGACGGCGACCGACCACCCGGCCGAGCCGTCGGTCGCACGCACGACCACCTCCTGGTCGGTGTTGTTGTAAAGCTCTACGAACTCGTCCGTGGCCCCGCCGGGGCCGCGCAGGCGCAGTTCGCTGATGAGAACCTGGCCGGGCTGAACCTGTGTCTGGGCGGCGGCGGGCGCGCCGGCGAAGAGCGCGACGCCGCAGGCGGCCGCCGCGAGAAGGGCTGCTGAGAGGCGCTGATGTGAACGCATGGAACCTCCCTGGTTCGAGTTGGGACAAGATTGAGACTCTGGGGAAGTCGGTTGCGCTGATAGGAAGACAGTGCGCGGCCGGCGGAGTGAAATACCTCGAAAAGACGCCGCCGGCCGCCATAATTCCCGCGGGCGGCCGGGGCGCGTACGCGGGCGCGCAAATCCTTTCGAGGGCGGGAGCCGCGCCGGCGTCGCCGGCCCGGGTCCGTGAGAATTCTCTTCCCGACCCGTAACGCGCGTTACGGCCGAAAATCCCCCCGCGCGGCGCGCCTTTTTCGGAAACGGCGCGGCGGCCGGCCGGCCCCGCGCCAACGGTATCCCCCTTTCCTTGACACCATTTACCGCCGCCGTTATCATCCTTGTTTTCGGCTGGGGCTGGCCGACGCGTCTGTGTAGTTATGTTCGAGTCTTTATCCGATAAGCTGAAGCGCGCGCTGAAGAACTTGCGCGGCGAGGGCGTGCTCACGCAGGAGCACGTTGACGCCGCGCTGCGCGAAATCCGCCTCGCCCTGCTCGAAGCGGACGTCAACTACAAGGTCGCCAAGGACTTCATCAACTCGGTCAAGGAGAAGGCCGAGGGGCAGCAGGTCTGGGACGGCCTCAAGCCGTCGGAGCAGGTCGTCAAGATAGTCTTCGACGAGCTGGTCGAGCTGCTGGGCGGCACCTCCTCGCGCCTCGTCTTCACGAAGACGAGCCCGAACGTCGTGATGATCGTCGGCCTTCAGGGCTCGGGCAAGACGACCTCGACGGGCAAGATCGCGATGTGGCTGGCGAAGAACCAGCAGCGCAAGCCGCTCCTCGTCTCGACTGACGTCAACCGCCCGGCCGCGCGCCAGCAGCTCGCCGTCATCGCCAGGGCGACGGGGCAGTCAATTTTCGAGAAGCCCGAGTCGAACGACCCCGTCGAGCTGGCGCGCGAGGCTTTCCGCCACGCGCAGCAGACCGGCTACGACACGCTGCTGATAGACACGGCCGGCCGCCTCCACATTGACGAAGAGTTGATGCAGGAGCTGGTGCAGATTAAGGCCGAGACGCGCCCCGTCGAAATCCTCTTCGTCGCCGACGCGATGACCGGCCAGGACGCGGTGCGCTCGGGCGAGGAGTTCCACCGGCGCGTCGGCGTCACGGGCGTCGTCCTGACCAAGATGGACGGCGACGCGCGCGGCGGCGCGGCGCTCTCGATCAAGCAGGTGACGGGCCAGCCCGTCAAGTTCGTCGGCGTCGGCGAGAAGTACGACGCGCTGGAGCCCTTCTACCCCGACCGCATCGCGCAGCGCATCCTCGGCATGGGCGACGTGCTCTCGCTCATCGAGGAGGTGCAGTCGAAGGTTGACCAGTCGGAGGCCGAGGCGCAGCTCGAAAAGCTCCAGAAGAACAAGTTCACGCTCGACGACTTCCGCGGGCAGCTCCGGCAGGTCAAGCGCCTCGGCTCGTTCTCGAAAATCATGAAGCTGCTGCCCGACCAGTTGCTCGGCGGGATGGGCATGCCGCAGCTCGACGAGGAGCAGACGGCCGAGATGGAGCAGCAGCTCAGGCGCACCGAGGCCATCATTGACTCGATGACCAGGCAGGAGCGCGAAGACCACCGCATCCTGAACGCGAGCCGGCGGCGGCGCGTGGCGCGCGGCTCGGGCTCGACCGTCACGGAGGTCAACCAGCTCATCAAGCAGTACGTCGAGATGCGGCAGATGATGCAGCAGCTCTCGCGCTCCGGCCTCTTCGGCGGCGGCGCGCAGGGCGGCGGCGGCGGGCTCAAGGGCAAGCTGATGCGCCGCGCCGCGGGGATGATGGGCATGCCCGACGTGAGCGGCATGTTGGGCGGCGGCGGGGGCGGCGGCGACGAGGCCGGCGGCCTGCCGCAACTGCCCGCCGCGCCCGGCGGCGGCGGCGCGCGCCGGAAGAAGAAGCCGAGGCACAAGAAACGCAAGTAGTCAGCAGGCGGCGCCCCGCGCGAAGGCCGCCGGCGCCGCCTGCCTGAACTCTAAGGGAAAAGTTTTTCTACTGACTACCGCCTACTGACCAGTGAAGACCGTTTTGGAGGATAGATGTTAGCAATCAGACTGATGCGCATGGGCGCGAAGAAGAACCCGTCGTACCGCGTTGTCGTCAAGGAGAAGCTGTCGAAGCGCGACGGCGACTACGTCGAGAACGTCGGCTTCTACAACCCGACGCGCGACCCGGCCGAGGTGCGGCTCAAGATGGATCGCGTCAACTACTGGATGGAGCGCGGCGCGCAGCCGACCGACACCGTCCGGCAGCTCATCCGCCAGCAGGCGCGCGCTCTGGCCGCCGAGACGCAGGCGGCCGTCTAAGCCGAAGCGATGAAAGAGGCCGTCGAGTTGATCGTCAGGCATCTCGTGCGCGAGGGCGAGGCGGTGGACGTGCGCGAGGTCGAGCGCGACCGCTCGACGAGCGTCATCGAGATACGGGTGGCGCAGGCGGACGTCGGCAAGGTCATCGGCCGCCAGGGCCGCACGGTGAAGGCGCTGCGCTCGCTGCTCTACGCCGCGGGGCAGAAGCGGGGCCGGCGCTACCTGCTCGAAATCGTCGAATGAGCGGCGCGGCGGAAGACCTCGGCGCGGTGGAGCTGGTCGCGGTCGCGCGCGTGGCGAAGCCCCGCGGGGTCAGGGGCGAGGTCGCCTGCGACCTCCTGACCGACTTCCCGGAGCGCTTCGACCGGCTCGAAGAGTTGATAGCGGTCTTCCCCGGCGGCCGGCGCCAGCGCCTGAGGCTGGAGGGCCACTGGCTCCACGGCGACCGCGTCGTCCTCAAGTTCGGGGGCTACGACGCGCCGGAGGCGGCCGCCGCGCTCGCGGGCTGCGAGCTGGCCGTGCCCGAGTCGGAGGCGGTCGAGCTTGAGGAGGGCGAGTTCTACGACTGGCAGCTCGAAGGCTGCCGCGTCGTGACGGTCGAGGGCGCGGAGGTGGGCCGGGTCTTCGAGGTGCTCCACACGGGCGGCGAGGCCCCCGTCCTCGTCATCCGCGACGAGGCGGGGCGCGAAAACCTCGTCCCGCTCGCCGAAAGCATCTGCGTCGAGGTGGACGTCGAGTCCAAGCTCATCCGCGTGGACGCGCCGGAAGGACTCCTGGAGACGTAGGCCGCGCGCCGCCGGCCGCGACGGGCGCCCCCGCCACTTCGCGGCGCGGGGTTTCAAGTCACGGCTCGCCCGCGCCACGGTCTACGGTTCACGGCTGACGTGCTTCGCTTTGACATCATCACGATCTTCCCCGAGTTCTTCCGCGGGGTGTTCGACTTCGGCATCCCGAGGCGCGCGCGCGCCGCGGGGCTGGTCGAGATAGCGGCGCACGACCTGCGCGGCTGGACGCACGACCGGCACAAGGTCGTGGACGACAGGCCGTTCGGCGGCGGCGACGGGATGGTGCTGAAGCCCGAGCCGATTTTCGAGGCGGTCGAATCTTTGACAGGCGCGGGCGGCGACGCCGCTGCGCTGCGCGCGGCGGGCGGGCGCGTCGTGCTGCTCTCGCCGCAGGGGCGGCCGCTGACGCAGGCGCTCGCCGCGGAGCTGGCCGGGGCCGCGCAGGTCGTCGTCATCTGCGGCCGCTACGAGGGCGTGGACGAGCGCGTCTCCGAACTGCTGGCGACCGACGAAGTCTCCATCGGCGACTACGTGCTCTCGGGCGGCGAGCCGGCGGCGGTCGTCCTGGTGGACGCGGTCACGCGGCTCGTGCCGGGCGCCCTCGGGAGCGAGACGTCGGCGGTCAACGAGTCCTTCTCCGAGGGGCTGCTGGACTTCCCGAACTACACGCGCCCCGTCGAGTTCCGCGGGCGGCGCGTGCCGGAAGTCCTCCTGGGCGGCCACCACGCGGAGGTCGCGCGCTGGCGGCGCCGCGCGGCGCTCCGCAAGACGCTCCGCAACCGCCCCGACCTCCTCGCGCGGACGGGGCTGAGCGAGGGGGAGCGCGCCGCGCTCGAAGAAGATGACGGTTGATTTGAGTTTTTGAGTTTCAAGAGTGGCCGGGGGGTCGCAGGACGCCGCGCCGTAGCGGGTCCTGGCGACCACCGGCCGCCGACTACGGGCCAGTGCTTTTAGAGGTGACATTATGAACCGCTTGGACAGTGTTGACGGCGCGCAGAGGCGCACGGACATCCCGGCCTTCCAGCCGGGCGACACGGTGCGCGTGCACGTGCGCATCAAGGAGTCGGAGACGAAGGAGCGCCTTCAGGCGTTCGAGGGCGTCTGCATCGCGCGCAAGGGCGACGGCATCCGCGAGACCTTCACCGTGCGCAAGACCAGCTTCGGCGTCGGCGTCGAGCGCATCTTCCCCGTCCACGGCCCCATCATCGGCCGCGTCGAGGTGCTGCGCCGCGGCCGCGTCCGCCGCGCCAAGCTCTACTACCTGCGCAACCTGCGCGGCAAGGCCGCCCGCATCAAGGAGCTTGACACGCGCAACTCCACCAAGGGCGGCGGCGGCCAGGCGCAGGGCGCGTCGGCCTCGAACAAAAGTAAGTAAGGAAAGTGAGGGGGGCTGAGGGCCGAGCGAAGGACGAGTCCCGTCCTTCGCTCGGCCCTCAGCCCCCGGTCCTCGCCATGGCCCGGCAGAAGCGCCAGTCGCTCATCCACACGCTGTTCGAGGAGGAGGCGCGCGGCTCGGGTTTCGGGCGCGTGGCGGGGCTCGACGAGGTGGGGCGCGGGGCGCTGGCCGGGCCGGTGGTCGCGGCCGCGGTCATCCTCGACCCGGGGGCGCCGGTTCCCGAGGGGCTCGACGACTCGAAGAAGCTCACCGCCTTGCAGCGCGAGCGCATCGCGGAGGAGTTGCGGCGGACGGCCGTCTGTTACGCCTACGGGCTGGTCGGGCCGGAAGAGATTGACGCGACCAACATCCTCATCGCCACGCGGCGCGCGATGTTGCAGGCGCTCGAAGGCTTGCAGCCGTGCGCCGATTTTCTTCTGATAGACGCGCTGCAACTGCGCGAGTCGCCGCTGCCGCAGAAGGCCATCATCCGCGGCGACTCGGCCTCGGCCTCCATCGCCGCCGCCTCCGTCCTCGCCAAGACCCACCGCGACGCGCTGATGCGCGACTACGACGCGCGGTTCCCCGCCTACGGCTTCGCGCGCCACGTCGGCTACGGCACGCGCGACCACTGGGCGGCGCTCGCGACCCACGGCTGCTGCCCCATCCACCGCCGCACCTTCCGCGGCGTCGTCGGTGAAGAGGCGGACAGCAGCCGGGAAGAAGTAGACGGTAGTCTGTAGCCTGTAGTCGGTAGAAAACAGAGGCGGCGCGTTCCGGTC
>DASVUF010000315.1:0-30318 GCA_036387195.1 Pyrinomonadaceae bacterium | reverse complement strand
GTGAATGATGAAGGCCGCGCCTCTTCCGGTCTTAACTTCCGCCTTTCGCCTCTCGCCCTGGCTACGGCCGGGGCGGGGTCGCGCCGGGCGGGACTATCCAGAGCTGCGTGGAGCCGCTCTCGCGCTGGCCGCCTTCGAGCGTGACGATGCGCGAGGAGTCAATGCCGCGCGTGGTGACGACGTAGTCGCGCGCGCGCTGGGCGCGCTGCGCGCCCGTGCCGAAGCGGCGGTTGCGGCCGCCGTAGCCGATGATGTAGCCCTGCGCGCCGGGGCTGTTCTGCAACTCGATGGCGAAGACGTCGAGGCGCGCCTTCTCGTCGTCGCGCTGAATCTCGCCGATCTCGTCGAACTTGGTCGGGTTGGGCGGCGCGGGCACCGCGGCCTGGCACTGCGCGCGGCATTCGAGGTTGTAGCCCGCGACCTCGACGGTCGCCGTGATGGGCTGGCCGGCGAGCCCGGCCGTGTCCACCGTGATGGTCGGCGTGCCCTGCCCCGAGATGATCTGGCCGGCCGAGACGACCCAGTTGTAGACCGGGCTGACGCCGGGCGTCCCGCCGCTCACGGAGGCCGTGAAGGTGACGGGCGTGCCGGCCTGCTGCACGTCGGGGCAGTAGATGGAGACGTTCGGGCAGACGGGGCGCGGCGGCGGGCAGTTGCGCACCACCACCTTCGTCGAGGTGAAGGCCGTGCAGAGCGGGTTGTCAACCGGCCCGCTCTCGACCGTCACCGAGGCGTTGTAGACGCCGGGCTGCGCCTCCGACAAATCCCAGACGACGTCCGTGCCGTCGGTGTTGTCGAGCCGCCCGCCGGAGACCGTCCAGCGGTAGCGCAGCGGCTTGCCCTCGGGGCTGTAGCCCTGGGCCTTCAGGCGCACGCGCGGGTTGGCGATGGACTCGGCTTCGGGGCAGAGGGTGACGACCTGCGCGTCCGAGTCGAGCTTGATGGTCGGCGGCTGATTCTGTGGCGGCGTCTGCGAGCCCGTCTGCGCGGCGCGCGTGGGCGTGAAGACCAGGCCCGCCGCGGCCAACACCAGCACGCCGATGACGGCCGCGATACGCTTTCCTGAAGGCATGTCCGACTCCTTATTGTCCGGGTGGCAGATACAAGCGCACAGGTTAAACTAAAACCCGGCGCGTCCACAACGGTATTTTTACAACCCTTCAAAACGCCCAATCCCGCCCCGCTTCCACCCCCGCCCCCTCCGGCCCGGGGAAGACGGCTGAGAAAAAGCCCTCATTCTCTGATATCATCCGCGCAAAGTCGGAAAAGGGGTTCCGCCATGACCACCAAAGCCCCGGCGATGGTCGAAGATTTATACCGCATCAGCGAGCGCGGCGAGGCGGAAGTCGTCAGCGGCGAGGCCGCCCGCGTGAGCCCCGCGGCCGACGCGGCGCGGCTCGGGCGGGAAGACTTTACGGAAGAAGACAGACCTTTATGAGCGCAACCTCCGCCGCGCTCCCCGCCGAAAGGGCGGGGGCGGCGCGGGCGATTCTGTGGGGCGGGCTGTTGGCGGGGGCGGGCGACATCGCGTTCGCCTTCGTCGTCTCGGGGCTGCGGGGCGTCGGCCCCGTGCGCGTGTTGCAGTCGGTGGCGGGCGGGCTGCTCGGGCCGGCCGCGCGGGAGGGCGGGCTGGCGGCGGCCGCGCTCGGGGGCGCGCTGCACTTCCTCATCGCGGCGGCGGCGGCGGCCGCCTACTGGCTGGCCAGCCGCCGGCTCCGGGTCCTCGTGCGGCGGCCGGTGACCTGCGGCCTGCTCTACGGCGTCGCGGTCTACTTCGTGATGAACTTCGTCGTCGTCCCGCTCTCGGCCGCCTACTTCAAGCCCTCGCACGCGCCCTCGGCGCTGCTCCTCAACTCGGCCGGGCACATGCTGCTCGTCGGCCTGCCCATCGCGCTCGCGGTCCGGCGCTATTCGAAGTAGCAGTTCTCGACATTCAAAAAGACGACAGGGGGTTTTTGAGATGGTTGACGGGAGCGAGAGTCGGAAGGCGGATTACCCCGTGGACGAGTTGTTCCTCGACCGCTGGTCGCCGCGCGCGCTGTCGGGCGAGGCGGTGTCGGACGAGGAGTTGATGACGCTCTTCGAGGCGGCGCGCTGGGCGCCCTCGTCCTACAACAACCAGCCGTGGCGCATCCTCTACGCGCGCCGGGACGCCGAGCACTGGCCGACGTTCTTCGGCCTGCTCGTCGAGGGGAACCAGGCGTGGGCGAAGGACGCGGCGGCGCTCGTCCTCTTCGTCTCGAAGGAGACGTTCGACTTCAACGGGCGGCCGTACCCGACGCACTCCTTCGACACCGGCGCGGCGTGGGAGAACCTCGCGCTCCAGGCGACGATGCTCGGGCTGGTCGCGCACGGCATGCAGGGCTTCGACTACGAGCGCGCGCGCTCAGAGCTGAACATCCCCGAGGGCTTCCGCGTCGAGGCGATGGCGGCGATAGGCCGTCCCGGCGACCCCGCGCGGCTCCCCGAGCACCTGCGCGAGCGCGAGCAGCCCAGCGGCCGCAAGCCGCTCGCGGAAGTGGTCGCCGAAGGCCCCTTCCGCTTCTGAAGCGCGCGCGGCCGGAAGGAAGGGGGCGGCGGACGACGATGGCCGACGAGACGCGAGCCGGCGGGGGCGAACAAGCCCCGTCACGGAGGCGCGGCGCGACCGTCGCTGAGGCGCTCGCGCTGCTGCCCGGGGCGGGCGGCGCGCGCTTCGCGAAGGTGCTTGAGCACGGCAGCCTGCTCGTAGAGATTTACGCGCCGCGCGGCCGGGACCCGCAGCAGCCGCACACGCGCGACGAGGCGTACGTCGTCGTCGCGGGCTCCGGCGAGTTCGTCAACGGCGACCGCCGGCACGCCTTCGGCCCCGGCGACTTCCTGTTCGTGCCCGCCGCGTCGCGCACCGCTTCGAGAACTTCACCGAAGACCTCGTCGTCTGGGTCATCTTCTACGGCCCCGAAGGCGGGGAGGAAGAAGACGGGACGAAGGCGGAAGGGTGAAGGGCGGAAGTCGCGTCGAAGGTCGCGCCGCCTTCACTTCATCCCCGCCTTTCGCCCTTCATCGCCGCCGCCTTTCGCCCTTCATCCCCGCCCCGCCCCTCGCCTTAAAATTCTTTGCTTTCGCCGCGGGGCGGCACTATAGTATTTGGCGCGCGCGGCGACGCCTCAGCGACGCAGTCACCCGGCCGCGCGCGTCTTCGGCCGTCAAAGCCCCTTAAAGGAGTTCCCCCTTCGTATGAGCCAGTACCAGCCCCCCGCGTACCAGCCGCCGCAGGGCTACGCGCCCCCGCCGCCGCAGCAGTCTTACCCCTACTACCCGCCGCAGCCCGTGCAGCACGTCGTCCACCACTACCGCCAGCCGCCGAAGTCTTCGGGCACGGCCGTCCTGCTCGAAGTCCTGCCCGGCTTCTTCTTCCAGACCTTCGGCATCGGGCACATCTACGCCGGCAACGTCGGCGCGGGGCTCGCTCTCATGTTCGGCTACTGGTTCGTACAGTTCGTCAACCTGCTGCTCTGCTTCGTCCTCATCGGCTTCATCACGCTCCCGCTCTGCTTCATCATCGCGATGGTCGTCTCGCCCATCCTCGCGGCCAACGCGGCCTCGCGCGCCGCGGCCTACAGGTAGGCGCGCGTGCGCAAGGACGCGCGCCGGGTCGAGCGCGTGCGGCGTCTGCTCGCGCGGCGCGGGCTGCCGCGGCTCCAGATGTCCCTGATACTCGGGGCGACGGGCGCGGCCGGCTTCCTCGCGTCGTTCGTGCTGCTGCGGCTGGGGCTGTCGGCGATGTGGCTGCGCTACGCGCTGGCGGTGCTGTTCGGCTATGGGGTCTTCCTGCTGCTGCTGCGCCTCTGGCTCCTTCTGCACAGCCGCCAGCCGTTTGACCTGTCCGACCTCGACCTGAACCTCTCGCAGTCCGACGCCGGCGCCGCGTCGCACGTCGCGCCCGAGGCCCACTTCGGCGGCGGCGACTTCGGCGGCGGGGGCGCGGGCGGGAGTTGGGGCGGCGGCGGCGTGGGCGGCGAACTGCGGCTCGAAGCGACTCCCGGGGGCGGGGGCGCGAGCGGCGGAGGTGGAGGAGGCGGGGGTGGAGGAGGCGGAGGGCTGCTCGACTCGCTCGACTTCGGCGTTGACGACGAGGGCTGCGTCTTCTTCCTTCTGGCGCTGGCGCTGTTGGTCGCGGGCACGCTCGCGGCGCTCTACGTGGTCTACGCCGCGCCGCTGCTGCTGGCCGAGATTCTGGTCGAGGGCGTGCTGCTCTCGGGGCTGTACCGCGGGATGAGGAAGGCGCGGCGGGGCGGCGGCGACTGGCTCGGCGCGGCCGTGCGGCGCACGCTGATTCCCGTCCTGCTCACGCTCGTCACCTTCGCCGCCGCCGGCTACCTCCTGCAACGCGCCGCGCCGCGCGCGCGCTCCATCGGCGAGGCGTGGAAGATGGTCGGCTCCGACAGGTAGTCTCTCGTCAAACGTCTCTGCGCCCGCCGCCGGGCGCAAAAACAGCGGCCCGCGCCGGAACGTTCCGGCGCGGGCCGCTGGCCTGGACTGACTTCGGGTCGGGCCCTCGCGTTCGCCGTGGAACCTTACTGCGCGGGCGGGGCGGGAAGCGCGGGAGGCGGCGGCGGGAGCGGCGGGAGCGCGCCGGCGGCGTCCACAGTGTCGGCCGCGTTGACGAGGCCCGCGCCGCCTGCGCCGGACTCGAAGCGGACGCCGCCGTTGACGTGGCTGACGTGAACCGGCGAGCCGCCCGCGCCAAAGCGCAGCCGCGTGTTCGAGCGGTCAATGCGCTCGCGCCTCGTCAGGTTGGGCACGTTCACCGAGAGCCCGCCGTTCTGGTGCTCGACCTCGACGTCGGCGTCGGCCGCCTGCCTGAAGCGTATCTCGACGCCGCCGTTGACGTGCGAAACTTCCATCCCCTCGGCGCCGAGCCGCGAGACGCCGAAGCGGACGCCGCCGTTGACGTGGCTCACCTCGGAGCGCCCGGCCGACTGCGCCACCTCGACGCGGCCGTTGACGTGCGAGACTTCGACCGGGCCTTCGACCTCGCCGACGCTCAGCCCGCCGTTGACGTGCGAGGCCGACAGCTCGACGCGGCGCGGCAGGGTCAGCGTCACCTCGTGCCGCGCGCCCCCGCCGCCCGAGAGCCAGCGCCAGAAGCCGCCGCCGCGGCGCTCGCCGCGGACGACCAGCGACGAGGGGGAGCCCTCGACGGCCACGCCGTTCGATTCGAGGTCTTCCGGGCTCGAAGCCGTGCGGACGATGTGGACTTCGGCCGTGTCCGTGTCGGCCGTCCGCACCTCGACGCGGCCGTTGAGGCGCCCGACCTCGACGCGCGCGCCCGGGTCGAGCCTGAAGGTCTGCCGCGTCTCCGCGCGCGCGTTGCCGACGCGCCCGACGCTCTCGGCCCTGTTCACCCAGCGCCCCGCGAAGGCCGCGGCGGCGACGAGTATGACGGCGACGAAGATTCTGCCTTTCATTGCCCACCTTCCGGCGGCCGCTCCGCCGCCAATCCTGGATTACGAAACGCCCGCTTGCTGTTCCGCGAGTTAGAACGACACGCGGCGCGGCGAAGTTCGCAGGAATTTGGCCGGCGAATGGCGGACTCCGGGTGAGGGGGGGAGTTGCGGCTCGCCCCGGCGCGTCACGCGCCGCTCAGGGCGACGGCGATTTCGGCGGCGACGCGGGCGTTGTTTTCCAGCAGCGCGACGTTGGCGCGCAGCGTCGCGCCGCCCGAGCGCCAGCTCATGTGCGCGAGCAGGAAGGGCGTCAGGTCGCGCCCCGTGACGCCGCGCGAGGCGGCGACCGCGAGCGCCTCGGTCAGCGACTCCTCCATCACGCGCTCGTCCACCTCGAAGCCTTCGGGGACGGGCACGGTGACGAGGAGCGCGGCTTCGAGCCCGAGCGCGTCGCGCGCGCGCGCGAGTCGCGCCACCTCGCCGGCCGTGTCGGCGCGCGCGTCGGCCGCGAGCCCGCTCCGCCGCGTGTAGAAGGCCGGCAGCTCGTCGCAGCCGTAGCCGACGACGCAGACGCCGTGCGTCTCAAGCCACTCGCGCGTCGCCGGCAGGTCGAGCACGGACTTGGCGCCCGAGCAGACGACCGTCAACGGCGTGCGCGCGAGTTCGGGCAGGTCGGCCGACACGTCGGGCAGCTCGCCGCGGTGGACGCCGCCGACGCCGCCCGTGGCGAAGACCTTCAGGCCGGCGCGGCCCGCAATCCAGAGCGTGCCGGCGACGGTCGTCGCGCCGTCCTCGCCGCGCGCGACCGCCAGCGCCAGGTCGCGCCGGCTCACCTTGCGCACGCCCTCGCTCTCGGCCAGGCGCGCGAGCTGCGCGTCGCTCAGCCCGACCGAGAGCCGGCCGCCGAGCACGGCCACCGTCGCCGGCACGGCCCCGCCCTCGCGCACGGCCTGCTCCAGCCGCCGCGCCGTCTCAAGGTTCTGCGGCCGCGGCAGCCCGTGCGAGATGACCGTGGATTCGAGCGCGACGACCGGCCGCCCCCCGCGCACGGCCGCCTCGACCTCCGCGTTGACGTGTAGAAGGTTGCTGTCAAGCATGAGGGGTCAAAGGTTAGAGGCTGGAGGCCGTTAAAGGCAAACGGCGGCCGCGCCTTCCCGGCCGCCGCCGTTTAAACGGCCCCTGTTCCCGTGGCCGCTAGCGTATGCGGACGACGAAGGCCACGCTGCCGGCGTTGTTGGGCGCGGCATGGCTGAGGCTGCCCGCGAAACTCCAGCGGATGTGCGTGACGTTGCGGTCGTAGCCCGCCGGCGCGCCGCCGCCGCCCGAGGCGGGCGTGTAGGTGAAGCTCGCGCCGCCGTCGCTCGAATAGGCGACGGCGACCGAGAGGCCGGTCGAGCCGAGGCTGTTCGTCACCGAGCCGACCTTGAAGTCGGTGCTGTCGTTGATTCTCAGCGTGGTCGCGGCGTTCGGGTCTACGAGGACGATGCTCTGTAGCGCCGCGCCGCCGAGGTTGGTGAAGGCGACGCTGTAGGTGATTTCCGTGCCCGGCGTCGCCGCCGGGCCGCCGAGCGTGTACGACTTGTCGAGCTTGAGGTAGAGCACGTTGGTCGTCGCCGCGCCGGTGTTGTCCGACGAGTCCGGGTCGAAGGTCGTGTTCGAAGAGACGCTCGCCGAGTTGGTCACGGAGGGCGCGGCCGCGGCCGCGACCGAGACGGTGACGGTGACGGCGGGCAGCGTCGTCCCGCTCGTCACGGGGCCGGGGCGCGTGCAGGTGACCACGCCCGACGCGTGCGAGCACGTCCAGCCCGTCCCCGCGGCCGAGACGTAGGTGAGCCCGGCGGGCAGCGTGTCGCTGACGGTGATCGTGCCGGCGGCCGACTGCGGCCCGTTGTTGCGCGCCGTCAGCGTGTAGCTCGCGTTGTAGCCGACGGCGAAGGCGCCCGCGGCGGCCTTCGTGATGGAGAGGTCGGCGGCCGCGACGACCGTGTCGGTGTCGGTGGCCGTGTTGTTCGCGGGCGCGGCGTCCGTCAGCCACGCGGGGGGCGCGACCGTGACGGTGTTGGCTATCGTGCCGGACGAGGCCGTGACGGTCGCGCTGACGGTGTAGGTGGCCGTGCCCCCCGCGGCGAGCGTGGCGGTCGTCGAGAGGTTGCCGCTCCCGGAGGCCGCGGCGCACGACGAGCCCGCGGAGGCCGCGCACGTCCACGTCGCGCCGGTCAGGCCGGCGGGGATGGTGTCGGTGACCGACGCGGTGACGGCGTACGTCCCGCCGTTCGTCACGACGACCGTGTAGCTGAGGCTCGCGCCCTGGTAGGTGTTCGTCACGCCGTCCGTCTTGGTGACCGAGAGCGAGGGCGCGGGGACGATGGCCGTCGAGAGGTCGCCCGTCGAGGTGGTGCCGCCGCCGAGCGAGTCGAGGAGCGTGGCCGAGAGCGAGGGCAGCGTGACGGCGTAGAGGTTCGAGGGGTTCTGCGTCTGGATGAGGATGCGGCCGCCGTCCACGCCGAGCCCGAGCGTGCCGGGCGTGGCGCCGCCGGGGAACGTGACCGTGCCGACGAGCGTGGCCGCGCCGCCGGCGGTGCTCGCCGTGTAGAGCTGGCGGTTCTGGTTGATGATGTAGAGCGTGCCCGCGGCGTTGAAGGCCATGTCGCCGCCGCTGGCCGTGCCGGTGATGGTGGCGGCCGCCGTGGCGCGCCCCGTCGTCTGGTTGACGCTGTAGAGCGTGTCGTTGTCCGCGCCGCCGCCGCCCGACATGTAGTAGAGCGTGCCCGCCGGCGAGAAGGCCATGCGGAAGCCGCTGCTCACGTTCCCGCCCGAGGTCGAGGGGCCGATGTTGCCGAGCAGGACGGGCGCGACCGAGGGCGTCGCCGGGTTGAAGCGGTAGACGGCGCCGTTCGACCCCGTGGACGAGTTGATGACGTAGAAGAGCATCCCGTCGGAGGGGCGCTGCGCGAGCGTGGCGGCGTTGCCGCCGGGGTAGCCCGTGTAGACGACCGTCTCGACGCCCGTCGTCAGGTTGAGGTGCCAGATGTTGTTGCTGCCCGCGCTGGCGTTGCCGCGGATGTGGTAGACGGAGGTCTGCGCCGCCGCCGCGGGCGCCAGCGCGAGCAGCGCGAGCAGCGCGAGCAGCAGGCGCGCGCGCGGGCCGCGGCGCGGCGCGGCGCGCGCGCGGAGACTTGCGATGAGGGAATCGGGGGCCGTCAATGATCCTCCCTTCTTCGCCGCTGGCCCTCCGGCCGCGCCGGAAGCGCGCGGCTGGCCGCGCGACAATATAACTCAAAAGGGTTCGCGGCGGGGCGGCGGAGTTCGCGCGCGGGGGCGGGGCTAGCGTATGCGCACGCCGAAGGCGACGCTGCCCGATGCGTTGGGCGCGCCCTGAACGAGGTCGCCGGTGAAGGCCCAGCGGACGTGTGTGACGCTGCGGTCGTAGCCGGCGGGCGCGCCGCCGCCGCCCGAGGCGGGCG
Source organism: Pyrinomonadaceae bacterium (assembly GCA_036387195.1). Classification (GTDB taxonomy): domain Bacteria; phylum Acidobacteriota; class Blastocatellia; order Pyrinomonadales; family Pyrinomonadaceae; genus QHXN01. The sequence goes on along the minus strand of DASVUF010000315.1, from coordinate 21,425 downwards.
CGTAGGCCCACGTCGTCCCGCCGTCGTTCGAGTAGGCGATGACGACCGCCAGCCCGGTCGTGCCGAGCGTCGCGGAGGCCGAGCCGACCTTGAAGTCGGTGTTGGCCGGGATGGGGTCGAGCAGGACGAGGCTGCTGGCGGGCGAGCCGCCCCCGTTCGTGAAGGCGATGGTGTAGACGAGGTCGGAGCCGGCGAGGACGACGCCGGTCGGGCTCACGGTCTTGTCGAGCGTCACGGAGGGCGGCGCGCGCGTCACCGAGGCGGTCGCGGGCGCGTTGTCGCCGAGCGACTGGGTGGTGTCTATCTGCGCGTATTCGAGCATCGCGACGGCGCTGTTCGAGTACGTGCCCACCTTGTTGGGAATCGTCATCTCGTAGGTCAGGTCGCGCGAAGTCCCCGCGGGGACGGCGAACAGGCCGCTCCACGTGAGCTTCCCCGCCGACGAGGTCGGGTTGGCGATGGCCGCGCCGTTGAACTTCGACGAGCCGGAGACGTAGGCCGCCGCCGCGGGCGAAGAGGGCGGCGTGTCCACGAAGTCGTTGAGCGTGACCGGGCCCGTGCCCGAGTTGGTCGCGCGCAGCGTGTAGGTGACGGTCGCGCCCGCGGCCGTGACCGTCGCCACGCTCGACAGCTTCGAGAGGGTGAGCGCCGGCGAGGTGGCGGTGATGGTGACGCCGCCGCCCGTGCCGTAGTCGTTGTTGTAGTGAAAACTGCTGCCCGAGAAGTCGAGGATGAGCGCGCCGGGCGTGGTCGTGCCGCCCGACAGAATCTTGACCGTGTAGACCGAGGTCAGGCTGCCGCCGACCTTGCCGCCCGGCCAGTTGGCGGGGCCGACGCAGTTGCGGTAGTTGGCCGTCCCCGGCACGCTGTTCCAGCCGCAGCCGTCGGCGTAGAACTTGTCGTTCGTGGCCCCGGCCGGCGCCGAGTAGGAGGTCTGGATAGAGACGACCTGGAAGACGACGTTCGGCAGGTCGAGGAAGGCTTCGAGCTGCTCGTACCCCTGGGTGGCGGTGCTGGCGACGAGCGTGTACTGGTAGGTCTGGCCGACCGAGACGGAGGAGGGCCCCGAGATGCTCGTCACGGTGTTGCGCCCCTGCGAGATGAGCTTCTCGACGTAGAGCTCGCGCGGCGTCGGCGTGCTCACGGCGGCCGCGCCGTCGGCGCTCGCCGTCATGTGGTAGCGCCGCGTCGTGTTGTAGGCGGCGCTCGTGCGCGTGACCGAGACGGGGTAGTAGAAGTCTATGCACGCGCCCGCGGCGAGCACGCGCGCGCGGTTGGTGGCCGAGCCGTTAATGTTGACGTAGGGGTTCGAGCTGTCCCAGATGAAGTCGCCGACGACGTTGTTGAGCGCCGCCGCGCCGGCGTTGCAGACGCGCGAGCCGACCTGAAAGGAGTTCGGCCCGATGGCCACGTTGTTGCTGTCGAGGCCGATGGTGTCCCAGGTGACGGTCTTGATGGTGAGCTGCGCGCGCGCCGTCTGCGCGCCGGCGACGCAGATGAAGAAGGCGAGCAGCAGCAGCAGCCGCGCCGCGGGTCTGCGGGCTGCGCGTGCGACGACTCTGTGCTGCGGCCTTCCACTCATCGGGGCGATACTCGGGTGCGGGCGTCGGGCGGGCCCGGCTTCGGGGCGCGCCCCTCGAAGTCGCCGCCCTACTCTTCCTCCTCCTCGTCGCGCCCCTTCTCGCCGGCGAGCCCCGACTTGCTCGTGCCGAAGAGGTCGAAGAGGTTGGAGAGCTTCGAGGAGATGGTGAAGTAGAACCCGCGCCGCGAGGGCGCGAGGCCGGCCGGGCCGCCCGGCTCCGCCGCGCCCGTCCAGTTGTAGCCGCCGCCGAGCCGCAGGTCGGGCACGACCCAGAAGCCGGCCTCGGCGCCGAACGAGGCGCGCGCCGTCGCCGAGGCGGGCTGCGCCAGCCAGCGCCCCTCGCCCGCCACGTCGAAGTAGCGGCCGACGCGGTAGACGGCGCGCCCCTGCGTCATGTACGTCAGCGTCGAGACGCGCGCCAGCGCCTCGGAGCCGGTGTCGCCGAACCGCAGCGCGAAGCGGCCGTAGAGTTCGACGTTGCGCGACGCCTGATAGTACCAATCCGACGAGAGCGTGTCGGAGCGGTCGCGCGTCTCGGCGCGGCTCTGACCCGCCCGCTGCGACAGGTCGCGCCGCGTGTAGCTGAAGAGCATCCCGACCGAGTCCCTGTGGAGCGGCCGCCACGCGACCGCCGCCGTGGCCGAGAGCGCCGAGCTTTCGCTGCCGCCGAAGTCCGTGCGCGAGAGCTGGAAGCGCGCCAGCGAGGTCACGCCGTCGCCGAGGCGGCCGGCCGCGCCGAGCGTCAGCACGGAGCCGACGCCGCCGCGGTCGCGCATCTCGTAGCGCCCGGTCGTGCGGAAGCGCTCGGCGGGCTGCCACGCGAAGCCGAGGTGCCCGGCGTTGAAGCTCTCGCCGGCGCCCGCGACGTGGAAGCCGCGCTCGTAGCCGAGGTCGAGCGACAGCGCCTTGTTGACGGGCAGGCGGTTGGCGAGGCCGATGACGGCGAAGCTGTCCGTGCCGTTGAGGCCGTTCTCCAGCTGGTAGCGCGTGTTGAGGTTGGCCCAGCGGCCGAGCTTGGTCTCGACGCCGACGGCCGTCTCGTTGCGCGCGGACGTGGCGGCGAAGCCCGTCCCCGCCACGTCCCCGATGGGGGTGATGGGCGCCGAGGCGAGGCGCTGCGTCATGAAGAGCTTGGTGTACTGGTTCCACTGGTAGGTGGCGGCCAGCGTCGTCTGGTCCGGGTAGGTCGGGTCGGCCTCGCCGAGGTTCTGCTCGCGCCGCGCCGAGAGCTGCAGCTTCTCGGTCGCCTGGTACTCCGCGCCGACGGTGACGAGGTTCGAGTCCGTCTCGCGCCCGGTTATCTCGTCCTTGAAGTGGCGGAAGTCGAAGCCGAACTGCGCGCGCAGGCGCTCGCCGAACTGCTGCGTCCAGAGGAGCGAGGCGGTCTGGCGGCCGTTGTCCACGTTGGCCGTCCGGTTGCGCTCGTCGGTGAAGGAGAAGCGCGCGCGCCCCGACTTCGTGACCCGCATCTCGACCGAGGCGTCGGCGCGCTGCGAGCCGGGCGTCACCGTCTGGCCGAACGGGTTGAGGAAGCCCTCGTCGGCGCGCGCGAACGAGGCGCGCACGGTCGTCTCGCGGTAGCCGAGCGGCTGCTCAAGTTCGACGCGGTAGGCGTTGCCGTCGTGGCGGCCGTCCGCCGCCTCGCCGAAGAAGACGTTGCCGCCCGAGGCGACGCGGCCGCGCGAGGTGGCCCACTCGGCGCGGAGGCGGCCGCCGCGCGCCAGCGTCTTCTCGGCGTCGAGCCCGCCGATAAGGAACGACCCGAAGTCGCCCTGCCGCTGGTCAACCAGCGAGAGCCCCAGTTTGAGCCCCGCGCCCTCGAAGTTCCTGTAGGCGCGCGCCGTGTAGACGGCCTGCGACATCCCCTGCGCGCCGTGCTCGTAGGTGACGACGGCCTGCACGAGGTTGAACGAGTAGTCGAACGACGAGAAGGGGCGCAGGAAGAAGATTTCGCCGGTCGCCGCGTCGAGGTTGTAGTCAACCGAGCGGATGAGCGCCTCGCGCGAGAGAATCGTCTCGGGGTTGCGGCGGTCGCGCACCTCGATGACGACCGTCTCCGAGCCGGGCAGGACTTCCGCGTGCGACAGCCGCGCGAACCCGAGCGCGCCGCCGGGGAAGACGTCGCGCGCGAAGGCCGTGTCGGGGCGCGCGCCGGTGACGGAGACGTAGTCGCCCTTCGCGTTCTCGAGGTGCAGCTTGACGCCCGTCAGCTTGCGCGTGTAGGAGGCGAGCCCCGCCTCGCGGTTCTCCGTCTCGAAGTCGCCGAACAGGAAGTAGGAGCGGCCGCGGTCGAGCCGCGCGTAGAGCTTCGAGTTGGTCTGCGCGTCCTCGTAGCGCGTCGAGGAGTCGCCGAAGAGCGGGTAGGCGCGGTCGAGCGGGTCGAACTGGAAGAGGCGGTCGCGCCCCCCCGCGCGGTTGATGGGCCGGTTGCTGTCGTAAGCGAGCGTCAGGAGGTTCGAGCCGAGGAACTGGCCGCGGTAGAAGAAGGCGAGCCGGCTGCGCACCGTCGCGTCCGAGGCCGCGCCGTCGAGCCCGGGGGCGGCCGCGCCGAAGGTGACTTCGCCGAGGCCGACGAGGATGGCGGGGCGCACCTCGGGCGTGACGCGCACCTGCCGCCTGGCCTCGACCGCACCGGTCGTCGCGCGAATCTCGACCGAGCCCGGTGCGCTGTCCGAGACGAGCAGCGCGCGCCCCTCGCCGCCGACGAGCGGCACTATCTGCTCGGTCACGCCGGCGGCCGCCTCGGGCGCGCCCTCCTCGGCGCGGTCGAGCGCGCCGTGCGCGCTGAGGCCGTCGGCCTGCTTGAGCGCCGCCTCGGCCGCGCGCTCGACCGTCTTGCCGTTGCGCGTCCCTTCGGCCGCGTCCTCGTCGGCGCGCAGCAGCCGCCCGGCCGAGACGGCGACCGCCACCGAGCCGTCGGCCGCGGGGTGCCCCCACTGGTCGAAGGCGCGCACGCGCACGGCCGTCTGGTCGCGGCCGCCGGCCGCAAGCTCCGCCTTGTCGGTCACTATCTCGACGCGGCGGGCGGGGCCGCGGCCGTAGGCGGTCAGCTCGACCGTCTTGCCGGCGCTGCCGTCGGGCGCGACCGCCGTGACGCGGATGCGGTTCGGGCCGGGGCGGACGCCGAGGCCGACGAAGGTGTAGGTGGCGAGGTCGTTCTTGCGGTCAATCCTCGTCTCGCCGATTTTCGAGGCGGGCACGCGCTGCCCCTCGACCTCGACGGCGACCGTCCACGCGGCGTTCGAACGCGCCTGGATTTCGAGCGCCGCGCCCGCGACCGCCTCGTCCGGCCGCGGCGAGAGCACGCGCACCTCGCCCGGCGCGACCGGCTCCAGCGTCTCCTCGGTCTTCAACTCGTACGTGCCCGCCGCGAGCGACGGCGACGATGATGACGACGCCGACGACGCCGATGATGACGACGCCGACGGCTTCGCCTCGCCCGCGGGCTTCCCTTCGGCCGACGCCCCGGCCGACGCCTTCGCCGCGCCCGCGCCGAAGAGCGAGCCGACGAGCGGGCCGCGCCGCGCGTCCGCGCCGGACTCGGCCGCGAGGCCGTCACCCGCCGCCGCGGCGTCGGCCGAGGCCGAATCGGGCGGGCGCAGGCCGTAGTTCTGGCGCAGCAGCGCGCCGCCGCCGAGCGGCGTGCGCAGCATGCGCGTCCAGCTCCGCTCGTCGCGCCGCCCCGTCTCGGCCAGCGCGTAGCCCGGCGGCAGCGTGACGGGGTCGAGCGAGAGCACCTGCGCGCCCTCGTTGACGACGGGGAAGTTGTAGAGCCCTTCGGAGTCCGTGATGACCGACTGGCCGTTGTTCAGGTAGAGGCGGACGCCGGGCACGCCGCGCTCCTCGCGGTCGAACTGCCCGTTCAGGTTGGCGTCCGAATAGACGCGCCCGACCAGAACCTGCTGCGACGAGAAGAGGCCGCGGCGGACGCGCACCGAGGCGCGCGCGCGGGGGGTGGAGACGCGCTCGCCCGTGGAGAGCGTGCCTGCCGCGGAGGCCGAGTTGAACTGCTCGCCCTCGCCGGCGTTGGCGCCGACGCGGGCGCGGTAGGTGAGCACGACGCGCGCGCCGGCCTCGACGCGGCCCAGGCGGAAGATGAGCAGGCCGTCGGCCGCCCGCTCGGGCTCGACGCTGCGCGCGGCCGCGGGCGGAATTTCGACGAGCGCCGTGCCCTCCGCGTAGTGGAAAGACGGCGGGAGCTGGTCGCGCGCCTCAAGGTCGTAGACGGCGGCGGGCGTCGCGTTGCGCAGCTCGACGCGGTACGAGACGGCGTCGCCTATCTCCGCGGACGGGCGGTCGGCCGACTTCGTGATTTCGAGCGACGAGTTCTCGAACATCGGCACGTTGAGCGCGTAGGCGGCGAGGCGCGGGATGTCCACCTGCTCCTCGGTCAGCTCGAAGCCGCCGCCGCGCGCGACGGGCTGTCCGTCGAGCGCGCGCACGGCGAGCGTGAAGAGCCCCGCGCCGTCGGGCGCGACCGTCGTCTCGATGAGGCGCGCGCGGTAGCCGGGCGCCGTCACGTTCAGGAAGTAGCGCGCGGGCGAGGCGGGCGCGCCGAGCTGCGCCGCCGCCAGCGCGAAGCTGAAGCGGCCGGCCGCGTCGGCCGAGAACGGGTTCGCGTTGTCGAGGTTCGGGTCGAGCCCCGCCCCCGCGCCCGAGTTGAGCGGGACGAGCGCGCCCGTCGCCTGGTCGGCGAAGAGCGAGACGCGCGCTCCGGGGACGGGCGCGCCCGCGCTGCGCCCCTGGTAGACGACGCCGAAGGGGCTGGCGACGGCCGTCGCCGAGGTGCTGGAGATGACGGGCGCGTTGTCGGCCGAGAGCACGGCCGTGTTGACGAGCCCCGCGCCGTGCGGCGTGGCCTGCCCGGCGCGCGCCTGGAAGGCGACCTCGACCGCCTCGCCGACGACCACCACGGGCAGCCGCACTTCGATGCGGCGGCCGGCGGCCGAGCCCTCGTCGGCGTCGGGCTGGTCGGTCAGCGCGCGGCCGCCGAGCCGCAGCGTCCCCTGGACGTAGGCGAGCCCCTCGGGCAGCTCGTCGCGCAGCACGACGTTGCGCGCCGGCGTGTCGCCGCTGTTGCGGAAGGAGATGGTGTAGGAGAGCGGCTGCCCCGGCGAGGTCGTGACGCTCTCGCGCCCCTCGACCAGCTTGACGGGCGGCATAGCGGGGTCGGCCGGCGATGAGAAGCGCGCGCCGTCGCCGTAGGCGTTGACGATGGCGCCCGCGTCCTGCGCGCCGGCGTTGAGGGCGTCGGCCACCGACGAGCGCGCGACGACGCGGACGGTGAACCGCTCGCCCACGCGGCCGGCGCCCACGTCGACGGTGGCGAGCAGGCCGACGCACTGGCCGCGCGCGAGGCGCGGGCTCATCGTCGAGTCGAGCGTGACGGGGCGGTCGTCGGCGTCGAGCGCGCCCGAGCCGTTCGTGTCGAAGTGGAGCGAGACGAGCGCGGCCGGGGCCGTCGCCTCGGCCGAGGCGACGGTGTAAAAGTCGGGCGTGTTGCCCGTGTTGCAGACGCGGAAGAGGCGCGTCACGCGCTCGTTGGGCGAGACGTTGGCCGAGGGCTCCGTCTCGTCGGGCGTGACGGTGACGGCGGCGACGGTCGAGACCGTCACCGAGACGGTCGGCGAGACGGTGGCGAAGCCCACGCCCTCGGCGTCCGTGTAGGTCGCCTCGGCGCGGTTGGAGATGACGACGCCCGCCCCGGCGCCCACGTCCCGCGCCCCCGCGCCCCGCGCCCCGGCCGCGAGGGCGGCGAGCAGCACGGCGAGCGCGAAGGCGCGGGAGAGGGTGGCGGGGCGGGCTTTAATCATCGGAGATGAGCCGTAAGAAAGATGAAGGACGAAGGATGGAGGCCGGGTGGCGAGGGATGAAGGGATGGCCGTCGGCTCCCCCCTCATCCCTCACCCGCCGTCCCCGCTTCAGTTGATGCGGCGCCGGAAGACGAACGTCCGCGTGACGCCGGGGTTGACCGTGCCCGCCGCGTCGCGGAGGAACGTGGTCGTGGCCGTGACGGCGCCGTTGGTGTCGCCGTCGGTGATGGTCCCGCCGTTCGAGTCGGACGGGACGGGCGAGAGCACCTGCGTCGTCGTCGTGGCCCAGTTGTTCGGGGCGGCGTCGCCGTCCTCGCTGATGACGACGTTCGACGCCACCAGGTCAACGCAGCCCGCGCCGCCGCCGCCCACCGAGACGTTCGAGTAGGTGACGGTGTACTCGATGTGCGCGCCGGGGACGGCGTCGCCGCCGCCGCCGACGCCGGTCGAGTTGAAGACCTGCGAAGACTTCACGAGCCTCAGGAAGCCCGTGTAGAGGTTGTCGCGCGTGTCGTTCGAAGACGCCGGCGTCAGGCCCGAGATCGCGCGCAGCGTGACGCCGAACCCGCCCGCCTGGAGGACGGCCGTGCCCGCCGGCGCCGTGACGCGCACGATGACGTTGGCCGTCGCGCCGAAGGCCACGGCCAGCGTCGTGCTGCCGCCGCCCGAGAGCGTGACGAAGGAGCCGCCGCCGTTGGTGCTCACCTGGACGGTGAAGCCCGCGGGGACGGTCGGCGCCGTCAGCGTGAACGTGTCGTTGGCGTTGCCCGTGTTCTGCACCGTGTTGGTGAAGTCAACGGACGTGGCCGAGGCGAGCGTGTCGAGGTGCGACCTGCCGGCGATGGCCGCGGGCGCCACAGACTTGTTGGTGTAGTCGTCGTTGTTGTTGGTGGGGCCGACCGCGGCGGGCGCGCCCGCCGGCCCGAACAGCACCGCGCCGACCTGCGTCAGCAGCGTCGGGAGCTGGAAGCCCTGCGTGGCGCTCAGGGGGTCAACCGAGAAGCGCGGCTCGTTGAAGTCGGCGTTGCCGTCGCCCTTGTTGACGACCGCGTCGCCCGACTGGTCGGTCAGGTTGGCGCTGGCCGAGTTGCGGCCGAAGGCGTCGCCTATTTCGTAGAGCGGCTGCGTGGCGTCAACGCCCGTGTTGACCGTCACGACGAGCTGCATGTTGGCGACCGAGGCGCCGGGCGCGAGCGAGGCGCCGACGTTGAAGGCGACGCGCACGAGCGTGCCGGCGGGCGGCGCGGCGGTCGTCCAGGTGGCCGCCGTCACGGGGTCGGCCGTCAGCGGCGACGCCGAGTAGAGCACGGTGACGCCCGCGGGCGGCGTGACCGACGCGAAGGTGGTGCGCGCCGGGACGGGCGCGATGACGAAGACGCCCGTCTGCGAGCCGGCCGGCGCGTTCGTCAGCGTGCGCGTCGAGACGGCGCGCGCCCCCACGTTGTCGAGCGACCACGTGTAGGTGACGTTCGAGCCGAGCGCCACGGGGCCGGCCGGGGCCGACAGGCTCAGCCGGAGCTGCGCGTCGTTCTCGACCGTCGTCGTGATGCTGCCGACGGCCTCGCTCTCGCTGCCCGTCAGCGTGACGCCCGAGGGGACGGACGTGCGGACTTCGGCCGCCGAGCCGTTCGAGGCCACGTTGTCGCCCGAGGCGTCGCCGAGCGTCACGCCGACGGTCGCGCCGGCGGCCACCGCCGCCCCGACCGTCGCGCGGACGATGACGTTGAACGACGCGTTGCGCGCCAGGTACGGCGCCGCCGACGGGTAGAGCACGGCCGAGCCGTTCGAGAAGATGTCTATGTCGCCGGCGTCAACGCCGTTGCCGTTGACGTCAATGACGGCCTGCGTGACGGTGAGCCCGGCCGAGGGGACGACGGCCGCGCCGCCGGCGGGGAACCGCACCTGCGTCGCGAAGTTGCCCGAGTTGGTGACGGTGAACGTGAAGGCCACGCCCGTCTGGCCGGAGACGACCGTCGGGACAGAGCCGCCGTCGGGCGTGATGGCGAGGCCGGCGACGTTGGCGACCGTGACCGTCACGGTGTTCGAGGTGGCGCTGTAGCTGTTCGAGCCGTCGGAGTAGGTGGCCGACGCCTGGTTCTGGATGGTCGTCCCGCCGCTGGTGGCCTGCCCCGACGCCGGCGCCGCCGAGAGGCAGAGCGCCGCGAGGGCGAGCAGCACCCCGGGGAGCGCGCGGAGCCGCCTGGGGGATGTGTTTCTCGTGTTCATCTTCTAAAGTTCCTTCCGGTGGTCGGTGGGGGTTTTTGGCGGCCGCGACTTCGGCAGGGGCCGGACTCCTCAGCGTCCGGCCGGGCGCGGGCCGCGCGGGTCCCTGCTTACTTGACGCGCACCCTGTATGAGGCCGAGAGCTTGCCGCCCGCGGCGAGCGCGTCAGACCACTCGTAGCGCACCTCGGTGTACATCGAGACGGGGGCGGGCGCCCGCTTCACGCTGCCGTCCGGCTGCCGCTCCTCGTAGATGGGCTGCGTCGAGAAGGTCTTGCCGCCGTCAATCGAGTAGGTGACGGTCGAGCCGCCCTCGGCCGCGGCCGAGCCGGCGACGAGCACGGTGCCCGCGGGGATGTGGCCGACGGCCTTGTACTCGCGCGCGGCGCCCGAGCCCTCGTTCGACGAGACGATGCTCCAGTCGAGCACCTCGCCCGGCTTGACGTGCTCGACCCTGTCGAGCGCGAGGCGCTCGCCGCCGCGCTCGACCGTGCCGGTGAGTTCGACCTTCACTTCGGGGCGGCCGCCGCCGGCCGCCGACCTGAGCTGGCGCTGCGCGAAGGCCGCGCCGCCGACCAGGGCGACCACCACCAGCGCGAGCAGGGGGGCGGCGCCCCGTCTGTTCTGCAATCCGTTCATCTGCTTTCTCCTCCGATGATGAGACTTGTCTGAGGCGCGAGTCCCGCGGCTTGCGCTGACGCGAAGCGGGGCGCTTAGTAGGACGGCGAGGTGCGTGTAGGGCACGGGCGTCGGGTCCCCCGTTCAGGCGGGGTCGAGCATCGCCGGCTCCTTGAGGGCGCAGGCGACGGCGTACATGAAGTCGAGGACGCGCACGGGCCGCGGCAGCACCGCGGCGAGGCGCGAGTGCGCGTGCGCGCGCATGATTTCCGAGGGGCGGTCGTGGATGCCGATGAGCGAGGTGCGCGGCGCTATCTCCGTCAGCGCCTCGACCGCCCCGCTGCGTCCGAAGCCGGCCATGTCGAGCCCGACCGCGATGAGGTCGAAGTCGCCCCTCGACGCCGCCCGCAGCACGTCCATCGTGTGCCGGCAGCTCTCGGCCTCGTGCCCGGCCGCACGCAGCGCCCTCACAAGTTGTTCGGCCGCCACGCGGTCGTCGTCGCAAATCATCACGCGCGCCATCGTTTAATTCCTTTACCCTTTTGAAGCTTTCCCGCCGAAACGGCCGTGGGCGCAAATGCCCCGCCGCGCGTGTCCTTAACAAGCCCCGTACCGCGCGGGACGGGCATGCCGGCCGCGCGGGTTAAGTTGTTCTGAGGGATGGGTTTAGGCGGACGGACGGGCGGCCGCGCCGCGCGGGCGCGGGCGGGGCGTGTGACAGACGTGACTGAAGTTTTGTCAGGCCGACTGACGATTTGTCAGTCGCCGTATTCGCGGAGCTTGCGGTAGAGGGTGCGGGCGGAGATGCCGAGGACGGCCGCCGCGCGCTCGCGGTTGCCCTGCGACTCTTCGAGGACGCGGAGGATGTGCTGGCGTTCGAGCTGGTCGAGCGTCAGTGGGACGGGGTCGGCCGCGCCCGGCCTGGCGGCGTCGCCGTTCGCGGCGGCGGGCGGCAGCACGCGGTCGGCCTCGATGGCGTCGGCGCCGGCGTCGGCGAGCGCGGCGGCGCGCTCCAGGGTGTTGCGCAGCTCGCGGACGTTCCCGGGCCAGTCGTGGGCGGCGAGGCGGGCGCGCGCCTCCGGCGTCAGGTCGAGCGCCGGCCGGCCGAAGCGCTCGCGGAAGAGCGCGAGGAAGTGCTCTACGAGGGCGGGGATGTCTTCGCGCCGGTGGCGCAGGGGCGGGACGTGGAGCGAGATGACGTTGAGGCGGTAGAAGAGGTCGGCGCGGAAGCGGCCCGAGGTGACGTCCTCGGCGAGGTTGCGGTTGGTGGCGGCGACGACGCGCACGTCGGCCTCGCGGTCGCGCGTCGAGCCGACGCGGCGGAAGCGCCCCTCTTCGAGGAAGCGGAGCAGCTTGACCTGCGTCTGCGCGGGCATCTCGCCCACCTCGTCGAGGAAGAGCGTCGAGGAGTCGGCCGCCTCGATGAGCCCGCGCTTGGTCGAGGTCGCGCCGGTGAAGGCGCCGCGCTCGTGGCCGAAGAACTCCGACTCGAAGAGCGTCTCGGGCAGCGCCGCGCAGTTGACCGAAATCATCGGCGCGTCGGCGCGCTGGCTGCGCGCGTGGACGAAGCGGGCGAGCACGTCCTTGCCCGTCCCCGACTCGCCCGTGATGATGACGGTCGAGTCGGCGCGCGCCGCCGCCTCGGCGAGCGCGACGAGCCCCTCCATCGCCTTGCTCCTGTAGACGAGCGCCGACTGCGACTCCTCGGAGGGCGGGCGGACGGCGTCGCGCAGCGAGGCGTTCTGGCGGACGAGGCGGCGCTTCTCGTCGGCCTTGCGGATGACGGCCTCTATCTCGTCGAGCGTGGCGGGCTTGGTCAGGTAGTCGTAGGCTCCGAGCCGCATCGCCTCGATGCCGGTGCCGAGCGAGGTGTCGGCCGTGAGCATGATGACCTCGGGCGGGTCTTCGAGCCTGCGCACCTCGCGCAGCGTTTCGAGGCCGGAGAGGCCGGGCATGCGGATGTCGAGGAGCATCACGTCGAAGTCGCTCTTCGAGAGCGCGCCGAGCGCCTCCTCGCCGGACTGCGCGGGCGACGAGTCGAAGCCCATGCGCGCGACCTGGTCGGTCAGGAGCTTGCGCAGCACGGCGTCGTCGTCCACGACCAACACGCGGATTTTTCTGCTCATAGGGGCGTAGGCGGCAGACGGGTCTGTGGAAGTCGGCGGAAAGTCGGGAGCGAATCTTATAAACGCTGGCTCGCCCTTTGTCACGCACTTTTTACTGGCGCTCGGGCGTGCGGCGCGGGAGCCAGAGGCGGAAGCGGCTGCCCTTCCCCGGCTTCGACTCGACGGTGAGCGCGCCGCCCATCGCCTCGGCCAGCGTCAGGGAGATGGCGAGCCCGAGCCCCGAGCCGCGGCCCGGGTCCTTCGTCGTAAAGAAGGGGTCGAAGACGCGCGACAGCGTCTCGGGCGGGATGCCGGGGCCCGTGTCCTCGACCTCGACGCGGACGCGCTCGCCGTCGAGCACGGTGGAGACGCGCACGGCGCCGCCCGCGCCCGCCGCGTCGAGCGCGTTCGCGAGCAGGTTGTCCATGACCTGCCGCACCATCGCCTCGTCGGTCGCCAGCTCGCCGACGGCCGGGTCGCCCGCGAACTCGACGCGCACGCCCGACTCCTCGCCGCGGCGGCCGAAGAGCTGCGCGGCCTGCGCGACGACGCGGTTGAGTTCGACCGGCTCGCGGCGCGCGCGCTTCTGCCGCGAGAGGTCGAGCAGGCCGCGCGTTATCTGCTTGCAGCGCAGCGCCTGGCGGACAATCTCTTCGAGGTAGTAGTCCCACTGCCGCGCCTCGGCCGCGGCCGCCGACGCCGGGTCGGACTTCAGGTCGCGCAGCGTGGCCTCGGCGCAGGTGGTGATGGCGGCGAGCGGGTTGTTGATTTCGTGCGCGACGCCGGCGGCGAGCTGCCCGATGGTCGCCAGCCGGCGCGAGCGCGCCAACTGCTCCTGCACCTCGGCGAGCGTCGTGATGTCGCTCCAGGTGATGACGCTCCAGGAGGACGGGGTCTGCGCCGCGGCGCCGGCGGGCCGGGTCGCCCACCCCTCGCCCACGACTTCGCAGACTTCCGACTGCGGCCCCCCGGCCTGCGCGCCCGCGCCCCCCGCGGCCGCGGGCCCCGGGCTCCAGCCCCCCGACTCAAGACTCGAAAGCGGCGCGACGGAGACGAGGTAGCGGCGGCCGTCCTCGGCCTGAAGCTCGAAGGAGCTGATCGTGCGCGGCGCGCCGGGGCGCATGTGGTAGGCGGCGGCGCGCTCGCCGAACAGGCGCGCGAACGCCTCGGCGCAGGACATGCCGGCGACGTCGGACGGGCGCAGGCTCATCGCCTCGGCGGCGGCCAGGTTGCAGCGCACGACGCGCATCCGGTCGTCGTGGACGACGACGCCGTCGGGGATGGCGTCGAAGGTCTGCTCCCAGACGCGCTTGGCCGCGCCGAGCGTGTCGAGCAGCCGCGAGTTGTCGAGCGCGAGCGCGGCCATGTCGGCGAGCCCCTCCAACTGCTGCCGCTCCTCGGCGGTGAAGCGGTGGTGGTCGCGGTAGCCGACGGCGAGGATGCCGAGGTTCTCGCCGCGCGCGCGCAGCCGCGCGATGGCCAGGTTGTGCACGCCCTCGGCGCTGTGGAGCGGGAACTCGCTCTCGGGCAGGTCGCCGGCCAGGCCGCGCACCTCGATGATGGGCTCGTCCGTCTCCTCGTCGAAGGCGGCGGCGCGCTCGGCAAACTCGCCGCGCAGCGGGTTGACTATCTCGACGCCCGAGGTCGCGCTGCGGAAGCCGCTCGTCGCCAGCCAGGTGATGGTGCGCTCCGCCTCGGAGAAGCTGGCGAGGCTCGCCGTGTCGGCGCGCAGGATGCGCCTGACCGTCTCGACCACCGTGTCGAGCGTGGCCGCGCCCTCGGCGCGCGCGCCGCCCGACCTGCCTCTGTCCGTGCTCTCCGCCATCTCGCCCTTATCTTGCCAGAATCGCGCGCGAAAGTCCCTTATACGCGCCCGCGCCGCCGAGAGTTTAAGGGCGGCCGGCGGCGACGCCGTCGCCTTCGCGCGCCGGCGCAATTTTCTTTCACATGACGAATACCCCGCCCCGCATGTCGCGCCTCGCACGCGCCCGCAAAGCCTTTCCCCGCGCTTTCCCGGCGGCACGCGCGTTGCCATAGTCCGGGCGGGGCTTTAAGTCATGAGAGTCGAAAACGGTCTGACGGGGGACGAGAGAAAGGGCAGGAGGTTGCTTATCGTGAAAAGGGTTGTCGAGATTCTGGGGTGGCTGACGGCGTTGGCGCTGTTCGCGTTCGCGGGCCACGCCGTCTTCGCACGCCAGCAGCAGCAGCAGCAGCGGCGGCAGGTCGAGGTCATCGTGCGACCGGCGCAGAGCGTCGAGGAGCGCGTCGCCGACGATGTGAAGGAGAAGCAGTTGCGCAGGGCCGCAGAGGAGCGGCTAGCCGCAGAGGAGTCGGCGCGGCTCGCCGCGGTCAGCCCGCGCGCGCTGCTCGGCCGCGCGCGCACGCTCTACGTCGAGTCGGACACCTCCTACTTCGAGCCCGTGCAGCTCCAGAACGCGCTGCGCAAGCGCGAAGAGTTGGAGGCGTGGCGGCTGGTCATCCTCGACGGCCACGACAAGCGAGGGGTCGCCGACCTGATTGTCGCAGTTGACCGCCCTCTCTTCACCTTCAACTTCACATACAAGGTCACGGACAGGGCCACGGGCGTGCTGCTCGCCGCCGGCAAGGTCACGGCCGTGGACGGCGGGGCGGCCGCGCCGAAGCTCGCCGGCAGGGTCGTCGGCGAGATAAGCAAGGCGCGCGGCGGCCCCCCCGCCGAGGGGGCGAAGGACAAAAAGAATTAGGCTTCGGGCTTCCGCGAAAAAAGGGAGGGCGGCCACCTTCGGCGTGGCCGCCCTCCCCCTCCTACGTTGACGCCGGCGACGGCCGCCGTCAGGCGCCCGCCGGCGCGGCGGCGCGCACCTCAGCGGAGACGCCGGCCTCGTACTTCCTGAAGTTCTCGTTGAAGCGGCGCGCGAGGTCGCGCGCCTTCTCGTCGTAGGCGGCGGGGTTCTTCCAGGTGCCGCGGGGCTGTAGCACCTCCGCGGGCACGTCGGGGCACGACGCCGGGACGTGGACGCCGAAGACCGGGTCGGGGCGCGTCTCGACCCGCGCGAGCGAGCCGTTGAGGATGGCGCGAATCATGGCGCGCGTGTGCCGGATGGACATGCGCTTGCCCTCGCCGTAGGGGCCGCCCGACCAGCCGGTGTTGACCAGCCAGCAGGCGGCCTTGTGCTGCTGAATCTTTTTGCCGAGCAGGTCGGCGTAGACGCCGGGGTGCAGCACCATGAAGGGCGCGCCGAAGCAGGTCGAGAAGGTGGCCTGCGGCTCGGTGACGCCGCGCTCGGTGCCCGCGACCTTCGCCGTGTAGCCGGAGAGGAAGTGGTACATCGCCTGCTCGGGCGACAGCCGCGCGACCGGCGGGAGCACGCCGAAGGCGTCGGCCGTCAGCATGATGATGTTCGAGGGGTGGCCGGCGTAGCCCTCGGGCACGATGTTCGGGATGCTCGTCAGCGGGTAGGCCGCGCGCGTGTTCTCGGTCTTCGAGGCGTCGTCGAGGTCGGGGACGCGCGTCGCCGGGTCGAAGACGACGTTCTCCATCACGGTGCCGAACATGCGGGTCGTGCGGTAGATGTCCGGCTCGGCCTCGGCCGAGAGCTTGATGACCTTGGCGTAGCAGCCGCCCTCGAAGTTGAAGACGCCGTCGTCCGACCAGCCGTGCTCGTCGTCGCCGATGAGCCGGCGCTCGGGGTCGGCCGAAAGCGTCGTCTTGCCCGTCCCCGACAGGCCGAAGAAGACGGCGACGTCGCCCGCCTCGCCCACGTTCGCCGAGCAGTGCATGGACATCACGCCGCGCTGCGGCAGCAGGTAGTTGAGGATGGAGAAGACCGACTTCTTCGTCTCGCCGGCGTAGGAGGTGCCGCCGATGAGGACGAGGCGCTCGCTGAAGTCCATCAGGATGAACGTCTCGGAGCGCGTGCCGTCCGAGGCCGGGTCGGCCTTGAAGCTCGGGATGTTGACGACGGTGAACTCGGGCGCGTGCCGCGCGGCCCCGGCGTCGTCGTTGATGAACATCGTGCGGGCGAAGAGCGAGTGCCAGGCCAGCTCGGTGACGATGCGGACGGGGAGGCGGTAGCGCGGGTCGGCGCCCGCGTAGGTGTCCTGCACGAACAGCTCGCGCTCCGAGGCGTGGCGCATCATGCGCTCGCGGACGCGCTCGAACTTCTCCTTGGGGAAGTCCTTGTTGACCTCGCCCCAGAAGACCTTGTCTTCGGAGGAGGGCTCGCGGACGATGGCCTTGTCCTTGGCGGCGCGCCCCGTGTGCTCGCCCGTGTCCACCAGCAGCGCGCCGTGCGCCGAGAAGTTCGCCTCGCCGCGGCGCGCGATGACCTCGTAGAGTTCGGGCGTGCTGAGGTTCCAGTAGACGTCGGACGAGGGGCGGATGCCGACGGCGTCGAGCCCCGTGTCGCTGCGCCTGCGCCCGTGCTCGCGCGCGACGCTCTGCTTGATGGCGGCCATACGATTCTCCTGTGTTAAAGCCGCGGGACGGCGGCCGTCACGACCGCGGCGAAAAAGGGTCGCCCCGTTCTCCCCGGTTTACGGCTCGGAGCCCGCTCGTTCTTTGTTGACCACGTGAACAAATGCGGAGCCGACGAACGACAGGAGCGCCTGCCGGCATGCGTGTGCGGCGGCGGCGCTCCTGTGGCTGTCTGACTAACCTGCGGCCCCGTCGGCTATAATTGCTTGTCCTTCTCCCGCCTCTCCTCGACCAGCTCGCGGAGCGCCACGGCGAGGTCGCGTGCGGCGCGTTCGAGCCGGTCGGCGCTGGCCTCAAGCTCGTGGACGCCGCCCGGCGTCTGGCGCGCGGCGACGGCCGCCAGCGCGTCCTCGGTCTGCAAATTCAGACGCTCGGCCGCCGACTGCACTTCCTGCTCAGCGCGAGTCAACGGTTTCGAGGGGGAAGTTGAACCTTTTGTGCTCACCAAAACTCTGCCCTGCTTGCCCGATAAGATTTTAACGCCGGCGCGGCGGCCGACGCGGCCCCGACGCCCGCGCCCTTCAAACCGGCGCGTGCGTTTAAGATAACAGAACGGGGGCGTCTCTGCCATCTCTCTTACATCAACTGAAGGCAAAAGGCAAAACCGCCGCGCGCGGGGCGGGGGGCGCGGGGGCGGGGGCGCGGGGCGGGAGGGGCTTTGCCTTCCGGGGCGGGTTTTGTTATTCGTTTGGGGCATGAGCGGGGCGCCCGGCAGGGGTGAGTTCACGGCGCGCGAGTGGGGGGTCGTCCAGGCGAACCGCACGCCGGCGCGCGTGCAGCGGCTGCTGTCCGCGCTCGCCTACAACCGCGAGCGGGGGGGGCCGTCGCTGCGCGGCTTCCGCGAGGTCTTGCGGCGCGGCGAGGCGCACTGCCTTGAGGCGGCTTTGACGGCGGCCGTCATCCTCGAACAGCACGGCCGCCCGCCGCTGCTCCTGAGCCTCGCATCGCAGGACAAGCTCGACCACGTCGTCTTCGTCTTCCGGGAGGGCGGGCGCTGGGGCGCGGTCGCGCGCTCGCGCGACGTGGGGCTGCACGGGCGGCGGCCGGTCTTCCGCAGCGTGCGCCACCTCGCCTACAGCTACTTCGACCCTTACGTGGACTCGACGGCGCGCATCACCGGCTACGGCCTGACGAGCCTCTACGAGCTGGGCGGCTACGACTGGCGCTTTTCGCGCAGGAACGTCTGGAAGGTCGAGCGCCACCTGCAGGAGATTCCGCACAGGCCGCTCCCCTCCTCCGAGCGCCGCTACCGGCGCCTGCTGGCCCTCTACGAAGAGTTCCACGCGCGCCACCCCGACCGCGCCCCCGACTACTTCCCCGGCCGCGTCAACTGGATGAGGTAGGGGAAGGCGGGCGGGGAGGCCGCCGCGCCCGGCGCGATTTAAGCCGTGATTTTTCGGCCGCCCCCGTCGTATCATGCGGCCCGCTTTTTTAGAGAGAGACGGAGGAGACTCTTTAAAGTGCCTGAGCTGATTCAAGCGCCCAAGGTCATCGAGGCCGCGGGCAACAAGCCGAAGATCATCGAGGAGTACGTCGGCCGCGTCAACACGGAGACGGCCGCCGTCAGCGTCGCGCGGATGCGCAGCCCCGGCGGCTGGGAGGAGCCGGGGCAGACGCCGGAGTTCGACGAGTACACCGTCGTGCTGCGCGGGATGCTGCGCGTCCGCACGGAGGCCGAGACGTTGGACGTGCGCGCGGGGCAGGCCGTCATCACGCGGCGCGGCGAGTGGGTGCAGTACAGCACGCCCGAGGAGGGCGGCGCGGAGTACGTCGCCGTCTGTCTGCCCGCCTTCTCGCCCGACACGGTCCACAGGGACGCCTGAGGGCGCGCACGGTCGCGCCGTCCGCGCCGGCGGCGGGCGCGCGCACGGGCGTCGCCGCAAACAGCGGTCCCACCTTAGAGACTTCCCCGCCGCCGGCGGGGACGACGAAAGGCACACACATGACATTCGGCAGAAGAATGCTGGCGTCCGCCTGCCTGGCCGCGGCGGCGGCGCTCTCGCTGGCGGCCTGCGGCGGCGGCGGGGCGGGCACGGGCGGCGGCACGGGCGGCGGCGCGGCGAACGGCGGGGCCGCGAACGCGGGCGGCGCTGCGGCGGCCAAACCGACGCCGGCCCCGGAGACGGGCGTCGAGAAGGTCAAGCCCGCGCCCGGCAAGGGCAACGTTCAGGGGAAGGTGATGTACAACAGCAAGCCCGCCCCGAACATCGAGGTCAGGCTGTGCGAGAAGTTCAACCAGTTCTTCGGCGGCTGCTCGGGCCAGACCTTCGAGGCCCGCACCGACGAGGCCGGCGAGTACGTCATCACCGACGTCGAGCCCAAGACCTACGAGAGCCTGATGGCGCGCGTCTTCGACACCGAGAGCTACGTCTTCGCGACGACGGGCATCGCCGGCCTCAGCTCGGCCAGGTACGAGGTCGCGGCCGACAAGACGCTCTTCGTACGGCCGACGCACCTCTTCAAATCCGACCTCAAGCTCGTCAACCCGAAGGCCGGCTCGAAGGTCAGCGCGCAGGGGCTTGAGCTGAAGTGGCAGGAGTACCCCGAGGCCGCCTACTACAAGCTCAGCCTCTACCCTTCGGACTCGTCGGTCACCTCGCCCTACGTCGGCCAGCGCGTCGAGGCGACGAGCCTCGCGGCCGACAAGCCGCTCCCGAAGGGCGAGTACCGCGTGCAGCTCGAAGCCTACAACTCCTCCGACCAGAAGCTCGCCGAGAGCGCCCGCGACATCAAGTTCACAGTCACCGACGGCTCGTGAAGCCCGCCCGCTAAACCGCCCGGGACGGAAAGCCGCGCGGCGCCGACTGCGCCTGCCGCGCCTCGTAAACGTGAGCCGGGCGCGCGGGGGTTTGGAAACGGTCTTGAGTTGAACGCGGATTAGATGTGAGGGGCTTAAAGTCGCCCCCGCGTTAATCCATGGCCGAGCCGGACGCGGGGGGACGGGGGACGGCGCCCGCGTCCGGCCGCTTCGCCGGGGCGCCGCGCGCGCGGGCGGCGTCGTCTGGGGAGGGACGCCGCGTAACGGCGCCTACTGGACGGTCGTGGCGGGCAGGAGCGAGCCGCGGCGGTCGGTGGCGACGCCGCGGCCGTCCTCGACGGCGCCTATCATGCCGTGGAAGTGTATCTCGCTGCCCGAGAGCACGAGCAGCACGTCGCCGGCGCGCACGTCCGGGTTCTCGACCTGGAAGCGGACGACCGTCGCGCGGCCGTTCGACTCTTCGAGCGTCTCGAACTCGAAGGTGTCGGCGTCCACGACGACCGTCTGCGAGTTGTTCGTGTAGCTGGGTCTTTCTTGTGACATCTTGATGCTTGCCCCTTAAAAATTGTCCGGGTGAAAGTCCCGGCCGTAGAGCCCGCGGTAGGCCCACCCGAGCACGCGCGCCTCGGCCGTGCAGAGCGTCTCCAGCCAGCAGCAGTTGAGGTAGACGTCGCGCTCGCGCCGCGAGGGAATCTTCCCAGCCTCCTCGACCACCGAAGACTCGCCCGAGGGGCGCAGCCCGTAAGCCTCGGCTATCGCCTCGTTCGTCTGCCGCGCGTCTTCGAGCGCGCCGAGCAGCTCCTTTATCCATGCGTGGAGCGCCGGCTCCGAGTCGTGCTCGACGAGCGCCTGCATGACGCCGACGGCCAGCCTGTCCTCTGCGCGCTGGAAGCCCAGCGAGTCGTCGCGGCCGCCCCGCTCCCCCTCCTGCCGCCACTGGAAGAGCGACTCGACGGCCGGGAAGCGCACGACCGCGACGCGCTCGTCGTAGTCGAGGAACCACTGGATGACGGCGGCGAGCGACGCGGGCTCGACGCGCCCGCCGGCGTCGCGCCGCAGCGCGGGCGGCCCCTGCGCGCCGCCCGCGCCGAACGCCCCGTCTGGCTTGGTCTTCGACATCAGGAGCCCGCGACCGCCTCGGCCGTGCCCTCGGCCGCGCCCTCTTCGCGGCGCTTCAGGTGCTTGCCGAAGTAGCCGTTCCAGGGCGGGATGACGACCGAGACGGGCCCCTCGGCGCGCGCCTGGCACGAGAGGCGGATGAGCGGGCGCTCCTCGTCCGTCTCGACGTAGCCGAAGAGCGGCATCATCTTGCGCTCGCGCCACTCGACCGGCGAGAGGTTCTCGGCGCCGCCGAGCACGCCGACCCAGCAGGTGCCGCACGACGCCGAGCGGCACTGGACGGGGATGGGGCCCTCGTCCACCGTGCAGCGCGGGTCGGCCTCGTGCCAAGGGCGCTTGTCGGTGGCGGCGGCCGAGGCGACCTCCTGCTTGTCCACGGCGCGGAAGCGCCGGTCGTCGGCGTTCTCGTCCCACACCACCGTCCAGCGCCTGTCGGCCGTGCGCAGGAAGCCGAAGAGCCCCTGCCCCGCGTCCTTCGCGCGCTCGCGCAAGACCTCCTCGGGCGTGCGCTTCAGGCGCCGGCGGTCAAGCCTGACCTCGCCCGGCGTCCGCCCGAACTCTTCGAGCCCGACCTGCTGCAAGCTCATCAGCCCGACGGCGGCGACGCCCAGCGTCAGCGACTCGTCAACCTTCCGCTCCGACGCGACGGCGCGCGCCACCTCGCGCACGACCCCGGCGAGCGGGCCGGCGGGCGCCGCGCCGCGGGCGGCGAGCGCGGCGACGGCGCGCTTCGTCTCGGGCCAGAAGCGGTG